>JASJEI010000503.1 GCA_030064795.1 Pleurocapsa sp. MO_226.B13 | reverse complement strand
ATAGTGACGTAAAATTTCATAAATTAATTAAAGTTATAGCCGACAAAGGATATCAAGGAATTGCTAAAATTCATAAAAAAGCGTGAAACCCCTATTAAAAAGCGCACCGCCTGCGAGTCAACGGTTTCCGAGCGCGTAAAGACGGAGCAAGCAACCACGGGGCGGAAAATTAACGCTCATAGCAGAAAAAATATAATCGTCAATTGAATCGATTAAGAGTCGTGGTTGAACATGTTAATCGTCGTTTAAAAATCTTTAAAATCTTGTCAAATCGCTGGCGACGATCGCCCAAATTACCGAAACAGCAGACCTGGGTTTTGGAACTTTTTACCTTCATTTTTCCTCCAAAGAAGAGCTTTATCTCGCCGTTGTGAAAGAAGGATTTGCCGAATTAGACAAAGAATTAGAACGAGTTTTGGATAGAGGTAGTTCGTCAACCTTCTTCTCTTAACAACAGATTTGACCTGGTAGCACAAAATACCGTACATCTCGAATGCGGTGCTAATTCCATCGTCAACGATAGGGAAGATGTAGTTTTCTCCGATCCTTTTTTTAGCAGTGGAACTCGCTTCTTAGTCAACAACAATAACTCGGATCGAATCGATCTTGACAGTCAACTAAAAGGAATGAGATTAGGCGTTCTTAAGGGAACTACTACCAAACAGTATTTACAACAAACCTATCCCAATGCCGAGATTGTAGCTTTTGAAGGTTCTGATGGCAAAAGCAAAGGAATACAAGCGGTGAATACAGGTAAAATCGATGCGATGGTAAGCGATCGCGTTCTATTAACGGGAGAAATCGACCGTCAGGGATTAAATAAACACAATTATCAAACCATACCCGAACAACCTCTAACCTGCGATTATTACGGATTAATTTTGCCTACTGGCGATCCTCAATGGCGCAATACGGTTAATACTTTCATTCGCGATCGCGCTGCCAAACAGGTTTTTGATAACTGGTTGGGTGAATATTATCAAAATGCGATCGCCGATTTAGATTATTGCCAAAATCAACGCGAAAAATAAATTTAAAAGTTCACAAATTCATATTTATTCCAAGAAAGTTACAGAATCTAATAGTATTACAAACCTTATTTTATTTAAATCGAACTACTTAAGGATTAACCTAAAACTCGAGCAATAAGATTGGATAATTCAAAAGGATCGTAGGGTTTAGTTATTACTCCCGAAACTTTTAACCGAGTAAACTGTTTCTGTTCGGCAGGATGAGCTTTTGCAGTGAGAAAAAAAACGGGAATATCTGCGGTTGCTGTATTGGCTTTCAATTCCTTAAGAGTTTCCAAACCATCCATCCCAGGCATCATCACATCCAACAGAATCAGATCTGGCAATTCGGCGATCGCCTTGGTTAAACCTTTTCTTCCCGAATTTGCGGTCAAGATCTCCCATTTGCTAGTTATTTCCAAACAAATTTTGGTTGCTTCTCGAATATCATCATCGTCATCGATAATTAAAATTCTTTTATTCATATTTGCGTCCTTTGTTCTTTGTCCTTTGTCACCAATGACCAATGTTCAATGACCAACAGGCAAAGTAAAATAAAATGTACTACCTTTACCCAGGATGCTCTCTACCCAGATTTGACCGCCATGCTGTTGGACAATACTGCGACAGATAGCCAGTCCCAAACCCGTTCCGCCACGATCGCGAGAATCGGTAGCATCTACTTGTTGAAAGCGATCGAAGATTGTCTCTAGGTTTTCTGGGGGAATGCCTCTACCTCGATCTGTGACTTTAAATCTGACCGTATTATCTTGCTGCAATTGTGCCTCTAGACTGACCAAGGTATGGGCTGGAGAAAATTTGATCGCATTACTAATTAAGTTAGTCAGAGTTTGAATAATGCGATCGCGATCGAGCCATACTTTTACTGATAAGGGTTTTACAGCTAGTTGTATTCGCGCTTTATCGGCGATATTCTGCATAATCTCGACTGCATCGGTCATCACCTCGGCAGCATCGTAACTTTCCTTAACCATTGTCACTCTGCCAGATTTAATCCGTTCTAAGTCTAGGATGTCGTTAATTAGCCTCACCAAACGATTGGAATTATCGAGGGCAATTTCCAAAAGACGTTGACTTTTGCTGGCTTCTAACTCTAAACCACTCTTTGACAGTACGCCAATCGCGCTGCGAATCGAGGTTAGGGGGGTTCGCAGTTCGTGACTGACTACCGAGATAAATTCGTCTTTCATGCGATCGATAATTTGTCTTTCGGTAATATCTTTAAAAATTACTACCGCACCAACTATCTGCCCTTGTTCTCTAATTGGCGTGCTGACATACTCGACGGGAAAACTAGATTTATTTTTGTGCCGAAATAGTTCGTTGGTTATGTGATGTACTTGGCCAGTTTGAATAGTTTGATAGATCGGATTTTCTTGCCAAGCATAAACAGTCCCTTCAGCGGTAGCATGGTTGACTATCTGATGCATTAATTGATTTTGTAATTCGTCAACGCTATAGCCCAATATCTCCGCAGCAGCGGGATTAACAAAGGTGGTAATTCCTTCTAGATTTAATCCATATATACCTTCTCCCGCTGAATTAAGGATTAATTCGTTTTGGTGGCTGATTCTTTCTAGGGAAGCTCTAGTTTGAAGCCGATCGTTGATTTCTCGGACTAATTGCTGGTTAATTTGCTCTAACTCTGCGGTGCGTTCTCTGACTCGCCGTTCCAAGGAAGCATTAAGATTGCTAATTTGCTGGTAAAGCTGATATTGATAGATGGCGATCGCAAAGTGACTGCCCAAGGTTTGAGCCAGTTCGATTTCATTCTCCGTCCAGGGACGGGGCTTGTTTTGTTGAAGTTCGCGCCAAATCTCAAAAGAGCGACGGGGAAACTGATTGCGGGAGTCGTCGAGATCGGGACGTTTTGCCCAAATAGTTTCGATATCAACACCCTGACGAAATATATTGAGATATCCCAGATATTTCTGCTTATGTTCGAGCTTAATCGTTAAAATACTCTTGATATTAGTCGGTCTAAATACTTGTTCTAGATCTGTTGGTAGGAGGTTAGCTTCAAGTTCGGCGATCGCCCAAGGTTGAATTGAATTTTCAGTTTGCATGGTACTTTCTACCCATGCTTGCCAGTCGGGATGTTCTTCCAGGGATATAGTTTTGTGGTTGGTTTTGGTCAGCAGCAATACGGGTTGTTCCCCAGACAGATAGAGTTGAGCTTTTTCAGTTGAGTTTTGAGGAGCAAGATAAACCCTCCCGCCCGATCCTTGTAAAGCGGAAACAGCCTGCTTTAGTGCCTGTTGTAGCTGGATCTGGGTCATCGAATGTAAAGACTGCCCGACACGGTTAATCGAGGCTTCTTGCTGTGCCTGGACGCGGGTTGATTCGAGTAAGTTTGCCTGGGCGATCGCAATTGAGGTTTGATCGGCTACTAACTGAACTACTTCTAATTCTCTCTCGGTGACTACGTGGGGTAAACTGTGATGTGAAACCAATAGTCCCCACAGACGCTCTTCATCGACAATCGGAACTACCAAAGAAGACTTGACTCCCATTGCCGTTAAATATTCCACATGGCAAGGATCGACAGCCCGAAAGCGGACATATTGATGCCCTAGATTATTGGTTAAGGCACTCATGCCAATTTGCCCTGTAGTAATATCTACAATCGTTCTCTGACGCTCTCTTAAATAAAGTTCGCGTGTTTGGGTAGGGATATCTTCCGCAGGAAAATGCTGACCGAGTAAAGAAGGTAAATTGTGTTGAAAGATTGATTCGGCCACTACTTCTCCACTACCGTCCGAGGCAAATTGGTAAATTTTGACCCGATCTGTACCCAAAAAGGAGCGTACTTCGTCAACAGCGCAGAAGAGAATTACAGACAATTCTAATGATTGTCGAATGCGATCGATCATCCGATGCAATAACATTTCTAGGGATTTGGTTTTTCGATCGTTAATCATTGGTTCGGGGTTGTTGGTTGTTGGTAGGGGCGAACGCCCTAAAGGATTAGCTGAGTCTAACGACTTGCTTGCGCAACCGCGTCGCCGTTCGCCCTTACAGTCATCGATCGTTGGTTGTTGGTGAAAAAAGAAAAAAGACAAAAGACAAAAGACAAAGGACAACAATAGATCGCCGATCGTTAGTTATTAGTTACTAAACTTGGTAGTAATTGACGGCGATCGAGATGATTGAAGATTTTGGGGACTAATTCTGAGTAAGTTTGGGTTTTACCGATGCGATCGTTGGCCCCTGCGGACAGGATTTGCTCGATAGTATGGCGATCGCTATGAACCGTGAGAAATAAAATTGGTAAGTCGCGCCAGCGAGGATCGTTGCGCGTTAGCTGACAGAGTTCGATACCAGTAAAATAAGGCATGGCAACATCCAGAATCAATAGATCTGGCTCTAGTTGAGTAATTATTTGCCAAAAATTTTGGGGATTGTCTAACACCGTTAAATCGATATTTAAGGGGTTTAAGAGACTATTGACCGCTTCTAGTATTTGGCGATCGTCGTCTACTAAGAGAATTTTGGCGATTTGATGACGAGCTTGTAGTAGGGTATTGACAATTCTTGAAACAGATTTACTACTACTACCTGAAGCAATTGGCTGTAAAAACACGGGATAATCGAGACGGGATATTTTCAAGCGATCGCTTTGACTGTCACTATCAGTAAACAAAATTACTGGAAGAGGCAATTGTCCCCCAACAATTCCAGTAAATTTTTCTAAAGTTTTTGCTCTGCATTCAGCCAAAGAAAATGTCCAGACGAGGGCATCCAAAGGTTCTTGCTCTAAAGCTAATGCGATCGCTTGAGGATTGCTAACTAGCTTTGCCGACATTCCCACAGCAGTCATTTCTGCCGGAATTTGTCCTGCTAATTGAGGATGATTATCTACTGCTATTACTATGGGGCGATTTCGAGCGACACAACTGACAGATGTTTTATTTAAAATAGAGGGATTTCGCGCTAAATTCTGCGTTTGTGGCTGAAAATTGCCTTTCAAAGCCTTTTTTAACGCCGATAGTAACTCACTAAATTGTTTAGCGCGGTCTTGTTTTGATTCGATAGTTAACAATTCTTCCATTTCTAGGGCCAGACGAGAGCCATAGGAAAAACCAAAAACTCCCAACCCTCCAGCTAGTCTATGGGCTGCCCATTGTGCCTGTTGTAAAAGTTCGCCCTCTAAAGTATTTTCTTGCCAAGCAAGATTCGCCAATTCCAGAATCTCCAAGCGTTGATTGTGACTATCCTCAAATTTGTGCCAAACTTTTGTTAATGCGGTTTTGGTTTGTTGGCGTAATAATTGTTCTGTCTCACTGTCGTGCTTCTTTTTTGGTTGCGAGCAACTGCTTATTTTCTCTTCTTTATCCTCCACAGGATCGCTCAAGGGTTTGAGACGATAACCAACACCATAGACAGTTTCAATCCAGTCAGCACTAGCCCCTGCTTGTTTTAGTTTGCGTCGTAGATCTTTGATGTGGGCAGCAATAGTATTTTCGCTAGGGGCTTCTTCCACATCCCATAAACGCTCTAAAATCAATTCCCGCGTTAAAACGCGATCGCCATTACGTAAAAAAAGCTCTAGGAAACGATATTCTTTGGGAGTTAAATTAAGATTTTGCTCGTCATAGGTTACTTTGTGGGTACTAGAGTTAAGCCTCAGTTTTCCCCGCGATAAAATTGGTGATTCTAGAGAATTTCGACGACGTAATAATACCCGAATACGAGCTAACAATTCTGATATTTCAAACGGCTTAACAACATAATCATCTGCCCCCGCATCCAAACCAATTACTTTTTTATTACTAGAATTTTGAGCGGTTAATAATAGTACGGGAGTTTGATTACCTATCGCTCTTAATCGCTTGCAAAACTCAATTCCATTTAACTGAGGCAAGATAATATCTAACACGATCAAATCATAGTTATAAGTCTCGACAAACTCCCAGCCTAGCTGTCCTTCCCCCGCGCGATCGACTATATAATGTCGTTCACGTAAGATATTTTCTAAGGTTTGAGCAATAAATTTATCATCTTCAACTAACAATATTTTCATTTATCTATCAACCAAAATCTTCGTCGATTTTTCTTCAATCGAACGAATTGTAATTTTTTTAAAACCAGCAATTATTAAATTCTTAAAATTAGATATTTCTTCTATTTCTACAAAACAATCTTGTCAGCGTCGTAATTTTTTTACAAATATTTACGCTAATTTTTTCAGGAAGTTAATTGTAAATCTTGTACAAAGATATTTTTTCAATGTCTGTTTTTCATTCCTGGCTTCTGGCTTCTGGCAACTAACCACTGTATGGATGATGAGACTGTTCGTCTCTACCACTAACAACGTCGCCATATGCGGTGGCTCCCCTGACAACCCCGAACTGACAACCGTAATTGCTCTATTATACATATAAGTAAATAGTAAATTATTTAAGATAGATTAAGTTCTATACTAGTATTTATACTCAGTAACTGTGGTATTGTCTTTTCATCAATCAATTTCGGTAGCTAGAGCGGTCGAAAGGTGAAGTAAGGATAAAAGAAGGAGTGAGAATTATCAAGATATTTCTACTTATTTGGAGTAAATAATGTCATTTAAACTCAAATCTCACGCTGGGCGAGAATTTTCAACTTATCATCAAATTTCTCATCGAGAAGTTATTGATTATTTTGAGAGCAATTTAGATGAAGGTTTATCTCCAGAAGAAGTCAATTTTCGTTACGAAAAGTACGGCTGGAACGAACTGCAATTTAAACCAGGTAAACCAGCTTGGCTAAAGTTTTTAGCGCAATTTCATCAACCTTTGCTTTACATTCTGTTACTGGCGGGGGCAATTAAAGCAATCTTAGGTTCTTGGACAAATGCAGCAGTAATTTGGGGAGTTACGGTAATTAATGCGGTAATTGGCTACGTACAAGAGGCCCAAGCAGAAGGGGCGATCGCATCTTTGGCTAAAACCGTTACCACAGAGGTAAATGTCTTGCGAGAAGGACAGACACTGCGGATTCCCTCGCGCAATTTAGTCCCTGGAGATTTGGTATTGCTGGCTTCGGGGGATAAAGTTCCAGCAGATCTGAGATTATTAAAAGTACGCAATTTGCAGGTAGATGAGTCGGCATTGACTGGTGAATCAGTACCAGTCAATAAATCCATCGATCCTTTACCTCAAGATACTCCCCTCGCCGAAAGAACCAACATGGTATATGCGGGGACTTTTGTCACCTTCGGACAGGGTAGAGGGATTGTAGTTGCCACGGCGAAGGACACGGAAGTCGGGCAAATTTCTCAATCGATGGAAAATCGAGTCAGTCTGACCACACCTTTAACCAGAAAATTCGCTAAATTTAGCCGTACTTTACTCTACGCAGTCTTCTTTTTAGCTACTCTCACTTTTGCAATTGGCTTGGGACAGGGCGAATCTTGGCTTTATATGTTTGAAGCCACAGTTGCTTTAGCAGTTAGTGCCATTCCCGAAGGATTGCCAGCAGTAGTTACCATCACCTTAGCAATTGGCGTAAATCGCATGGCACGTCGTCATGCCATTATTCGTAAATTACCTGCGGTTGAGGCATTGGGTAGTGCCACCGTTATTTGTTCTGACAAAACGGGAACTCTGACAGAAAATCAAATGACCGTACAGAGCATATATGTAGGAGATAAATATTATAGTGTTACTGGCAGTGGCTACAGTCCTAGAGGTGAAATTAGCCGAGAGGTAGATGGTCAACCTAGTAGTCCCTTTGAAGATGGTTTGCCCTCTGGTTTGGAGGAATGTTTGGTAGCGGGGGTACTCTGTAATGACTCTCAGTTAAAACAGACAGGGGAAGAAGATTGGTCGGTGGTGGGAGACCCCACCGAAGGGGCATTGCTAGCAGCAGCAATCAAAGCTAACCTCAGCCAGTCTAATTTAGCAGTTTTGCGACCGCGATTGGATACGATTCCTTTTGAATCTGAGTATCAATATATGGCAACGCTGCACGATTGTGGATCTCCTGTAATATACATCAAAGGCTCGGTAGAGGCCCTAATAGATCGCTGTTCTCAGACGATCGAAAATAACGGTCAGCTTGTGCCTCTCGACCCCGTTAAGATTTCTCAGGCAATAGCCAGGATGGCAAGACAAGGATTACGGATACTAGCCTTTGCCAAAAAAGCAGCAGGTTTACATCAACATTCCCTAGACCATGAAGACATCGAAACAGGATTAATTTTCCTGGGTTTACAAGGGATGATTGACCCTCCTCGTCCAGAGGCGATCGCAGCTATTCATGCTTGTTCGACAGCGGGAATTCAAGTCAAAATGATCACGGGCGATCATATTACTACCGCCCAGGCGATCGCTCGAAGAATGGGGATTAAAAAGATGGGCTGGGTTCTGGCTTTTGAGGGCAAACAGTTGGCCCAAATGGGAGATGATGAAATTGCTCGCACAGTTGAAGATGGTTCGGTGTTTGCCAGAGTTGCCCCCGCACAAAAACTACAGTTAGTAGAAGCACTCCAGTCCCAAGGAGAAATCGTGGCAATGACTGGGGATGGGGTAAATGATGCCCCCGCCCTCAAACAAGCAGATATTGGTATTGCTATGGGGAAAGGTGGGACGGAGGTGGCACGAGAGTCGGCGGATATGCTGCTTACAGACGACAATTTTGCCTCCATCGAGGCTGCGGTAGAAGAAGGACGCACCGTCTATCAAAATTTACGCAAAGCGATCGCTTTTCTGTTGCCCGTCAACGGTGGTGAATCGATGACCATTCTGATTAGTGCTTTGTTGGCTAGAGATCTACCGATTCTCTCCCTACAGGTACTTTGGCTTAACATGATTAACTCGATTACCATGACCGTTCCCCTGGCGTTTGAACCCAAGTCACCAGGAATCATGCAGCAACCCACCCGCGATCCTCACGAACCTTTGCTCACCCGCAAATTATTAATGCGAATTTTGGCAGTATCTTTATTTAACTGGATACTGATTTTTGGGATGTTTGAGTGGGCTAAATCCACCACGGGCGATGTAGCAGTAGCCCGTACCATGGCGATTCAATCGCTGGTAGCAGCTAGGGTCATTTATCTGATTAGTATCAGTCAGTTGGGCATTAGTCTTGCTAGATATCTACGTCGTAAGTCTAGGGCGATCCTCAAAGCACCAATCCTAATTGTCGGTATTGTCGCTGCTGCTGCCTTACAAATTGTCTTTAGCCAGTGGGGAGCAATGAACACCTTATTTGAAACAGCACCCCTAACTCTCAATCAGTGGCTTATTTGTTTATTACCCATGATTTTGATGATACCGATGACAATCTTGGCAAACTTTATCGATCCAATCCAAAAAATCGAGAAATTAAATCGCCATTCTCAATAATATTTTTATAGTAGTGGAACGTTTCAGCTAATTTGGTGCATTATAATTCACCGATTCCTCCTCCTCAAAAACCGGATAAAGATGTTTCAGTTTAACTCTGGCATCCTCAGTTGAAAATTTCCAGACTACCTTAGAGGCAGTCTGATTTCGCTCTTTTTGCCATGCTTCTAACTCTTTATTCAGTTCTTCAACCCTAGGAATCCTTCTATCTAAACATTGTTTGGCTAAAATACTTAGTTCAATTTCGGCGACATTTAACCAACTAAGTAGGTCGGGATAATTAAACTCAACTATGTTTACTTTTGTCAAGTAGATTTAATCCTTTGATTGATATTAAGTTGAAGCGAATTTACATTTTGTTACATACTTCAGGTTATTTATGTCTGTCTACTT
>JASJEI010000502.1 GCA_030064795.1 Pleurocapsa sp. MO_226.B13 | reverse complement strand
AGATTTTCACCCAATCCCAGTTTTTTAACCAGGGCAACAGACAATAAATCCATCGCGGTAGGGGTTAAGCTGGAATTGCGAATTATTCGATCTGCTCGTTCGATTCTTTCCGCTTTCCCCGTCAATAATAGGGTTTTAGAAGTGGCGATCGAAGGATAGGTACGGAAAGTTAGTTGAGTAATGATGCCCAAAGTACCAAAAGCACCTGTAAACAGTTTCATTAAGTCATAACCAGCCACGTTTTTAACGACTCTGCCTCCTGCTTTGGTAACTGCACCATCAGCACGCACGAAAGATAATCCCAATAATAAATCCCGAATCCCACCATAACCCTCGCGCCAACTACCAGTGTCTCCAGTCGCCACAATTCCTCCTAATGTAGCCGTATTGGGATAGCTAGGATCGATCGGGAGAAATTGATTGTGGGCTTGCAACTTGGCTTGGAGATCGGCTAATTTCATTCCCGCTTCCACTGTTACCGTCAAGTCTCCTACCGCGTGTTCGATAAGGCGATCGCATCTTTGAGTACTGATGACTAATTGAATATCTCGACTGAGGCTACCCCAATGTAATTTACTGCCGTTACCACAGCTTAAAACGCGCCATTTTTCTTGAAATGATTGTTTAACAATCTCCCTCAGAGTATCTATTGACTGAGGGAATACTAAATATATTGGTTTGCTACTTTCGATTACCGCTTGCCGAATTTTAGTCTGCCAATCGAGATCGGCTTGGCTTAATTCAATTAATTCTGTCTTGCTATCAATAATTGATTTTAGTTGCGTGGCGATCGCATTGGTCATTTTTAAGCTTTTGACTTTTTAACTTATTGTTTACCTTCAAGATCACTTTACTATTTTCTAGAGACTAGAAAATTAATTCTCTTGGCTCCCTTGTCGCCCCTAAAATTAATCACAATTATTTAGTATTTAGAATGATTTTTGTTGGTCTCGCAATTTTGAAGTAAAATCAAAGCAAAACCTGAAGTTCAAATTAATTCAATTTCAATAGCTATCCCTTGACCAGCAGAATCTAGAATAATTTCTCCTAGACGACAGGTAGAAGACTCTAAAAACCCAGATTGAGTTAGTCTCTCAACGCCTTCTCGTCTAATCAAAAATTTTGGGCTTTAAACTCATCCCACCCATAAATGAGATGGGATGCACGTCGGGGTTCCGGGTAGTCAGTTCGCTCTTTGTACTACTGACCACTAACTACTAACTACTAACTACTAACTACTAACTACTAACGCGACTTATCCTCCCATCCCTGAAAGGAACGATTCTCCCCCCCCGTCGCTTCGGTGAATTTAGACACTCGCCTAAATCAATACATTTTCCCTACACCTACATGACTACTGCCACCTATTCAACTACAAAATCTTCAGAAACTGTTTGTAAAGTAAATCTTAAAAACCAAAAAAGTGGGGAACCCGAGGGGGTAGGGAGTAGAGACGCGATATATGAGGGGCTGTTTCTTGAGGTTTCCTCAAGAATTTATAAGCCCCGTCGCGTCTGTATAAGAGAGGTAGGGAAGTAGGGAAGTATTATTCCCCAAGTCCCCAATCTCCCAAGCCCCAAGCCCCCAAGCCCCAATATATATGCAGTTTAATTTTTTGTTGACAAACACTCTCTCAGTGCCCTCGCACTATCGCTGTTATCTGTTGCTCCAGGAGATGCTTCCAACTAGCTCGATTATAGCGATGGTGAAAATCAGTTAATAGAGATGAACGCAAATAAACCCAGACCAAATCTAAATTACTACCTGCTACTTGCTACTGGCAAAGCGTAGCAACACCCTACTAGGCTTGGGTAATTAGCGTTTCCATGGCAATTGATTTTCTCTAATTTTAACCAGACACAAATTTCTCCCAACTCAATCATTGAAATCCAGTCGTATATTTTGCCAAGATTTAATGCTGCGATCGCTACACTATTCATCTATACTTTATATTTATCTGAAATTTTTATAGAGAAACTAAAAAAACAACTACCAAAGATAATGCTACTATTTTGACAACCCTTTTATTGAGCTGTTATTAGCAAAAACTTGATTTAAACTTTAAACATATAAAGGAGGTTAATCGCTAAAATTAAAACATCATTTACTGTCGTCTACTGTCTCAATCTCTTGGATAGTTTTCCATCCAGGTAACCAGAGAGAATCATCTTTAAGTTGACTTGCATTTAGCCAAAATCGAGTCTGAGGATCGCATGATGCTACCATTTCTGCAAACACCCACTTTCCTTGGTTTTTGCGATTTACAACTTGGAAATGTCTCCAACCCCAAGTTTTTTGGAGAGCAGTCCACTTAGATCCAACCAAAAAAGGAAACTTTTGTTTTTGTTTTTTCGACATTTTAACTTCAAGAGACAATAATGTTAGTCTAGTCGCAATAAACTACTTCTTTTCATTGTGATATTTTTATGAAAACTACACCCGTTTGGTATCAATTATTTTTAGAAAGAGTTAATAACTGTAGTAGTGGGGTTGCACTGTCTTTGTGTTTAGCCCTGGCATCTGCTCCAGCGATCGCTCAAGATAGTACCATAGAATTGAAAGATGCTAACCCCAGTGGATCGTCAACCGATGCACCAGGACAGATAAATTACAGAGACTTACCAGCGCTAGAAAACCAAAATATTCCCGACGAGTTAGATACTCCAGCCCTCCCCGCAGAAAGCATCGAATTTGCTACTGGAGAAAGTGATTATACCCTCGGTGCTGGAGACAGAATCAACCTCAATATTTTCCAGGTAGAAGAATATAGCGGTGATTATCCAGTTTTGGTCGATGGCACAATTAGTTTACCCCTAGTAGGCAGAGTTGATGTTAGAGGATTAAGCTTGAAGGAAACCTCCGATAAAGTTTCTCAAGAATACTCGACCTATCTCAAACGACCAATTATTACTGTGGGTTTAGTTGCTCCTCGTCCCCTTAAAATTGGGATCTCAGGAGAAGTAGATAACCCTGGATCTTATGAGGTGGCACTAGAGGCGGAAAATCCCCAGTTTCCCAGCGTTACTGACATGATCCAGCAAGCTGGTGGTATTACCACTATTGCTGATGTCCGTAATGTCAGAGTCAGACGAGAAGTCCAAGGAAAAGAAGTAGTCTACAATGCGAATCTTTGGGAACTATTGACCAAGGGAAAAGTTGGAGAGGATATTTCGCTTCGAGATGGGGACAATGTTTTTATACCCACTACAGATGAAATTAATACTGCGGAGTTAAATAGATTGGCTCAAGCCAGCTTTGGTCTTCAGTCCGATAAACCAATTCAAGTAGCAGTGGTAGGAGAGGTATACCGTCCTGGTTCTCACTTCGTGCAGCCAGAATTATTGAGCAGAAACAACAATAATAATGGTACTGCCAACCAAGGGAAACAAGAATCAATTCCACCCAGACTTACTCAAGCGATCGCTGCTGCTAATGGGATCAAACCCCTCGCAGATGTCAAAGAAGTAGAAGTTCAGCGTACTTCTTGGGATGGCTCAGAAAAAATTATTGCTGTAGACCTATGGGAGTTGATCCAGTCGGGAGACACTAGCCAAGATCTGATTTTGCAAGACGGTGACAAAGTTATAATTCCCAGAGCAGACAACATAACCGAGGCAGAACGTCAAACGATCGCTGAAGGTACGATTTCTCCAGGAGAGATTACAGTCAACGTCGTGGGAGAGGTAGTTAGCCCAGGTCCAGTGCAAGTACCGCCCAATACCCCATTAAACCAAGCAATTTTGGCAGCGGGAGGATTTGATAGTCAACGTGCTAATAGAAGTGAAGTAGAACTAGTAAGCTTGAAGCCCAACGGTACGGTAGAAAAGCGCAAGGTTAAAATCGATCTAGGAGCAGAAGTCAATGAAGAAACTAACCCCGTTCTGAATCGAAATGATGTAATCGTAGTTAATCGTTCTGGATCTACTGCTGCGTTTGATGGTATAGGAAAAGTTACTAGTCCTTTGGGTGCGGTCCTTAATATATTTCGTATCTTTTAGATAAATTACTCAAAAAATGTCATCCATTGCTTCTGCCTTTTGGTGGCTGCAATGGGTTACTATGCCAGTATCATCTGGATTAAACTCTAGATCGACATAGATCGAATTTTAAAATAATCCGTGTTGTGAGGATTGATAACATAATGCCCGATAGAAGTTCAGATCTTTCTGCCTATTCCTCTACGATTAATGGAAACGGCAATCGAGTTGATAATAGAAATGGAAGTGATAAGTATATTTATTCCCTACCTGTTGTCGATCGAGCCGTAAACCAAGCAGATGAAGATGGGATCGATCTACGTCAACTTACGAGCATAGTTAAACATCGTTTTCGTCTGATTGGTGCAATAACTTTTGGCGTTACCGCAGCAGCAGCGTTGCTAACCTTTAATCAGGAATCTTTATACAAAGGTAGTTTTCAACTCTTGGTAGAACCCGTTGCCGAAGAACAAGAAAATCCTTTATCAGTACTAGAGCAAGATTTAGGAGGCTTAGATTACGATACACAGATAGAGGTACTGAGAAGTCCTAGTGTTTTAAATCCTATAGTTGAAACTCTGACTGGTAAATATCCAGAAATTGAATACAAGGAATTAATTAAACCGAAAAAGTCTCCTCTGAGGATCGAGCAGCTAGACAAAACTAAAATTATAGAAGTATCTTATATTGATAGCGATCCCCAGAAGATTCAATTTGTTTTAGATAATTTATCAGAGGCATATTTAAGTTATTCTCTCGAAGAAAGAAGAGTTGAAGTCAGACAGGGACTTGATTTCGTCGAGAACCAATTACCCGAAGTTAGAGCTAGGGTTGATGAGTTACAGGAAAAAGTACAGAGATTTCGTCAACAATACAATCTGCTCAACCCCGAACAACAGGCAGAAGTTTTAGCGAAAAAACAGGTTGATTACGAGCAAAATTATTTTGAAACTCAGTCACAACTAAAAGAGACAAGATCGTTGTACTCTCTGTTACAAAGACAATTGGGATTAGAACCACAACAAGCTCTAGCTGCCAGCTATCTAAGCGAATCACCGCGCTATCAAAACCTACTCAACGAACTGCAAAAAGTAGAAGTACAGTTAGCTCAAGAATCTGCTCGCTTTTTACCAGAAAACCCTGCCGTTCAGTCTTTAGAAGACAAAAAAAATAGACTGCTAACACTTTTGCAGCAGGAAGCCAATGGAGTCTTAGGTGAAAATCTATCTAATGCGGTAGAAAATACTCTCAATTTGACTTCCCCTAGTTCTTTACGCTTAGAACTAAACCAGCAATATATTCAAGCAGCTAACAAAATTGAAATACTAGAGATTAGGCAACAGGCTTTGCAAGAAGCATTGTCCCAACTGGAAGACTTAACCAAACAAATGCCTGTTATTGCTCGTCAATACACGGATTTGAGAAGAGAATTAACCGTAGCCACCGAAAGTCTGACTCGTTTCTTAACCGCTCAAGAAGAACTACAACTAAAGGGAGCGCAACAAGCTTTACCTTGGCAAATCATTGCTCAACCTTTGGTTACGGAAAATCCCATCTCGCCTAATCCACCGCGCAATATAGCTTTAGGATTAGTTTCTGGACTACTCTTGGGGCTTGGTGCAGCGTTATTGGCAGAACGTCTCGATCCCGTTTTTCACTCTTCTGAAGAACTCAAAGAAAGCATAAATCTACCCGTACTCGGTATGATTCCCATTCAAAAAGACCTCAAACCTTTAGATGAAGTGAAAACTACTCCTAAAAAGGAAAAATTAGGTCTGCCCCAACTACAAATTGGTAACACTACTCTTAATCTTAGTAGCTCTCCTCAATCCGAGGAGACATCATCTACTGTTAGCAGTAAGCAGAAATGGTACGGTGCTTCGCCTTTCTTGGAAGCATTTCGCTCTCTCAATACCAATATTAAGCTCTTAGGTTCTGATACTTCGATCCGCTCTTTTGTGATTAGTTCTTCTATTCCCTCTGAAGGAAAGTCCACTATTTCCTGTCATTTAGCTCAGGCTGCTGCTGCTATGGGGCAAAAGGTTCTTCTCATCGATGCAGATTTACGTCGTCCTCAAGTTCATCGCTGGATTGGCATTGAAAACCAAAAAGGCTTGAGCAATGTTCTGGCTACTGGTTTAGATGTCGAAGAGGCAATTGTCAAAGTTCCCCAGTGGGAAAATTTATCTGTAGTCACAGCAGGAGACATACCACCAGACCCTACACGTTTGCTTTCTTCACAGAAAATGCACGCTTTAATGGAGCGGATTAAAGGTAGTCGCAAATACGATCTGATTATTTACGATACTCCACCAATTCTTGGCTTTGCTGACGGTAGAATTTTGTCTACCCGAACTGATGGAGTCGTACTGGTAGTTAGAATTGGTAAGACCGATCGCTCTTTACTCAAACAAAACATCGACAATATTAGAATGTCTAATGTTCCTGTCTTGGGAGTCGTAGCCAATCAGGTTAATCGCACTACCAGTTCTTATCATTACTATAGTCACTATTACGTCGATCGCAAGTAATAGATTTATTCCAGACAATTTAGTATTAGATTCGTATCAAGACAAGAAACTCGATAAGATAGATAACAAAGTAAAGTAAAAGTAACAGTAAGCGTTTATAGACTTCTTTTTAAAAGCAAGATTGCTGATTTATGGCACAGATAGAAACTAGAACCGAACCCATGGTCCTCAACATGGGGCCGCATCATCCCTCAATGCACGGCGTTTTGCGCCTGATTGTAACTTTGGATGGAGAAGATGTAATCGATTGCGAACCAGTAATCGGTTATCTTCATCGAGGTATGGAGAAAATTGCCGAAAATCGTACTAACGTGATGTACGTTCCCTATGTTAGCCGTTGGGACTATGCTGCGGGTATGTTTAATGAAGCAATTACCGTTAATGCTCCTGAAAAGTTAGCAGGTATCGAAGTACCTAAACGCGCCCAGTATATTCGGGCAATTATGCTGGAATTAAACCGTATTGCCAACCATTTGCTCTGGCTGGGGCCATTTATGGCAGATGTAGGCGCACAGACACCTTTCTTTTATATCTTCCGCGAACGGGAGATGATCTACGATCTTTGGGAAGCTGCTAGTGGACAGCGATTGATTAATAACAATTATTTCCGCATCGGTGGGGTATCGGTAGATTTACCCTACGGTTGGATTGATAAATGCGAAGATTTTTGTGATTATTTCGATCCCAAAATAGACGAATACGAAAAACTAATTACCAATAACCCCATCTTCCGCCGTCGCGTCGAAGGAGTGGGAACCATTACCCGCGACCAAGCAATTAACTGGGGTTTATCGGGGCCGATGTTAAGGGCTTCTGGAGTTAAGTGGGATCTACGCAAAGTAGACCACTACGAATGCTACGATGACTTTGACTGGGATGTTCATTGGGAAACAACAGGGGATTGTTTTGCTCGCTATTTGGTACGCGTCCGCGAGATGCGCGAAGCGATTAAAATTATTCGCCAAGCTCTCAAAGGTATTCCTGGTGGTGCTTATGAAAACTTGGAAGCCAGACGGATGGCCGAAGGACGTAAATCAAAGTGGAATGACTTTGAGTATCAATACATAGCCAAAAAAGTCGCTCCCACCTTCAAAATTCCCGAAGGAGAACACTATGTCCGCCTAGAAAGCGGTAAAGGCGAACTGGGAATCTTTATTGTCGGTAATGATAATGTCTTCCCCTGGCGTTGGAAAATTCGCGCCCCAGATTTTAATAACTTGCAGATTCTTCCCGAATTACTTAAGGGAGTTAAGCTAGCTGATATTATGCCGATCCTTGGCAGTGTGGATATTATCATGGGTTCGGTCGATCGCTAGATCGGGACTTGAATCGCTAAGAGCAATTTTTTCTAGTTCTTAATCTCAAATAAAAGACAAGAGCCCGATCGACACTCTCCCGCTAAACGCAAACGTTTTAGACGGGAGATTTTTGCTTAAGACTCTTATCTAGGTTAAACATTCAAATAGGCAATCCAATATTAAAAAGAGTTACTAATGATAGTAGAGACAGTGGGATCTCTACCGAAGTCGAACGAGGTGCTGCGGGCAACGCTGGTAATCTAGAGATAAAAAGCGATCGCCTGTCGATCTCTGATAGTGCTAGTATCAACGCCTCTACGTTGGGTCAAGGAGATGCAGGCAACATTTATTATTTTATAGATATCTCAAAATTATTTCGTATTGCTTGGCGGTGGATAAGGCTTGGCAAAGGTAAAAGATTCAGGAGAATCTCCATGTAATGTCAAATATTCTAGTTTTGCTTTCCCCTCTTCGACAGTGGGTAAATGTTCGGAGGGAATCCACCACATAGCAAAATGCTCCCCTTGATATTTCTCAAACCATTTACGGCGACGAATAAAAAAATCACCATGCAAGCTTTGGTAAACATATACTTTTAACTGTTCGACACTCCGCCAAACTGATATATTGACCAGCATTTTCGGATCGGAGTAGGCGCGAATATCAGTAGCATTTCCCGATGAAGTTTTTAGTCGCCATACAAAACCTGGACTAGCTTCTGCGACTTCATTTATCTTGTCGAGTGCATCGGCAAACTCAGCCATGATTGGGTTGTCTAAAGGAGCTTTCATCAAAGCAATATTAATTTGAGCCAGATAATATTTTTGCTGTTGTAGTAAGTTGGCTTTTTGTTCGGTCATAGTTTTTAGTCTCGCCTTCAAACCATCATCTGAAGTATCTAAAAATTAAGGTTAATCCGTCTTGAATGATGTTGACCTCAATTAAAAAAAGGCATATTAGTTCGTCGCACCTTGGCGATAACAACCAGGAGTAATTCCAAAAACTCGCTTGAAATGACGATTAAGATGACTTTGGTCTGACATTCCCACGGCGATCGCTGTATCGGCAATCGACATTCCTTGGCGGAGAAATTGCTTGGCAAGTCGCATCCGAATTTGGTTTAAATATGCGTAAGGTGGCATTCCTGTGGCTTGACGAAAAACGCGAATTAGGTAGTAACGGTTTAGGTTGGTAATTTGTACCAGTTGTTCTAAAGAGATATTAGAACTGAAATTATCGTGAAGGTACTCTTTAATTAAACGAACGGCTTGATGTTCCTGTTTGAGTCGAATAGAGGGAGGTGAGATATCTGCATAGTGGTATAGAATTGCTGAAAACACTTCTACCAATAAAGATTGTCGTTCTAAAGAGTTTAGCGATCGCTCTAAAATTGTATGTAGATAAAAAATTTTTTTAGCCAGAACTTCATTTTGTACAACAGCATCCTTAAAATAAGGAGTTTCAGTTATTTGAGCCTCTCTAGCTATTTGGCGAATAAAATTGGTACTGGGGTAAAACATTCGATAAGTGAGTGGCAACTCTTCAGCAGAATAACCTGTATGGACTTCCTCTGGATTCATCAAAACAATACTTTTGGGAGGAGCTAAATAAGTACTTCCCTGATAGTAGTTTCCCCCTACTCCAGACTCAATCACACCAATCGAGTAGCCAGGGTGAGAGTGACGATCGTAATTGTAGTGAATTGCTTTTGCCCGAAACAACTCCAAGTTATCAAACTCTCGAATCAAGCAAAATTTTGTATTCAGCATAAAAAAGAAGATCGACTCGTTTTTCGCCGTGTAAATCGATATTAATATAACTTTTCTTAATGCTACTAGGATTTTAAAAGTTAACTGACTAATTCTATGCATTGGTGACAAGTTAAGAGTAGGTTTTATTTGTCAAGTGTTTTTTGTAATTTTTAACAAACTCTTCTATCTCTTGCTGTTATTGATGTTGGTCGCGAAAGCTCCCATATACATCAGAA
>JASJEI010000478.1 GCA_030064795.1 Pleurocapsa sp. MO_226.B13 | reverse complement strand
CAACATAGGCTTCTGCAAGAGACTGAGTAGTGGTTGCAACTAAATCCTCCTGCGACTCAGCAACCTGAAGATTTAAACATTCTCGGAAATTATCTCGTGTTACTTTACGTAAGTGTACTTCAACCACAGATTTATTTGTTTGAAATTATAGACATTGGTGACAAGTTAAGAATAAGTTTTATTTGTCAAGCATTTTTCATGAATTTTAGCAAACCATTCAATCTCTTGCTGTTATTGATGTTTGTCGCTTTCGCTCTCATACCACATCAGTCAGCAAATATTCAACTTTAGGTCTATTTCAGTCGGCGATCGCTTTGGCTCCAAAGCGATCGCCCTATACCCAGAAATCTCCAAAGCAAGATACACCAAGCTATCGAGGAGTTGATAATGATTTACAACAAGATCTTGACAAATTCTCCATAATCTTAACTTGTCACCAATGGTTTCATCCTAGAAAACCAGTCATTAAAAGTCACTAGCAAGTTGCGCCAAAGTATATGTAAAGTGCGCCAATCATGGTAATTCACTTTCATCTGACCAAAAGCGAAAATAAATTTTAGCTTGCGAGAACAGTTGCATATTTACATAGTTTATTAATAGAAATAGATAATTTGGATAATGAAGAGTTTAATGAAATAGTAGAAATTGCTAGAGAAATATCTTACGAACAAGATAGCCACAAATATTTATTGAAAGTAATTGAGCGACTTGGTTACAAAAAATCTGTGGGATATTCAAAAATTATTGACTTTGTTTCAGAGCATGACAAGTGGGAAGAGTATGTATTAGAAATATTTAATTGGCTTACAGAAAGAGTTCCCCAAGTTAGAGAAGGAAATACAGAGCCTAAATTGACTGAAGCACTGGTATCTGTTAAATAATTAACGTAATTAGTATTGAGAAATATTAGCGATCGCCTTCTCTATAAAACTAAGAAAAGGCGATCGCAATTGTTCTTATTTAGCTACGACAAAGTTAACTAACTTATTCGGGACGACAATTACTTTTTTGATTTCTTTACCTTGAATATATTTCTGGGCAATATCCGACTCGGTGGCATATTTTTCCAAAGCAGCTTTATCCGAGCCAGCAGGTACTTGAATTGTACCGCGAGTTTTACCCATGATCTGCACCACCAAGGTGATTTCATCTACTACTAAGGCAGATTCGTCTACCTCCCGCCATTGTTGTTTGTGGACTGATTCTGTATTACCCAAACCATGCCATAGTTCCTCAGCAATATGGGGAGCAAAAGGAGCAAGCAACAACACTAAGGTTTCGATACCTTCTTGATAGACGGGGGAAGTTTCACACTTAGCATCCTTAAGAGCATTGCTTAACTTCATTAACTCGGAGACAGCGGTATTAAACTGATAATCTCCTGTTAAGTCTTCAGTGATTTCTTTAATGGCGGTGTGAATGGCTAGGCGTAAGTCTTTTTCAGCTTTAGAAAGCTCTTGAGATGATTTGGTAATCTTAGCGCGATCGAAGCTTGTTACCATAGTCCACACCCGATTTAAAAAGCGGAATTGCCCCTCAACATCAGCTTCATCCCATTCTAAATCTTTCTCTGGTGGTGCTTTAAATAAAACAAACATCCTTGCCGTATCGACACCATATTGAGCAATCACATCTTCAGGTGCGACACCGTTTCCCTTTGACTTAGACATCGTAGCATAGAGTAATTCTAGAGCTTCTCCCGTATCGGGATCGACTGGATTAGATGGATCGACAATTGAAGAAGGAACCCATTTATCCTTGCCACTCTTGTTAGGGTTCAGGTAAGTTAGTCCCTGAACCATTCCTTGAGTTAACAAGCGTTTAAATGGCTCGTCAAAATTGAGTAAGCCCCGATCTCGCAGGACTTTGGTAAAGAAACGCGAGTAAAGCAGGTGCAAAATCGCGTGTTCGATACCACCGACATACTGATCTACGGGCATCCAGTCATTGACTTTATCTTTATCGAAAACTATTTCACTGTTATTGGCATCGCTATAACGGAGGTAATACCAAGAAGAATCGATAAAAGTATCCATAGTATCGGTTTCCCGTTTGGCAGCCTTACCACAGCAAGGACAATCGACATTAATCCAACTATCCAATTGAGCTAAGGGAGAACCACCACGTCCCGACAATTCTACAGATTCGGGTAATTCTACAGGAAGATCTGTATCTGGTACGGGTACAGTACCGCAATCATCACAATAAATCACGGGAATTGGGCAACCCCAGTATCTCTGACGGGAAATCAACCAATCTCGCAAACGATACTGCACTCTGGCTTTACCATAACCTTGTTGTTCGGCGTATTCGATAATTTGGGTTTTTCCCTCAACCGAAGGCGTACCGTCAAATTGTTCCGAATTAACTATCGTTCCAGGTTCGATATAGGCTTCTGATAGAGGCGCATTAGCATCCCCATCTTCGGGAATAATTACAGTTTTAATTGGCAAGCCTTTTTCGGTGGCAAATTTGAAATCTCTGGTGTCGTGGGCGGGTACACCCATAACTGCCCCCGTACCGTATTCATAAAGAACGTAGTCGGCAATCAAAATTGGTACTTCTTCGCCGTTAAAAGGATTGATGGCTTTCCCACCAGTAAGAATACCCCGTTTAGGTTTATCTTCGGCTGTGCGTTCTATTTCGCTTTCTCCTTGAATATCCTCAATAAAAGCGGATACTGCCTCTTGTCGTTTGGGAGTAGTAACTTTTGGGGTCAAAGGATGTTCGGGAGCAAGTACCACGTAGGTTACACCATAAACTGTATCGGGGCGAGTGGTAAAGACAGCGATTTTCTCATCGAAGCCGACGACGGGGAATTCTAAATAAGCCCCCACAGATTTGCCGATCCAGTTAGCCTGCATGGTTTTAACCCGTTCGGGCCAGCCTTTAAGCTGGTCTAAATCCTGTAATAACTTTTCCGCGTAGTCGGTAATTTTAAAAAACCATTGCTTGAGCAGTTTGCGCTCGACAATTGCCCCAGAACGCCAGGAACGTCCTTCACTGTCTACCTGTTCGTTAGCGAGTACGGTTTGGTCGATGGGATCCCAATTTACCGCAGCTTCTTTTTGATAAGCCAACCCCGCATCCAGAAATTGCAAAAATAACCATTGCGTCCACTTGTAATAGTCAGGAGAACAAGTAGCTACTTCTCGTTCCCAGTCGAGAGAAAGTCCTAGCTGTTTTAGCTGTTCGCGCATTTGGGCAATATTTTGGTACGTCCATTTGGCTGGAGGAACACCGCGATCGATCGCTGCGTTTTCGGCCGGTAAACCAAAAGCATCCCAACCCATCGGATGCAACACTCGATAACCCTGCATTCTCTTCAGACGAGCAATGACATCGGTGATTACATAGTTGCGGACATGACCCATATGTAGGTTTCCTGAAGGGTAGGGAAACATGGAAAGAGCATAAAATTTTGGCTGGTTATTTTGGTCAGGAGTTTTATCTATTCCTGACTCTTGCCATTGCTGTTGCCATTTTGGTTCTATTTCTGCTGCGTTGTATCGTGACTCCACGACTGGGTTTACTCCTAAACTAAATTGTCTAAATTTTTATTTTAAATTTTGACGACTATACAATACAATAATACGTTTATCGATCGTGTTATCCCATCGCCCAAAGACAATTGTGAACAGATTGAAATAAAAATAAAGCGATCGCTCAGTATAAGGGCGATCGCCTCTAAATACTTCAATTTCAATCGCCAAGATCCAGATTGCGATCGGCCTAAAAATCGGAAGCGGAAATTTCAATCGCCGAGATTTTGGCTAAGTTCACACTCGACAAGAAATCCAGATCGAGCGATCCATCAGTGACATTAACATTAAACATAGATCTTCATGGCATAAAGTAACCCTAATTTAGCCAGAGAATGGTAGAGTGTTGATTAGTCAGATGTAGAATCTACAAGTGATTGAGGTCTCCAAGGGGAAAGAGCAGTTAAAGCAAGAGGTTTTACTAAGGGACAGTCTGGAAATAGCTATTTTTCAGGACAGAAGATCCTCAGAGAAAGAAAAAACACTGATGAAAGGAGGATAAGGCGTTAGCTCACTCTCCCAAGCCGAGATTTTAGCTAAGATAAAAACATACCGATCGCGGCAATAATGACCCCTACATCGACTGGATGCGGAATCGGCAATTTCGGGTCATGGCAGATACGAGTTCCTAGTCCTGACTCCAAAGAGTCAGGCAGATGAAGCGAAAAAGTGGGGGTTTTGTTCTCTAGTTTTAATAGAGAACAAAACCCCTAACTACCAACTAATCAGAACCGCTATTAGCTGACAAATTTAGGGGTCATTTCCGTGCCATGAAAATCCGTGGTGAAGCCATAAAACTCGATTCCAACAATGTCGATGCTTAATGTGTTAGATAGCGATCGCCGTATAGCTCTTTTGTTAAGTTGGCGACTCAGTATCCAATTGCGACTCAAATCCCTTAACTAAAATATTAATACCAACAATCCGATTAAAATCAATGCGATCGAATACTAAGGTATTGGCAAGTATATATCTAAATCCCAACATTTTCGGGAAATTTTCTCTAGCATTTTTGGAACTTTGAACTGGACACCCAAAAAATTAAGATAAGATGTCTTGTCAAGCAATCAAGCAATCGCAATATCACCAGCTAGTTTTAATCCTGTATTAAATGCGGTAGTAAATTGCTCTAAACCGTGAGAACCGCCATTGACTCTGCGTCTAGCAGCGCGTAAATCAAATCTCGCTAAATCTTGACGAATTAAGTTTTCTTTGTCTTTGAGAAAATGTGCGAGTATATCGGCTGCAATTTGAGCATTATTAGCCAGTTCAGGCTCGTTTAACAAGCGATCCCCCATACCCAAACGTCTACTATATCGACGATAGTTATCTTTCCCAGTTAGCTGTATAAAACCCCTACCTTTATATCTTGCTCCGTCTCCTACTGCACCATTACCCAAGTCGGTACGAAAATCATAAAGATTAAAAGGGTGTTTGCCTGGAGTGGTATTGTATTTTGATTTAAACTCACTAATGGGAGCAAAGCTAGCAGTTTCGGCGCGAATCGTACTTAAAGCCATCAAAATCATCTGGCGATCGCCCAGTTGCTGTTTTTCTAGTGCTGTTAAAACTGCGGGTAGATACTTCTCGATGTTGCGACGGGGTGCATCGTAAAAGATTTGACTGACTGCATCGACGGTAAATAAATCCTTGTCCACAGTGCGTTTAATTGCTGGTGCATTTAAAGCAGCCCAGGTATTTTTACCTGCAATCCCATCGGGAGTCAAGCCGACACTGGTTTGAAAGGCAATCAAGGCTTGTTTGGTATCTCTACCGAAGATGCCATCAATCGTCCCTGGATTAAAATCGCGCTCTCGTAGTTTGGTTTGTAAAGTAATAACTGCAATACCAGACGAACCTTGTCTGAGTAAAGGAAATGCATTTATCAAAGAAAGAAATTTCATGATTTTTGCCATGACGTTAGTTATTAACATTTAATTATTAAAAGTCTGTAGGTAGGGTGTTGATTTGGTCAAAAGCGATCGCAAATAAATTCATGCAACTTTTGTGTAATTCAGCAATTCTCATTTTGAAAAGAGAAGAAGATCAAGTTCTCTATTTAATAAAGAGAACTAAGCTGAAATGATCATCTTTATTGAAAGAGCGCGATCGTCAATTTAAAATTGTAACCTTTTTCTAGAGCTAACTCACAGATAGGTTGATGAGAGTATAAGTCATCTCCCAAAAGGGTTACAGGATTACCATACTTTTTTTGAGAATTTTTCTTTAACCATCTTTTAACCGCAGCATTTTCGATTGGCTTTTTTGTGATAGCCATCTTGCTTTTTAATAAATTCAGGTTCTAAACTAATCACTTGTTTTCTATTCGGAGAAGCCACAACAGGGATGACACACCCATGAAAATAAGTTGTCGTTCCATTGCGATGATGACGGCAATTACAATGGGGGCAATTAATTTTCTTTGAAGAAAAATATTCTGTGCCATCTAAAGCTATTAAAATTTGTCCATTTAAGTAGAGAAACTTTTTAATAACTCCCGGTTTCTTTAACCATTTATAGACTCTTTGAAAAGCACCAAAAATTTTCGAGGCGGTCACGGGATCTAACAAATTTCTTATTTGATTATCACAAAGTATTTCCTTGAGAGAAAATAAACTTGAACCATTATCTTTTCCTTTGCTACTTTTCATCAAACGTTGATCTTATAGAAAAGAAGGGGACTGGGTAAAAAAAAACTGAAAATGCTCCCATCACTGCATCTTCTATCTGGTATTGGGTATTGTTCCCTGGTTTTCTTAGATCGGGTAAGTCATTTAATTCTCGACGTAAAAATTGTATTAATTCCGCAATTTCTAAAGTCGCAGCCTTGTTGGTCATCTTGTATTTTGAATCGAATTAATCTTTTCAACTCATAAATTTTACAAGCGAGCCAGTCACCTTGAGACGGGTCGGGATAAGTTAGCGGAAAATATCCGCTAACTTATCCTCTGATTTCTTGTGTTTTATTGAGAACTTACGACCTATTTGTTTCAAAATGAGAATTGCTGTGTGTAATTTTTCTCATTTGACCAAATCAACACCCTACCCTCACGCTCAATTCCCATTCGCTTTTTATAAGCTTTAATTGCTTGCTGCCAATTAGATAAATTATTAATTAAATACCTCCCTCATCTTGTCTTCGATCGCTTTGTCACCCCGTGAGAGCTAGGATTTAACTTTTATTTTTATTTAGAGTCAGGGGTTATATTTCTCTAGTCTTAGATTTAACGGTTATTTAAAGCAAACAATCTAACTAAAGAATGAACCAATCTTGATTGGCTCTGCTTAATATAGATAGTGCGATCGAAAACAAATATTGCATTGGACGGGGGTTTTACTGTTGTGACCCGTAACTGAAAACCGAAGGAGAGCGAATTGTCAGGTTTTCTAACAGTGCCAAAATATATTGCTTAGTTGTGGAGTTTTTATCGCTTCCTCCACTCAATTATTGCCGAGGGAAGGCGCAATCCTTCATCAGAACAGTCTGAGGTAATAAACGCTAAATATATTCGTTATTGATAATAAATGCAGCATTTTCTCAGGCGTACTTTTCTAGGGCTATGCCTGGGAAATATTGTGTTATCAGTGTTACTAGAAAAAAACAAATAATCAGATAATCGTAATTGTCTGCGAACGCGTTTCTAAACTTTAAAAAACTGGATTAATAATTAAGCAAACTTAATAATTATTTAGAATTTTAAACTAATAAAATAATAAAAAAATTAGTGCGATCGAGTCTATGATTTTATATCTGTAGCCTTAGTTGTAAACTTCAAGCAATCTAAAATTATTCTATCTTAGGTAAGATCTCAGCTATTTTATTTTTTACTATATTTAATCAAATTAATGATCTTGCAGATTTATATAAATTAAAAGATTGTTGCAATCAATGAATTACCAAAAGACATTTTATCTAAATTGATTTCCAATAATGAGTATCAACGATCGGCTTGCTAACTTTATCGATTTATTAACTTTTCAGAGTCCTGTCCCGCCTTATTGGATCGAAATCGAAACCAAAAACCCTAATTGTACTTATTATTTTGGAGATTTCAAACATCCACTGGCTGCAAAGTTAATGCAACAAGGATATATTCAAGACTTAATTGAGGAAATGGAAAACCCCGAAACTTTAGAAGATATTGATTCGGCACGTTTGGGTAGTATTTTCAGCACCAATATCTTTTCTATGTTCTACTTTTGCAAGGCTGCTATTCCTCACCTTAAAGAAGGTAGCGCGATTATTAATACTACCTCGATTAATGCCTACAAAGGCAACGCACCTTTACTTAGCTACTCTACGACCAAAGGTGCAATCTTAGCATTTACTCGTTCTTTGTCTCAATCTTTACTCAAAAAAGGAATCCGCGTCAATGGAGTAGCCCCCGGCCCAATTTGGACTCCTTTTATCCCCGATGCTTTTGATGCCGAACAAGTAGAAGGCTTTGGTAAGCAAGTACCAATGCAACGTCCTGGTCAACCAGTAGAAGGTATCGGCTCAATAAGTAGGGGTAACACAAACTTTCTTAGAACAATAAAACTATTCATAAGTACACCCAGCGTCATAGAATAAGACACATGACGCAAAAGAAGTTGGCGGAGACACCAGAAAATATACTTCTGCAAACCATTGACAAGGGAGGAGATTGCAGACCCAAGAGTGCGTCAAACCATAGAAATATTACTAAACCTAGTAGAGCAACTAAACTCGGAAGTAAAGAACTTAAGAGAAGAGAATCAACGGTTGCGCTCTGAAAACAACCGACTCAAAGGAGAACAAGGGAAACCGGACATCAAAGCCAAACAACCCAGAGGCGAAAAAAGCAATCATTCCTCCGAGAAAGAACGCAGAACCCCAAACAACCATGAGAAAAGTCGCAAAAACGACCGTATAAAGATAGATCGCCAAGAAATCCTGGAATATCCTCCACCAAAGCTGCCAGTTGACCCACAGTTTAAAGGCTACGAAGAAGTAATAGTTCAAGACATCAAACTCACAACTGACAACGTTCTATTCCGCAAAGAAAAATACTACTCTCCCTCCGAGGAAAAAACGTACTTGGCAGAACTACCGGAGGGTTACGAGGGGGAATTTGGTCCGGGAATTAAAGCTTTGGTCATCAGTTTATACTATGGCGGCAACATGACCCAAAGTAAACTGCTGGAATTTTTGGGAGATCTAGGCATTTCCATGTCGTGGGGTTATTTATCCAACTTGTTGATTAAAAATCACGAAGATTTTCATACTGAAAAAAGTGAAGTCTATGAAGCGGGACTTGCTAGTAGCCCCTGGCAACACTTTGACCAAACAAGCGCCCGTGTTGGTGGAGTCAACTACACCACTAATATAGTGTGCAACCCGAATTATACGGTGTATTTCACAACTGAGAAGAAAGATCGGTTGACTGTCCTTAAGGGATTACAAAACCAGGGAGAACTCCAGTTTCTTGTGAATCCACTCACATATGAGCTATTGGAAACTTTCCAAATTCCCCAGAAATTACAGAAGTCTTTAAAACTGTTGCCTCAAGAAACTGATTTGAGTGATTTAGAGTTCAATACCTTACTTGATAACCATCTACCCAAACTAGGCTCTCAACAACGTACTCGGATCTTGGAAGCAGCAGCGATCGCTTTTTACCATCATCAAACCGATTGGCCAGTAGTGCAAGCTCTTGTATGTGATGATGCTCCTCAATTCAAATTACTGACTGCACAGTTAGCTTTATGTTGGGTCCAGGTCGGACGACACTACAAGAAGTTGAGTCCAGTTGTAGCTTACCATCAAAGGCTTTTAGACGAGTTTCTTAAATCTTTCTGGGATTACTACCGAGAATTATTGGCTTACCGGGCTACAAAAAAGTTAGTCAAAGTTGGTCAGCCTTATTCAAATGGATAAGTTTTAGCCAGAGGTTATTGCCCGCCGACCGCCCCAATTGTGAGGGGTAAGCGTGTCAAAGTCCCCAAATTCCTAGGGGCGGTCGGCGA
>JASJEI010000089.1 GCA_030064795.1 Pleurocapsa sp. MO_226.B13 | reverse complement strand
AGAAAAAACGTCGAAGACGGTCTTCTAAAGGAGGTTAAAGTCCTCAAGCTAGCATTCTAACCGTTAGGAATGCGGTCTATTAGATTTTAGTAGATTTTTATTAGCGGAGTAAGAGGAAGAATGTCTCCATAACCTAGAGTAGTCAAAGTAGTAAAACTAAAGTAAATAATTCTACTGAATGATTCTTTTTCTACGACAATGGGTTCAGAAAAAGCGTTAGGGTTGACACTGGCAGTAATACCATACAGCAACCCCCAGAAAAAACCGATTAAAAGATAAACACAAATACCACCACGAACTACATCTGCGGTGACTTCTTGGGACAATAAAATATCTCGCAACATCCAGTATAGTGCCAGTCCGAAATAGACTGCATAAACTGCTTGAATGAGAACTGCAAAAGGTACTACAGATCGATACCAACCAAATTTAGCAATAATGCCCAAGATGAAAGCTAATATGGCAACACTGCTATAGAGTCTTAATAACTTAGGTGTGATGGAAAAAGTTCTGGCAATTAAGATAAAGGCATATAAAAAAACAATCGAAAGAGCAGTATTTGCTATCTTGCTATAAAAAAAAGGAGATAGTACAAAATTACCAACAAAAATAATTAATAGTTGAGTATATTTACCCTTAAAAAGTTTTTTCAAGCCAAAAGTATGATTCATCACCTAATTTTGGGGGTAATTCTCGATTCACTATTTAATCAAGAATATGGTTTATTTAGGAAAATTTTATTAGTTTTAAATACGATCGCTCATTAATCTTAGAAAACTTTAATCTAAACTTTGAGTCAGCACAACCCAATTAGGACGTAATAGCATGAAATTTAACGATGGATTAGGACTGCTTAGTCTGATTATCTCTCTAATTATTCTCTGGCAGTTTCGACAGATTTTACTGCTAGTGTTTACGGCTATTGTTTTGGCAACGGCTCTGAATAATTTAGTGCGATCGCTCGTCAGTAAATTTAATTTGAGCAGAGGTAAGAGTATTGCGATCGCTTTAATGGGAGTATTTTTAGCTTCTACCCTCTTTATGCTATTTGTGGTTCCCCTGTTCGTAAATCAGTTTCAAGAACTTATTAAGTTAATTCCCATAGGTTTTGAACGGTTCGGAGAATGGCTCGACAGCTTCATAGCCAATCCCCCTTCTTGGTTGCCTCAGTCAGAGTTAGAATCTTTACCTAGCTTTGATGAATTTTATCAACAATTAGGCTCTTTAGCCCCTAAAGTATTTAGCAACTTTTTTAGTTTCTTTTCCAATTCTACTGCGATCATGCTGCAATTATTGCTGGTTGTGGTACTAACCTTGATGTTTTTGGCAGATCCTTTAGCTTATCGGTCGCTATTTTTGCAATTATTGCCTGCTTCTTATCGCCGACGAGCCGATGAAATTCTCAGTCAAAGTGAAATAGGCTTACTTGCTTGGCTCAAGGGAGTTTCAATTAATTCTCTCTTTGTAGCCATTCTATCTGGGTTAGGGTTATTGCTATTACAAATTCCCTTTGTCTTTGCCAATGCACTGATAGCTGGTGTATTTAATTTTATGCCTAATATTGGACCAATTGTCAGTGGGGTATTTCCCGTAGCAGTGGCTTTGATTAATTCTCCAGGTAAAGCGATCGCAGTGATAATTTTGTATGTGATTGTTCAACAACTAGAAAGTTATTGGTTCAGTCCTTTGGTAATGAAAAAACAAGTTAATTTACTGCCAGCAGTTACCCTAATTGCCCAAATCTTTTTTGCCACCTTTTTGGGTTTTTTGGGTTTAATTTTGGCTCTTCCTTTGGCAGTTATAGTCAAAACTTGGACTGAAGAAATTATAATTAAAGATATTCTAAATAATCGATGATATACAGTGGCTTGCATATCAATCTAAGACAATAACTAAAAGTTTAACTGGTTGGCTCACTGCTGTTAATGTACCAATTAGTTATTGACACCATTGTTCCAAGATGCCAAGGGATCTTTAATTATATTTTAAGTCATAGAAGATATTGATAATGTAAAATAACCTGGAAATAAGACATTGAATAAAATTGACAGATTTTAAGAGCTATTAGCCATTAGCCATTAGCCATTAGCTCTTAGCTGGAGTTATCTGTTGGTATCATCATTTGACAATTTTTTAGCCCCCGATTCTGGATTTACTATAAAATAATTATTTATCAAAGACAATTATGGAGTTCGATCCAAGACAATGGAATGGTTGGAACATTGGGAACATATTTTTGGCAATTTAGTAGCATCAGTAAAATTTTTTTTAGAGTTTTGCTCATTTTTATGTATTGTAATTGGTTTTATACAAGTAATTAGATTAGCTATTTCTCTTAAAGGTCGTCGAAATATTCTTTTTCCTTTTATCGAAGTTAGATTAAGATTTGGTTTATGGTTGTCTTTAGCTCTTGAATTTCAGTTGGCAGCAGATATTCTCCTGACGACTGTCAGTGTTAATCTTGAGTCTTTAGCCAGCCTAGGTGCGATCGCGATTATTAGAACCTTTTTAAACTACTTCCTCAATCAAGAATTGGAGAAAGGAATAGAATTTAAAGAAAAAAATCGAGAATAATTTTGAGACTTGCTAATAATTTTAATCAGAGTTATACAAGTACGAATCCACGCCATTAAGACGTTATAGTCTTAATTGTATCATGTCAAAACTTCCCTCCACTTCAGAAACTTCTATGGCAATTATCTTTTTAGTTATCAATCTTTCTACTCTGCTTCGGCAGGTTAATTGTCTTTTTATGTCTTTATTTCTGAATCCATCTAAATTAGGCTTAAAAAATGATTCTTTTATTATCAAAGCTGATATTAAAGAATCTTTAGTAATACAAAAACTTATCCTTTAAATAAGTTGATTCTCGTGAATTTTTTCGCTTACTTTTTCAGCCAACCCTAGTTAAGGGCTCAGATCGAACATTCTCGTCATCGAGCGCCAGTTAATTTTTGCGTTAACGTTCTGTGCGGATTAATCGCGTATTGTCATCTACCTAAAAAGCCTAGCCTTCGTCTTGATTGGCTTTTACCCCAATTTACTTAACCCGAACTCAGGTTAACTAGCAAATTTCAGGCAATTCTCAACTCGTAAACCACTATCAAACCGACAATTCCCGCACCAATTACATAATAAACTAGAGGCACTAAAACTCGGCGAATTAATAGTCCCTCACAACTACTTAAGCCCACTGTAGCAGAAGCTGCAACCACATTAGCAACACAAATCATATTACCCGCAGCAGCACCGATCGCTTGTAAGGCAACAACTACCGCACCTGAAATATCAATTTCTGAAGCTACACCAAATTGAAATAGAGAAAACATCATATTGCTGACGGTGGCACTGCCAGAAATAAAAGAACCCATTGCACCTATAGTGGGGGCAAACAGAGGCCAACTAGCGCCAGTTAGATTAGAGACGATCTCTGCTAGAGTCAAAGGCATACTGGCAAGACCAGATTGATTGAAACCAGAATTGATAAATACCCTGGCCAGCGGTACGGCAGCAGCCAAAACCAGAGCAGTTCCAGTTAAAGTTTTTACCGCCTCTCTGGTTGCTTGTTTTAAGTCTGTTGTTGGCACTTTATGAAGAAAATAAGTCACAATCACCACCAGGATAAATACTGTTCCTGGTAGATAGAAAGGTTCTGAATTGATTGCAATCTCGGTTCCCAAGACATCGATCCAATTCAATTTAACCGCCTTGAGTAATTTCTGGAAAGGGAAAAAAGGTAGTCGAGATAGCATCAAAAAGAATCCCACTAAAACATAGGGAATCCAAGCTTTAACTAAATTCATCCGCTCTACTCGATTATTGATGACTGTTTTCAAGCTTCCTTGCCAGCCATCCTCCCAGTCCTCTGCTGGTGGAAAGTCCCAGATTTGTCTAGGGATGAACCATTCTTTTTGGGCTGCGGGAATCACAATCGCCAAACCAACTAAACCACCAACTAGAGAGGGAAATTCTGCACCTAAGAAAACCGCAGTTAAAGTAGATGGAATGGTAAACGCCAGTCCCGCAAACAAGGCAAACTGCCATACGGCAAATCCTTCAGACCACGATTTATGTTGACCAAAGTAGCGAGTCAAGCAACTCACCATAAATAGGGGAATCAGAGTACCCACAATACTATTTAAAATACCCACCCGCATAACTATGCGCTCAAAATAGTCGATATAGCTAACATCTAACTGGGCGAGATAATTATTGACAACATTAGCTCCTTCTAAACCTACATTAACCCCCAATAACACGGGGATACCTACTGCTCCGAAAACTACTGCTGTACTATTGCCAATTAATGCCACCATTACCGCAGCCAGGGCGGGAAAACCCAAGGCTACCAATAAAGGGGCGCAAACAGCAGCAGGAGTTCCAAACCCAGAAGCCCCTTCTAAAAAGCTACCGAATAGCCAAACAATAATTATGGTTTGAATGCGTCGGTCTGGTGAAATATTTAACAGTCCCCGACGAATGGCAGTAACTGCACCAGATGCTTTTAAGACATTGAGGAGTAGAATTGCCCCAAAGACAATGTAAAGAATTTCTGCTGCCATAACTAAACCCTCGATAGTAGATGCAGCTAAGACAGCTAACGGAACTTGCCAAATTAATAGAGCGATCGCAGCAGTGACTAAATAAGCCACTGGCATTGCTTGTTTGGCTGGTCGTTTAGCAATTACTAACAGTAAAAAAACCGTGATAATGGGAGCTAAAGCGAGTACATAATACAGAGCTAAGTCCATTTAGATTTTTGGCAATTTATTGACAATCAGTTGGCAGTTATTAGTTAATTGTTAACCCTTTTAGTTTGGCGACTGAGGGAAATCTACTCCCACGATTTCTGACAAGGTATTGAAAATAATCATCATGCTACGGTTTGCTCGTTCAAACTCAAGATTTACCAGCACTGAATCAGAACCAGAAGGATTTGACACTACCTTAGAATCATCAACCCCCTTAAAAGAACCTGTCTCAGCCAAAATATCTAACCATCCCTCTTCAATATTCTCTGGGAGTACCGTCTGTTTAAGTTCGGGAGTCAAATAGCTTCTTGCTACCCCATATCTACAATTACTCAAAGCTTCAACAAACTCCGCCGCATTGACTTGAATGTTGCGTATGGTACGAAAATCAACAGCAGTAATTTGTTGATTACTATCTAAAGTAACTACAAAATCGGCAATCGAGCTGTCAAAATTAGCAGTTACAAAAACAGTATAAGTATCAAATATGCCTCTGGGACGAATTTTCTGATATCTGACAAAAGCTCCTCGAATGTCCAATACTTTTTGCCATTGTTGTTGTAGGTCTTCGGGAGTAAAGTATTCCTTGACACTGGGACTGAGATACTCTTGAGCTTGCTCAAATTGTCCCTCAATCAGAGAGTCAAAGAATTTCTGGGTGACTTCCTGAGCCTTGATTAGTCTCTCTGATTTGCTGTCGTTGAGTTGAGTAACTTGTTGGTTTGGTTGGCTCTGGGCTAGAGTAATCCCTTGACTTGATGGCAGAATTGTCATGATTGCGTTGAACATTGTTCCCAACGTAATCAAGCAGATCGGAAAACTGGAAAGTTTTGATATTCTATGTTGCATGGTGTTTAAAGCTTTTTTTTTATTCCAATTCAGTGTTTTATTGATTCTTTTCCACTTCTCCTATATAAGTAGTCATCGCTTGGGCGGTTTCTACCAAACAACTATGAGGATCGACTAACACAGTTCCTTGAGCAATTACATCCTCCAGAGAAACATTAGTTACTTTACCACTCTGCCAAGCAACCATGCGATCGTATTGCTTAGAAGCGACCAAATCAACGGCAGCTTTACCAAATTGAGTAGCTAACAAGCGGTCAAAAGCAGAGGGTGTTCCCCCACGCTGGACATGACCCAATACCGTAACCCTTGCCTCTAATTCTTTACCTGAAGTTAAACAAATGCGATCGGCTAGATATTCTCCAATGCCCCTTAGCCGTACTTCTCCCATCGCATCGGTATAAGTTCTAGATTCACCATCAGGAGTTTGCGCTCCCTCTGCCACAACTACAATGGCAAAATTACGACCGACATTCTCTCGTACTCGATTGATTTTGGCACAAATATTCTCCACCGAATAAGAAATTTCAGGGATTAAAATCGCATCTGCGCCACCTGCAATACCTGCATGAAGGGCGAGATGACCTGCTGTACGTCCCATGACTTCTACAACCATCACGCGATCGTGACTAGAAGCAGTAAAACTAAGTTTTTCAATTGCTTCAGTCACAGTGTTAACGGCAGTATCAAAGCCGATCGCCTTTTCTGTCAGAGCCACATCATTATCAATAGTTTTAGGTATACCTACTAAATTCCAATCACCTTTTTGTGCATACTGGCGCAAAATAGCTAGACTACCATCACCGCCAATAGCGATTAAAGCCTCTAAACCTAAATCATGATAACCAGAAATTATCCGCTCTTCTTCTTCTTCTGGGTATCCTTTATTGATCGACTTAAGAATTGTCCCTCCTGTATTAAGTAGAGGATCGATTCCTTTAAAGTCAAGAGTTCTGCTATTAAAGGCAAAAGTTTTGCGTGCAGCTAATCCTTGACTACCGTAGGGAATTCCGACCAATTGCCAATTATGAGTCAAAATACTGTGAGCTGCAACCGCACGAATAGCAGCATTTAGTCCAGGACAGTCACCACCACTAGTTAAAATACCGATTCTTTTACGTAAGTTCAAGTTCATTAATTTATCTATTTATTTAAGAAGTGATTTAAACCAACGTCCAAACCAATCTCCGAATAAGATGGTTCTACCTTCTCACGGGTTGAGGAATCGACTAAAAACTGACAATAATATCCATCGGCACGTCTAACTATTCGGACTCGTTTGAACTGTTTGATATCGTACCAATTCAAATCTCTTGTATCTTTTAACTTAACTTGACCGATATTATTCTTGTCAGTGAAGGTTATCTGCTTCCTGTTATCAGACAGTTTCCAGCCTGTAGTCTTATACTCTACTGAACGAGAATGTTTCTTAAATTTAGGAAATCCCTTTTTACTCCCGACTTTATTTCGACAATTAGTATAAAAACGAGATATTGCAGCCCAAGCTCGATCCGCACTACTTTGCCTTGCCATTGAGTTTAACTTGTGGGCAAAGGGAAACTCAGCAGCTAATACTTTACAGTATGCCGATAGTTGATATTTTCCTACGCCTTTGTTGTCCATCCAATAGCGCAAAGCTTTGTTGCGTATGAATTGTGCCGTCCTGATGGCTTCATCCATACGTTGATATTGAACTTTGACTGCTTGAATCTTCATAGCTACATCATGATTACTCCTTTGCTCAGATTAGGCGCGATCGCTTTCTTGGTTATTGGCTCTGGTTTTTTGGTTTCCTCGAGCATAGCTGAAACTGAGTCCGAAAGTTCCTCAGATATTTTCTCAGAACCGATTAGAAATGAATTACGAGAATCAGTAGATGGAACTGAAGTCCAACTAGATGTTCCTGCCGATATTCCTGGGAAAACTAAGAAAAAACCAGCGCAGATTGGTGACATCATTGAAGTAAATCCCCGCAGCGAAAACTGGGATCTGATACATTCAGGAGATTTAAATCGTGGCACAATCAAGTTTAAATTTCCTGGCAAATAACACGATCGCTTCTCTATTGGGTAATAATTATATAATTTTCTTGTTTGTATTACCAAGATCGCCAATAACCAAAGTAACTAATTATCTAAACCTTTTTTGACTCTTTCGAGCTGCTTGAGAATTAGGAAAACTTCAGTATCTAAAAAATCAATCTAACGATGGCAAATCTTAAAACAATTCGTAACCGAATTCAGTCGGTCAAAAATACCCAAAAAATTACCGAAGCGATGCGGTTAGTGGCAGCAGCTAGAGTACGTCGCGCTCAAGAGCAGGCTTTGGCTAGTCGTCCTTTTGCCGATGCTTTGGCACAAATGCTTTACCTGCTACGCTCTTACATTAAGTTTGAAGAAGTAAATCTAGAATTATTACTAGAGCGAGAAGTAAAAACCGTTGGTTTAATGGTGATTACTGGCGATCGCGGTCTTTGCGGTGGCTATAATACCAATGTAATCAGTCGTGCCGAGTCAAGAGCGAAAGAAATCCAAGCATCAGGTTTAAAGTACCAATATATTCCGATCGGCAGCAAAGCGATTCAGCATTTCCGCAACCGCAATCAACCAATTGCTTACACATATGAAGGATTAGAGCAAGTACCTACAGCAGCAGAAGCGTCTCTAATTCAGGATGGCTTGCGATCGCTATATTTATCGGGAACAATAGATCGGGGTGAAATAATTTACACTAAGTTTGTCTCTTTAATTAGTTCTCGTCCCGTATTGCAAACCATATATCCTCTCGATCCCAAGGCGCTAGTGCCTGAGGGGGAAACTTTTCGACTCATTACTCAGAGAGGTAAATTGCAAGTTCAAGTAGAAAAGCGCGAGATTCAACCTGAAGCCGATAATCTCAGTCCACAACTAATTTTTGAACAAGACCCAGTACAACTCCTAGACTCACTGCTACCTTTGTATGTACTCAATCAATTGTTGCGAGCTTTACAGGAGTCGGCTGCTAGCGAATTGGCAGCCAGAATGACGGCGATGAGTAATGCTAGTGATAATGCCAGCGAACTTATTACTGCTCTGACCTTAAGTTATAACAAAGCTCGTCAGGCAGCAATTACGCAAGAAATTCTGGAAATAGTAGCTGGTGCTGAAGGATTAAAAGGTTGATTTCAACAAAAATAAATTAAGAAAAATGACTAATAGTAGCGATCGCTCTCAAGTACAATATGCAGTCTATCGAGTAACAGGCCAAGGAAGTGGCAGTGGATTACAATACACTCTGACGGCAGGTCCTTTTACAGAACGCAGACAGGCACTTCGCAAGGCAGAAGAACTGAATCAAATTGAATCAGACGTTTATTTGGTCTATGTTGTCAGCGAGTATAAAGGAGAATCTTGGAGTCCAGAACGACCTAGTAGCTTTAGTTGGGAAACGGATAATAGAGAGTAGGTTAACGAGAGTTAAGAGTTCTAAATTAAGCATGGTTGCATTTAATAATTTTCATCAAACTAATTACGGAATAACTGATGTCTCATAATCTGCTTCTCAATACTGAGATAGATATCTTAGTTTTACTTCTAGTGGCTTGTTTAGCTGCGATCGCTTTTAAAAAAATTGGCTTTCCTTACACCGTAGGGCTAGTCATTATCGGCTTAGTTTTGAGTGGTTTAGCGAGAAATATTGAAGCTCTAGAAGTAGTCAATACTTTTCAGCTTTCGGAAGAACTGATTTTATTTATCTTTGTTCCGCCTCTAATTTTTGAATCTGCTTTGAATCTGGACAGTAGGTTACTATTACGAAATCTTGCTCCTGTTTTAGTTCTCGCTGTTCCTGGATTATTAATCTCTACTGCTATTGTGGGAGCAATTATGGCTTGGTTAACCCCTCTATCTTTAGGGCAAGCTTTGCTGTTTGGTAGTTTGATCTCTGCTACCGATCCCGTAGCAGTAATTGCTCTATTTAAAGAACTGGGTGCGCCAAAACAGCTAGCGGTATTAGTAGAGGGAGAGAGTTTATTTAACGATGCCACCGCGATCGTAGCATTCAACATCATCTTTGCCACAATTGCAGCAGGAACTGTAGGAGAAGATGCCATACAACAAGGAGTAATCTCTTTTCTAACTTCTTTTGCTGGAGGAATTGTTGTCGGTGCAATCTTTGGCTATCTCATGCAATATCTCCTAAATTTGGAATCAGACAATGCTTTAGTTGTATCTACCATTACTACCATTACAGCTTATGCTGCTTTTTTAATTGCTGAAGATGTATTTGAAGTTTCTCCCGTGATGGCGGTAGTTAGTGCTGGTTTGGTTATCGGTTGGTATAAAACTAACCGTTTAGAAGCAGAAGTTAGGGAATATGTGGGAGAGTTTTGGGAATATGCTGCATTTCTGGCTAATAGCTTAATTTTTTTATTAGTCGCAATTACGGCATCTAGCTTTGGATTCTTTGAGCAACTGAGTCAAACTGAATCTCTATTAATTACTTTGGGGATTACCATTATTACCGTCTTGATAGCTAGGGCAGTTGTGGTTTTTACCCTAATTCCTCTGGTCAATCTCTTAAGCAAGTCCACAATTCCTTTCAGTTATCAACTGGTCAGTTATTGGGGCGGTTTGAGGGGAGCAGTCTGTCTGGCTTTGGCTCTGAGTATCAATGCCGATTTTCCTAACCGTGACCTAATTGTGACTTTAACTTTAGGTATAGCTTTATTTACGCTCTTAATCCCCGGTACCACTATCGGCAAATTAATTCAAAAACTACAGCTAAACCGTCCTTCCATTTTAGACCGACTGGGAAAAGCTTTTGGGCTGCTATTGGCTAAGAAAGCAACACTCAAAGAAGTGAAAAATCCTAATCGTTACGATTATTTCCTACCAGATGTCATCGAAGACTTTGCTCAAAAATGCCAGCAAGAAGTTGAACTTGCTCAACAGTCTTTATTTAATCTTGACGAAGAACTAAATTTGAGTGGAATTGAGGCGCAACAAGTAGTCTGACTTTTCACGGCATCTCTGAAACCCCCTCCAGAACTGGATTTCCTCCCAAGGCTTATTTTCAATAATTTTGGCTTAATGACAATCGATAACGGGAAAATAAGCCTTGGGGAATCGGTGGTTTAGCGATCGCTT
>JASJEI010000088.1 GCA_030064795.1 Pleurocapsa sp. MO_226.B13 | reverse complement strand
TTAGCTTTAAGAATTATTAGAGCAAATGATTGGTGGTCTGAATTTTGGAGTAAATACAAATCACCAGCTCATCTAAACATAGTAAATAATGACCTAGAGCTGAAATTAGATTTAGTGAGCTAAAGTTTTTTTTGAAATAAAAATAACTGCTCTATTTTTTTGTATACTAACCTCTTAGTTTTCTACTTTTAAATATCAAGTAAACCCTAATAAAAATTCTCTTTTCCGCTATCAAACTATACGGTTTAGTTTCGCTGCTTTAGCGCACCGCGAAGACGCCAGGCTTCGCGATCGCCTTTCTGGAGCAGCAACTACTTTTGACTGCACCCGTCACTAAGTAGTAGTTGATTTGAACAATCAGATCTAGTTCAGTTGGTCAAAACAGATTGACTCCCGCAGCCAATAATGCCCTGCCATAGGCTGTCTCAGTATTGGCTGTACTTACTGGTACATTGAGATAAACCATGTAAAAAGTCTACGGGGTTTTGAGGACGGGGTTCTAACTTAGGCAATAAATCTGTCGTTTGTCCTTAACCATTGATAACTAAATTATTGCGATGCACTACCGTATCTGCGCTGTCATAACCCAATATCTGGGCGATATCGGTAGAATGCCGTCCTTTAATTTGTTCGATTTCGGTACTATTGTAATTAACTAAACCTCGACCTAGTTCCAGACCTTCTCGATCGCACAACCTCACCGCATCAGAGGTAGCAAATTCGCCCTCTACAGCCACAATTCCTGCTGGTAGTAATGATTTACCTTGCTTGGTAACTGCTTTAACTGCCCCATTATCTAAATACAAAGTTCCCGTAGGAACTAAACCATAGGTAATCCAGCGTTTGCGGGCGTTATCGGTATGGGGTTGGGGTTCAAATTGCGTTCCTAGCTCTTCTCCCTCAAGGATCTTTAAAATATTCTGGGGTTGTTTGCCCTGAGTAATTACGGTTCTAACTCCCGTACTAGTGGCAATTCGCGCTGCCGATAATTTAGTTGCCATACCTCCCGTACCCCACTGAGTACCACTAGAACCTGCATCTACCTGGAGTTGACTAAATTCTTTGCTGCTAACCAGTTTTATTGGTTGGGCATCGGGGGCGGTTTTGGGATCGGCAGAATACATCCGATCTACATCGGTCAAGAGAAATAACCAGTCTGCCCGAACTAAACTAGCTACTAAAGCGGATAAGGTGTCATTGTCGCCAAATTTTAATTCATCCACCGCAATAGTGTCGTTTTCATTGACGATTGGAATCACTCCCAGATCCAGTAATTCCTGAAAAGTATTAGAAGCATTTACATAGGTATTGCGTTCGACTAATTCGCGACGAGTTAAGAGAATTTGGGCGATCGCCTGTTGTAAACTACTAAATAAATCGTCATAAATTCGCATCAAACGTCCTTGACCTACCGCAGCCACAGCTTGTTTTAACGACATTTTGCGCGGTCTTTCAGTTAAATTTAGTCTGGCACATCCTACTCCCACCGCACCAGAGGAAACTAAAACTACCCGATGTCCCTGAGAACGTAGTTCGCACAATGTTTCTACCAGAGAAGCGATAGTAGCGATCGCAATTTGCCCCGTTGCTAAGGTCAGACTAGAAGTACCAATTTTAACTACTATGGTTTGAGACTGCTTGCTATTCACTGAATGTCGCTCCCACGAGCAAAAATACGACTAAAATGATTAAATTGCATCGCCAAAATTCTAATAATGCATATTAAAAGTAATTAGTAGATTATGCTACCAATAGAAGCAAAAAATGAAATGATAATAAAAATTAGGCTTGAGTCTTCTCTACCAATTTTCTCAAAATTATAGCTAGTGTGAGAGTAGCGATCGCGTGACCTATATTAAACCAGAAACAGCATCGAATCAATTACCGACTTCAGTTCGAGAAATACTCCATCTGGGGTTAGCAGCAGCACAGCAACAAGACTGGTTATCCTTGAGCAATTATTTAAAATTATTGCCTCAAACCAAAAGCCGTAAAAAAGCGAAGCGATTTATTTTGGTTGAAAAAGATTGGCAGATAGCCTTTGACTTGGCAATTTTGATGCTGATCGAAGCTGATTTTCAACATAAGTGGGAGATTACCAAACTATTACCTTTATTTGGCGGTAAGATCATTCCCACTTTGACTACACTGTTGCAAGACGAAACGGTAGAAGTAGAAGTGCGCTGGTTTGTTTGTCAGATCCTGGGCAATTTTCAGGACGAAGAGGCGATCCTATCTTTAGTCCAATTGCTCGACTCGACGAAAGATCCAGAACTAATCGCCATTGCGGGTAAAACCCTAGTCAAAATCGGTAACGGTGCTATTGAGGCTTTAGAAAACCTTTTAACTAAACCTGAATATCGTTTTTTGGCCGTCCAGTCTTTGTCCTATATCCGCACGGCGGAAACGATCGCACCTCTACTTAAAGTTACCTCAGATCCCGATCCAGAATTACGAGCGATCGCCATTAAAGCCCTGGGAAGTTTTCATGACTCTCGTATTCCTCCTGTTTTGGTAACAGCATTGCAAGACAAAGCTAGTAAGGTTCGTCAAGAAGCTGCTACCGCTTTAGGATTTCGCCCCGATCTTCACGATCGATTAGATTTAGTCAATTGTTTGCGTCCTTTACTCTCTGATTTTAATCTGGAGGTATGTCGCCAAACTTCAATATCTTTAGGAAGAATGAAGCAAAAAGCTGCAACAACAGCATTATTTGAGGTTTTACAAGCAGATACTACTCCAGTCGGTCTTAAAATAGATTTAGTCAAGGCTCTCGGTTGGAGCGAAATTAGTTCTGCGGTTGATTATTTAGAAAAAGCCCTAGCCAACTCTACAGCAGCAGTCACCCAGGAGATTATTACCATCCTGGGTAGAATTACCACCCCTGAATTAAAGCTTCAGGCTACTCAAGTGTTAGTCAATTGGTACAGTCAAAACCAACAACGATCGCCCCGGCTTAAACAAGCTTTAGCCACATCTCTAGGAGAGTTGCGCTGTAACCAGGCTAGTGAGACTCTAAAACAACTCGCCCAAGATAGCGATCGCAAAGTTCGACTTCATGCTCTTTCGGCTTTAAAGAAGATTTTATAATTCGATTGGAAAAGCATAGTAGGCAATTCCTTCCGAGGTGTAATTGGGTAAGGTGTCTTCTACCACATCTCTTTCTACTTGCGAAGGGGTATAAAAATGTGCTCCCGTCTGGTTGTTGTAAAAACGATAAATAGGAATAGTACCTGGTTGCTGTTGGGTATAAGCAAAGAAAGATTCTGTTTCTAAACTAAAATTGCTTAAATTTGCCTCAACCGATTCTTTTTCGATTTCTGAAACTGTGTATAAATGAGTTCCCGAATCTCGATTAAAAAAGCGATAAACTTGTTGTGGTTCGGGGTTTCCTGTCAAAGCATCGACACTGACATAAGAAGAACCTTCAAACTCGTAGTTGGGTAATGCCGTTACCGAATCTCGTTCCACTTCTGAGGTAGTGTATAAATGAACTCCCGTGTCATTATTAAGAAAACGATATACCGTCGAACCTCTACGATCGGAATCATCGGGATTAGCTGGATTGTTGGGATTGGATTCCATATCTTCTACGACGATCGCAAAGGTATCTTCTACCGAATCGCCGAGTAAATCTGTCGCCCGAATCGTAATTTCTGCCGTACCATTTTGATTCTCGGCATAATCAAGAATAAGTTCCCCTTCATTAATAGAGACATCAACTAGATCGGGATTAGAATTATTGGTGACTTCAAACTCCAATTCATCTTCCTGAAATACACTGATGTTGCTATAACGAACTAAGTTAGCATCACTCTCTACTAGAGGATTATTAGAATCTTCGGCAATAACAGGTAAATTAGTAAAAGCTGAATTTGCACCACTGGCATTAATAGTAGGCAGATTGGCGATCGCTTCTACAGGGGCAAAATCTGCGTCGCTAAGTACTTCTCCAAATACCGTAAAGCCACCATTTTGATTGTCTAAATTTTCCGAATTATCGCCTAAATTAAAAAACCACTGACTAGTAGCACTATTGGGATCGTTTCCCAACTTTGCCATGGCGATCGTACCCCGAAGGTTGGATCTATCTTCGCTAAATTCATTAACCACAGGATCGTCAGTCGGTACTACTCCTACCTCTAATTCATTGACTGTAAATCCTCCCCCCTGGACGACAAAGCCAGGTATAGAACGATGAATAATCGAATTGACATAATCATTATCTTGGACATAATTGAGGAAATTAGTTACCGTTGCTGGCGCACCTGCCCCCTCTTGATCGAAGAGTAACACATTAGTTACTCCCCCCGCTAAAGAGTCATCAGCCAGTTCAAAACGAGCAATCTGACCAGTTGTAAAAGGATCGTCAAAATGTTGAAAGAGATCGACTGTAGTATTTCCCGCATTCTCGGCAACAGTAACATCATTAATAGGTTGAGTAACTAGGGGAATCGTAGTCATGAATAATTTTCCTCATTAAAGTAATCACCACATTGCTCCAATGTAGACCAAGGGCTAGATAAACGGTAGTTAATGACCAATGAGCAATGGCTATTTTTTCCAACTGCATAGCGATCGCTTCTCAGACATATATATAAACAATCAGCAGTTTACCCAGAAAATAAAATGCTAAACGAAGTCACCGCAGAAATGCTAAAACTGAGCCAAGATATTACCTTTGTCCGCAATTTATTTCTGACTTTTATTGTGGCGATCGCTGGTTTATCTTGCTTATCTGACTTACAAAGTCAAAATACTAAAGTATCCGAACAGGCAATAATTACTAATATTTCCCATTACACCACCAAATTTTTAGTCGAACACAAATAACCGTAGAGACGTAGCATGCTACGTCTTTACAGTTATTAGTAAGGGCGAACGGCGACGCGGTTGCGCAAGCCCTAAAGGATTTGCGACACGAAGTTAGTCCTTTAGGGCTTCGCGGCACAAGTCGTTAGACTCAGCTAATCCTTTAGGGCGTTCGCCCTTACAGTTATTGGTTATCGTTACTACCAAAGTCTCCGATTGCGTTACGATTTTAAATGGAGTTTGGTTTTGTTAAGAGTTAGCGCATGAATTATCTAATTGCTGTTTTACCCGATCGCTTCCAAGCTGAAGAAGCTTATACAGCGTTAGAAAAGGGTGGTATTCCTCTAGAGAAAGTGGCGATCGCTGGCAGAGGTTATAAAACTGCCGATGAAGTGGGTTTATTAGATCCCAAAGTGCAAGCCAGAAAAAAAGCGATTTTTATGGCATATTGGCTCGTTCCTTTTGGATTTGTGGGAGGATATGTCTTTAATTTAATTACAGGGTTAGATAACCTCGATTGGGCAGGAGAGCCTGGTAATCATATAGTAGGCGGTATTTTGGGCGCGATTGGTGGTGCAATGGGCAGCGTTTTTGTTGGTGGTGGCGTTGGTTGGGCAACTAATACGGGTAGCGATCCTGTCTCCTATCGCGAAGATTTAGAGGCAGACAAGTATTTAATCCTAGTAGAAGATATTGCTGGCTTGGGCGATCGCGCGGTGGCTATTTTACGCCAGCAGTCTCCCGAAAAGATTCAAAGTTATAGTTCGTAGGGGCGATTCCCGCGCATGACTCGCTTTATCCTAAAGGACTAGCTGCGCGTCGTGCGAAGCCCGCGCATCACTCCTAAAGGATACCGCTTCGCATATCGCTGCGCATCGCGGTATCCGTGATAGACGCTTCGCGCGATGCGCAGCGAGTCCTTTAGGGCGAATCGCCCCTACTATCAGTTGTTTTTGCTATTAGCTTTTAATCAGAAAAAATTGCTGCTTCTAGATTGGCGATCGCTGTTTCTAAATCCTCATTGACAATTTGTACGTCAAATTCGTCGCTGGCAGCAATTTCTTTTTGGGCAATTTCTAGTCTTTTGGCAATGGAGGCTTCGGTATTTGTGCCTCTGCTTCTAATTCTTTGTTCTAATTCATCTATTGAGGGAGGCTTAATAAAAATACGTCGTGCTTCGGGAAAAATCTTGGCAACGGATCTTGCTCCCTCTAACTCTATTTCTAAAATGACATAGTTACCTGCCTGGATCTGTTCGATAACTTGAGCCTTTGGCGTGCCATAGTAGTTACCTGCATATTCTGCCCATTCCAAAAGTTCTTGATTGCCAATTGCCTTCTCAAAGTCTTTTTTACTCAGAAAAAAATAATTTACCCCATCCTGTTCTCCTGGACGGGGTTGTCTGGTAGTGGCAGAGATTGATAACTTCAGTTGAGGATGACGCTTTAGCAACATATTCACCAGCGTACCCTTGCCTACACCACTAGGGCCTGTAATAACGATAAGTTTACCCGATCGATCTGCTGACATTAATGATAATCTAATCTTGCTAAGAATCTTTACCGTCTTTATTGACAACAAAGCGATGAGCCACGGTTTCTGGCTGTATAGCTGAGAGTACCACATGAGAAGAATCTGTGATAATCACTGCTCTAGTTCGACGACCGTAGGTTGCATCTACGAGCAAACTTTTTTCTCTTGCTTCAGTAATAATTCTTTTGATCGGTGCGGACTCTGGGCTGACAATAGCAATAATACGATTAGCTGAAACAATATTACCAAAACCGATATTAATTAATTGAATATCCATAATAATTTGCAAATTGCCGTTTATAAGGTAATTTATCGCCAAGTTAGAAATATATTAATACTATAGTTAAAAACTTTGATTTACAAGCGAAATAAAGATATAGATGCTGCTATTTAAGGAAATTTTAGCTTTTACGTCCAATCAAAACATTCTGTAGCCTGTATCACACTAATTTAATAAATAACTTTAATTTTTACTACCTTTTACTACTAATATGCAACCAGTAGACTACACGACCATTATGGCGACTTGCACCGAACTAAACCGAGATTGGATTCCCTCTCGGATCGAACAAGTATATCAACGCGATCGCTTTACTATTTCTCTTGCTCTACGTACCCTTAAAGCTAAACCCTGGTTGACTATCTGTTGGCATCCCGAAGCAGCCCGAATTAATCTTGGCGATCCGCCCCCTCGGATTAAAGATACTTTTACCTTTAGCGATCAACTACGACATCAATTAAAAGGATTGGCGTTAATTGGCATTGAGGCGATCGCGCCTTGGGAAAGAGTTTTAGATTTGCAGTTTGCCAACCGTCCAGGGGAAGCACCCCTGTGGCATTTGTATGTAGAGATTATGGGCAAATACAGTAACGTGATTCTTACCGATGCCCAACAGCAGATCGTTACTCCCGCCCGTCAAATAAGTTCCGTCCAATCAAGTGTGCGCCCGATCCAAACGGGACAACCCTATGAAACCCCTCCCGCCCTGACTGGTACTACTCCCAAATTAGAAGAACCTTTTGAGCGATGGCAAGAAAGAGTCAGTTTAATTCCAGGACAACTCAAACGTCAGTTACTCAAGCCCTATCGCGGTGTAAGTCCCAAAGTCGCCGAAGAAATAGCGATCGCAGCGGGTTTATCTCCCCAGCAGAAAACCGACACCCTAACAGAAACAGAATGGCAAGAATTATTTAGCTATTGGCAAAAGTGGTTAATGGTATTAGAGCAAAATCAATTCGATCCTGGTTGGTTAGATAAGGGCTATACCGTCTTGGGCTGGAATAAAACCGCAGCGGTAAAGGACGTACAAACTCTGTTAAACCAGTACTATACCCAAGAATTCAATCGCCAGCAGTTTCAACAACTCCACCATCAACTCAACCAAAAACTAACCAACCTCCTCAAAAAACTCAACGTCAAAGCAAATACCTTTCGCGATCGCCTCAAACAGTCCGATGATGCCGAGAATTATCTTCACCAGGGTAATTTACTCATGGCACATCTTCACGAAGTACAACCAGGGATGAAATCGATTACCCTAGAGGACTTTGAGACGGGTAAACCAGTAAAAATAAAGCTCAACCCTGAAAAAAATCCCGCCCAAAACGCCCAGGCGATCTATAAAACCAGTCAAAAACTCAAACGGGCAAAAGATGCAGTTATCCCGTTATTAGCTGAAGTAGATGAGGAAATCAATTACTTATCCCAAGTACAAACATCTCTCAACCAACTACAAAACCGACAACAAACCGCCGAAGACTTACAGGCATTAAATGAGATCAAAGAAGAACTAATCGAGCAAGGCTATCTTACCGCCGAACGTCAAGGAGATAATAGCAAAGGCGAACGCGATTCTCAACCCTATCGTTACACCGCACCTTCAGGATTTGAAATTTGGGTTGGTCGTAATAATCGTCAGAATGATATCTTAACCTTTCGCACCGCTGTAGAATACGATCTGTGGTTTCATACTCAAGAAATACCAGGAAGTCATGTCTTGTTGCGTCTCGACCCTGGTGCAGTAGCCAGCGAACCAGATTTACAGTTTACCGCCAATCTTACTGCTTACTATAGTCAAGCTCGCGAAAGCGAACAAGTCCCCGTAATATATACCAAACCAAAATATGTATACAAACCGAAGGGAGCAAAACCAGGCATGGTAATTTACAAACAGGAAACAGTCATCTGGGGTAGACCGCAAGTAGCTAAAGAGTATCTCAGTAATTGATGTTATGTACCTTGGTTCTGGTCGAATTCACATTACCGAATCGTCTTTTTGAAGAACGAGAGCGATCGGGCATAGCAGAACAGCTACGACGATCGCAGAAACTTTTTTCTTGAGGGTTATTAACTCAACCAATTTCTTTAATTAGCGAAATTATCCAGGCTAAAACAATAGTAATTAAGACAAAAAGTTCTATTACTTTAAGCAAAGTGATAGATAATAGCCATTGTTTAACCTTCTCGATCTCAAAATTAGAACGCCAGTCAGAAAGATGTTTTTGCCATAAAGCAGGACTATCCTTACTGCAAAATCGCCAATCAATTATTGATAAGATTAGGGGCAAGCCTCCCACTTTAACACTCATTAATAAATGAATTGAGATGCAAGTTAGTAAAATTAGCCAAGAAATAAGATGGGCATAGTACCAGGTATGATTGAGTTCTCCTTTAGGTAGCCACTTTTCGTCCATCATCTTGCCAGAAAAAACAGCAAAAGTTAGTGCCAAAATACTCAAAGTATTAACTAAGCGATGCAGAGTGTACCACCAGATTGGTTGTTCAAATTGAGTCAGTTTACTAATTGAATTCGACTGAATTAGTCTTCGTTGACCCCGATGAAAAGCATAGACAACAAAGAGAGGAAAAATCAGTAATGTCCATAACCCGAATGTCCCATGAATTCCCTCAATTTCGGTAAATCTAGGTAAGGGAATTCTACCCCAACGTCCATCATAAGTATCGTAAGTCCAAAACGCAGTAATCATAGCTGCGATCGCAAATAAGCCAGTTAAACCGTGAAGAATACGTAGTAATAATGGTTGATAAGGCTGCGAAATTTTCACTGACATAAAATTTGCTTACCCTGAATCATTTATAAGCTATTATTTAGTCTAACGTGAAAGTCTAATGAACAGAATTCATTTAAACTGTAATAGTTCGATTCAGTAATTGAGACAGAGCCTTTAATGAAAAACGAGAGTAGTGATTCTCAAAGGCTTTAACTGTTACTCTTGATTTATATCTCAAGCATATAGTTTTTGCCCGACTACTTATTAAATGTCAGCAATTACTAATAATCGTAAAAAATGAAATAATTATGATAAAAAAAGCTAGTTTAAACAATTACGATCGTATACAATTTAAGATTATTAAAACAGTTTAAATCATAATTAATGAATCCAACATCAACAACTTTTTTAGCTTTAGGGCTAGCAGCCGATGCCTTTGCTGTTTCTCTTACCAGTGGTTTACTAATACAAAGAATTAAAATTAATAAAGCTCTAAAAATTGCTTTGTTTTTTGGTAGTTTTCAATGTTTGATGCCCTTAATTGGTTGGGGAGCAGGGATTAATTTTAGTCATCTTATTGCCGATTATGACCATTGGATTGCTTTTGGGTTGTTGAGCTTTATTGGAGGCAAGATGATTTATGAATCATGCCAATTAGAAGGCGAGGGAGAAAAATTTAACCCCCTAGATTCATACACTCTGTTAGTCCTGGCGATCGCAACTAGCATTGATGCCTTGGCTGCTGGTTTAGGACTATCTTTACTAAAAAGTTCCATTATTTTAGCAGCAAGTTTAATTGGTATAATCACTTTTTGTTTATCTTTTGTGGGAGTTTTTATTGGTCATAAAATTGGCGATAAACTAAATAATCAGATTGAAATTATGGGCGGATTAATTTTGATATTTATCGGTAGCAAAATATTATTTGAACATTTAACTGCCTGAATTGATATTAATAGCCTTTATTTTTTAGTCGATGACTTTCTAAAAGAGCGCTCGCCAAATATCAATTATTTCTATTTATTACAGCCAAAGGCGATCGCGCTTTGTGCAGATTTGACCGATGAAAAATGGGACGCACAAAAGCTTAGTTTATGCTATGCTTTTCAATCTATTGGAATATCTATCTATAGTTATTTTGAGTAACGTTAGTTAGTAAGCAGTTACAAATATTCTCAAGAAATAACAGTCAGTAGATCACAAAGTCACGAAATAATGCGGTTTTCGTGCTTCCGCGATCGAGTTGTTGACTAACAATTAGCGCTCGCCAATTGTCAAAGTGATCGCGCCCATTCACTGATCCACCTAGTTTTTAGCCTTAGGGGATATCGGCTGAAAACCGCATTCCATAAACCTTCTAAAAACGTTTGTGATCTACTGA
>JASJEI010000481.1 GCA_030064795.1 Pleurocapsa sp. MO_226.B13 | reverse complement strand
TTCCAAGCAGCGCGTGGATGACGGCGAGGTTTCCTCGACTCTAATACCACGTAAGAAGTTATGCACTAATTAACGAGCTAACTTACACCGTAGAGTTGTATTTGGACAGATTTGTCTAGGTATTTAGAAGCGGTAAAGCTGGGACTTGAGAGGGAACAATCTCTATTGCTGTGGAATTTTCAGCTACTGAAGGAGATAACAGCTGGGGAAATGCTTTAAGCGAACCCAAAGTTAATGCCACGCTAGCAGCTACAACGATGACATAAATACCAGCTTGACGTAAGGGTTTGGAAGTAGGTTCAATAGTCACGATGTTTTCCTCCCAGAGTAACAAATATTAAATATTTATGTATTACTTATGAATGAGTTTTTTCCAGGCAGAGTCCAAAGCCGATTTTGCTCGTCTGCTGGTGCGACTAATGCTTTGCTGTAAATCTTGCCATTTCTCTTAACATTCATCATCTGTTACCTCCTGAATTAATTAATTCAAGTAAGAAGTAAAGCAAATAAACCACACATGGCGATGCCATCAAACACCCCCGCACCACCAATACTGAGAACTCCAGCACTCATTTTCTCGATCTCTTTGAGGTGGAGTAAGTCTGCACCAATCAGCGTTCCTAGTATTCCCCCTGCAAAAGCTACCGAAGGGGCTAAAGGTTCGGCGATCGCAACGGCACTAATGGCTGCCGTCAAAGGAGGAATTAAAGCATTCATTTGAATACCAATTCCTGGGACGATTTGGGCAGAAAAGTAACTGACAGTGGTAACGATTAGAGTTACCCAAAAGATGGCAACAGCATCAGAGCGGGTTAGTTCGTAAATCGCTAGCAGGACAGGAATTAAACCCCCGCCAACATTAAGAGCGATAATGGTTTTTTGTCTGGCTTTGTGCAAGGGAATACCCCAGAATTGTTGTAACCACAGATCCCGAAAATCTGAGACAACAGGTTTAATAGATTCAACTTTATAAAGGGGAATATTAATCGTGCTACCGATTAACACGGCAATAAATAGAATGAATGCCACATTGGGAGAAAAACCCAGCTTGGCAACTGCTGCTTCCACTACGTCTAGAGCTATAGCTATCCAGACAAACGGTAATAAAAAGAGAAATAATAAGAAAAGTAATATAGATACGGGGAGGTAAATCATTTTTTCTTGCCCACTCTATATCCCAACATAACTCAGAGTGTCGATCCTAAGATTTCGGCTTTATTTACCCATTTCATCGTAATTTCCGAACATTTATAGTCACCCTTAAAATATAGTTAATTGAAAGTATAATTTGTGGATTTTCGGTAACAATTAAAATCAAGCGAACAATCGCTCGATCTTGAGTAGTTATCGATATCTTTTACTGGAGTAATTTAATTTTGTTCTTCGATCGCCAAATAGTTTACAATTAAACAACATAGTACAAATATATTAAGAAATTAAAATCCGATCAAAATGGCTAAAACCGCATCAGTGTCTCATTTTGTTGCAGTCAGCGATCTCTCTAAGCCAGCATCAGAGCAAGAGGGAATTTTAATCGAAGTGCCAGGGATAGGAGGTGATACAAAGAAAAATCGGGCTAAAGCTTTAGATATTGTTCGGGAAATGTGGGAAAAAGAGGAAATTGATGTGGATCGTTTTCCTGATGGTTTGACTCCAGACCACATTTTTTATGTACCATCAGAGAGTTCCAAAGTAAAATCCCAAAACGCCGTGTCCGATAGTCAGGAATTATTGCCCATTGTCCAGGGAGCAAAAGAGATTGTCGAGTTAACCAAGCTACAGTTGGAAGTACAAGAAGCATCAGAACAGGCACAACAGTATATACCAATAATTAAAGCGGTACTAGAACGATCGCGTCCCTTAACGGCTGAAGAAAAAGACTTAGCCAAAGACAAAAAATATGGTAAAACTATTGAAAAGTTAGGCTCGGTAGTTGCAGCCCAAGAAGAATATCAAGAAAACTGTTCGGGTAATGGCAGTTTAATCTTAAATGCGATCGCTTGGCAACTCAGCCAAGGCGTAGAGCCTAAGATAGAAAAGAATTAATCAACGCGAGTTCGAGCGACTATCAATCTAAAGGATAAACATAAGCAGACAAGTTTTCTTGTTTTAGTTGCGATACAAAACTCTTGGCATCTTCCCGCTGTTTAAAAGCACCTAAATAGACAAATACTCCTTGAGGGAAGTTTACCAGAGATACCTGTTTAACTTTTTGTCTTGCCACAGCCAAAGAATCTTCGCCAGTATATTCTGTCAGTACGTAATGATATTCAGTATTAAAGATAGATAAGCTGGCAAGATTATTTAAAGGAGCGAGGGCGGGGCTAATCGGAGTAAGATCTCGAGTGGAGTCTTCAACTTCAGCTTCGATAATCTCGATCGCGCCCAAAGTACTCAGATTGAGAGGCATAAATTCTTTAGCAGTTAGATTAGTATTGCCTACAGTAGAGACAGGGGACTTGGTTTGCTTGAGATTTTCTGCGGTACGAGTATTGCGCCAAATAAATCCCGCAGAGATGAGATTGATTGAAAATAAGATGGCGATCGCAGCAATACCCCAAGGACTGAGTAAGCTATCTAACCAATTGGGTTCTCGATATTCTATTTCAGAGTTTTCCCGATCTGATTCTAATTCTGTTGTCAGCTTGTCGGAAGTTTTTTCTAACTCGGCATTTAAAAACAGCTTGGGTGCGTCTGATTTGTTGTCAGCTTGGTTTTTATTTCGGTAGGGATTAAAGATATTAATTGTCCCCGTGGCAAATGGTTTATGAACAATACTAGATTTAAGATTGGGGTTGGTTTTGGGTTTTTTAGCAGGATTGCTTGAATTTTCGGAGGACATATTGCGATCGAGTATAGAGCTTAAATAGAATTTAAATTTCTCAATTTGACTATGGAGAGTGTCTAGTTTAACTTCTCGCTCTTAAAACCGCCTTCAAAATTATTCTCGTCGGAAATATTTAACCTCTTGTCTAAAGAAGTCCCATTAACCGTAAGGTGGGCGACGCGTCCTAAAGGATACCGCTCCGCATAAAGCTAGTACTTTAGTGCAAATTTACCAAGCTAGCAAAGATTTAGTTCCTCTGAGTTATTTTTGCCCACCCTACCTCTCTCTGTCTGTACGGACGTGACCTGGAACGTCCTCTACGAATTCCGAACTCAAAATTCAATCCTCAAAAATATCCAACTGTTCGATCGGCTTACCATTTCGATCGCGACTGGGTTGTACTTGTTTGATTCCTTGACGTAAACCCAGAGCGATTTTACTGTGTTTTTCTATTTGTCCCATTACCTGCTTTGCCCTAGAAATTACTGAGGGAGGTAAACCAGCTAGTCTTCCTGCTTCAATTCCGTAGGATTTATCGGCACCACCTGGGCTTACCTGATGCAGAAAGATAATCTTGTCCGACATTTCTTTGACCGTTACCTGGTAGTTAGCTACGTTTGTCAAAATAGAAGCTAGTTCGTTTAGTTCGTGATAGTGGGTGGCAAAGATAGTCCGTCCCTGAATTTCAGTCGCTAAGTATTCTGCTACCGCCCAAGCAATAGAAAGTCCATCAAAAGTTGCCGTCCCTCGTCCGATTTCGTCCAGGAGAATTAAAGATTTAGGGGTGGCGTGATTTAAAATATTTGCCGTCTCGTTCATCTCTACCATAAAGGTAGATTGTCCCGTCGCCAGATCGTCTACTGCACCGACACGGGTAAAAATGCGATCGCAGATTGCCAAACAAGCTTCGGTAGCGGGGACATAACTACCGATCTGGGCAATGATTTGAATTAAGCCTATTTGTCTTAAGTAACAGCTTTTTCCGCTAGCATTTGGTCCTGTGAGGATAATCAAGTCGGGGGCGGTTTCCTCTTCAGGAGATTGGAGAGAATTACCGATCCGCGCTGAATTGGGAACAAAAAAGCCTTCCCCTAGAGATTTTTCGACGACAGGATGTCTGCCTTCAACAATATTAATTTCTCGCCCCTTGACCATTTGCGGACAACAGTAGTTGTGATAGACGGCAACTTCGGCTAATCCCGCTAAAACATCGATCGCAGCTACTGCCTTGGAGATACTGCGGATTTGTTGGGCTTTTTCGGCTACAGTAGCCCGCAATTCGGTAAAAATATCGTATTCGAGCTTATTTAAGTCATCTCTTGCCGTCAGAATTCTAGTTTCTCGTTCTTTTAATTCCGAAGTGATATATCTTTCTTCGTTAGTTAAGGTTTGTTTGCGTTGGTAATTATCGGGGGCTTGGCTGGCTTTGGAACGGGGCATACTGATGTAATAACCAAAGGTTTTGTTGTAACCCACTTTGATATTAGCTACACCGACTCGTTCTCTTTCGGTTACTTCCAGGTTGGTTAGCCATTGCTTATCGTCTTCTAGTCTCTGGCGAATTTCATCTAGCCGAGAATCTACACCGTCTTTAATGATTCCACCGTCTTTTATTTGTTGGGGTGGCGACTCTACTAGCCTTTCGACGACATATACCCCTAACTGTTCTAATTCTGGGGGAACATAATGTAATGCTTTGAGATAGGGAGAAGAACCAAAAGAAGCGATCGCCGATAAATCGCTTAATTTAATTAAGGACTCGGATAAAGCGAGTAAATCCCGTGCATTCGCCGTACCAGAACCCACTCGACCCGATAATCTCTCGATATCATAGATTTTACGCAGCATAGAACGTAAATCCTGACGCATGGAAGTATTTTCTACCAGTTCTTTAATCGTGCTTTGTCTGGCAGCAATACCTTTAAGATCGATTAGGGGTTGCAGTACCCAACGACGGAGAGTTCTCCCTCCCATTGCTGTCATGGTGTGGTCTAATGCCCATAACAAAGAACCATGAAACGTTCCGTCTCTAATAGTCTGGGTAATTTCTAAGTTGCGTCGAGTCTGGTGATCGAGAATTAAATAGTCAGCCAAACTATAGGTGCGTAGTGGTTGTAAAGGCACTTGATAGGCTTTTTGGGTATCCTCTACATATTCCAATAACCCCCCCGCAGCCCTGACTCCTAAAGGTATATCCGCACATCCCATCCCTTCGAGGGAACTAACACCAAAGGTATCCTTAAGTCTTTGAGTAGCATCGACTAAAGTAAATGGCTGTTGCGATCGCAAGGAATAACAAAAGCTATCGGGTAAATAGTCAGCTAAATACTCGGATTTTTCTCCAGGGCGCAGTAAACCACTAACATCTGGGGCATTAGCAGGGATTAACACTTCTGATGGCTGTAAACGTAGTAATTCCAAAGTTAGAGAACTCAGTTCGCTAGACTGGACGGTAAAAAACTCCCCTGTAGAGATATCTGCATAGGCTAAACCCCAGTGTTCCCCCGCAACGACAATTGCAGCCAAGAAATTATTCCGCCGAGACTGCAACATCCCATCATCGGTCAAAGTACCAGGAGTCAGTAACTTTTGGATTTCTCTTTTTACTAAGTCCCCTGCTTTAACGTTACTGGCATCCTCCACCTGATCGCATATCGCCACTGCATAGCCTTTCTCTACCAAGATCGTGCTATAGCGTTCCAAAGCATGATGGGGTACTCCCGTCATTGCCACTCGCCCCAGTTCTTTCCCCCCTGCTTTACTGGTTTGAACTAGTTCTAACTCCCTAGCGATGGTGACAGCATCCTGAAAAAAGCATTCAAAAAAATCTCCTACCCGATATAGCAACAGCGCATTGGGATATTGTTCTTTTACTTCCACATAATGTTGATACATCGGCGAAAGCTTGGATGCATCTATAGTGCGATAATCGGTAATAATATTTTTGTCTGTTGTACTGTGCTTCTCGGAGGACATGAATCAGTGCTATGAGTATCTTAACTACTATGACTTTATCGCACCGAATCAGTCTGTTTGGCTGTAACTTCGATCTGTTTTAAGATTTCTTTAATTGAAAATGGATAATTGTGGTGTCGTTGAGTTGAGAAATAGAGCGATCGCCATGATCTATTCAAAAGTTTCACCAAGGCGATCGCTTTAGAGGTTGTCTGAAAAGTCTAATTGAAAACCTCCCAATCTCCTGCCTCTCCCCTCTGATTTCCTCCAGCTTTGGGGGAAATTAAAGGGGGCGGGGAGTTTGAAGTAACAAATCTTCTTTTGACCATCAAAATAACCGTTGATAATGGTATTATTTTTGAAATTACCTCACTAGAAACCATCAAGAATAATGCAATGTCTTAAAGCTCTATTCGTCTCACTACAGCTTGGTTTAGCTAGTCTCGGCTGTTTGTATACCAGCCCCATACTCGCTCAAATTACTACTGACGGCACGGTCAGGTAATTTCTTGCAAAGAAGATCCCCAATAGATATAAGATAGAAGGAATAGTGAGCAAGAGCGATCAAACTGGAGTTCAAGAGGCTAAATATGTGCTTAAAACCCTCCCAAGTCGCAGACTTACGTTTAGCAGCCTCACAAATGACCGGAGTGAAGCGTCGAGCCTATTCTTGCTCAAATGACTCTCAAGTATTGTCAGGGAAGTGCCAGACTTGCCGAAAGACTTTTTGGTTGGGGACGAAGAAATGTCCAACTAGGATTAGAAGAAAAACGAAGTGGAATCATCTGTCTGGGGCTACAGTCAAATTATAGCGGAGCGAAAAAATGGGAAGAGAAAGAACCATTAGCGGCTGAATCGTTGAGAGAAATCGCCGAAGCTCACGCTCAACAAAACCCAACTTTTAATAGCCCCATTGCTTATACTCGATTAACAGCATCTGAAGCTATTAGACAATTAAGAAATCAAGGATATAGTGAGAGTCAAATTCCGGCTCCAAGTACCATGGCAGACATCTTAAATCGCATGGGTTATCGATTAAGAAAAGTAGTGAAAGCCAAGCCGAAAAAAAAATCCCAGAAACGGATGCCATCTTCGAGAATTTGAGCCAAAAAGATAGGAAACTAGACAAGAAAGTGAAGCGTTTAAGTCTGGATTGTAAAGCAACTGTAGAGATGGGAGAATATTCTCGTGGGGGAAAACAAGAGGATACAATCAAGCACAAGATCATGATATGGTCGTCAAGGAAAAATTTGTTCCTTGTGGAATTGTTAACGAAGATACGGGGCAACTCTATTTGAACTTTGGTAGCTCTTATAAAACTAGTGACTTCATAGTGGATAGCTGATCTCAATGGTGGGAAACTCTGGATGAGAGCGAAAAGCAAGAAACAGATATTATTCAACTCAAAATGGATAATGGACCAGAAAATAGTGGATTTTGAACTCAATTTTTGAAGAGGATGTTGGAGTTTGCCGATGGAACCGGAAAATCTATTCAGTTACTTTATTTTCCTCCTGATCACAGTAAATATAATCCTATAGAACGCTGTTGGGGAATTTTAGAACAGCATCTTCTATGGAGCAATCTTGAGAAACGTTGAAACGATGTTAGCTTGGGCGCAAAGTATGACCTGCTCCCGGGAAAAATCCTCTTATTAATCTGAGTCTAGAAATTTATCAAAAAGGAATTTCTTTAACGAAAAAAGAGATGAAAGAAATTGAAAGACGTAAGGAGCGTAATCCTAATTTGCCCAAATGGGATATTTTCATGTTTACCAAGTTAGCTCCTCAGTGTTTTCAATCCCTTTGCCTGATTAATTCTTTTTAGATTCGGTTGAAATGGAATTGAATTAGCGTAAAACTTACGCTAATTGCAATCTCTAAAAAAATCGTCAAAGAAAAATCCTTAACCTTCATAGTTCTCTGGCATAAAAGAGAACTATAGCACTACGCAAAAACGTTAGGACAGTTTTTGAAGGCAGCATCTACACACTCTCTGACTGTTTCAAATTCAGGTAGCATTTGTTTCATCAAATTTTTTAGAACAGACCACCAATTCTCAACAGCGCGATTCTGTAAGCCGAGGAAACCTCGGCACATCTCGCGCTCAATTTTATTTAAATCTGGAGAGTAGGCTGGGAGATACCATAGTTCACATCCAGCTTATTCTACAATTTTTTTAATCGTTTCTCTAGAGATGAAAAGTAGCATTGTCAACAATGATGATATCTCCTGGATTCAATTGAGGAATTAAACTTTGAGATAACCAAGCTTCAAATAAATCTCGATTACAACTACCCTCAAAAGTTAAAGGCGCAAAAATTTTTCCTTCTCTTAAAGCACGCTTTCCAACTAGTTATTTCTCTCTTTTTTCCATATTTTAAAGCGTAGCATCTTTCCCCTTTGGGACTATAGCCATAGGGATAGCTCTCTCGATTATCAAAGCCCGCCTCATCTACATATACTCTTCTTTTTTTTTGGGGATTTTTGAGAGTTTTTCTCGAAAAGCTTCTCGTTCTATTTCACTTCTTTCCTGATATCCGTAAGTTTTTTTTTCTTGTTATCCCTAGTTTTTGGCACGCATAACTAATATTTTGCTGAGGAATATTGTTCCCCCATAATTCAGCTATTTTTGTTTGAGTTTTACCATGATTTTCTCTAATAAAAAGCTTGAACTTTTCTTCGTCTTTAATTTTACTATGCCTTCCTTGTTAAATAGCGATCGCTACGTAATCTCCTGTTTCTTTTTCTCTTTTCAACCATAAATCCAAAGTATTACGACTAATCTTGAATAAACGACAGACATGAGTTTTTTATGTCCTCTTTTTACTGCTTCAATCGCTTTTTTACGTAAATCATAGCTATAAGGTGCTGGCATAATTAATAGCGATCGCCGATATTTTGATGACTTCCTTTCTATTATAAAAATGTCCTAACCAAAATGCGTAGTGCTATATCTTCCATCAGCTCTACACTTTCGGTTCAACTTTCAGTTATTCCATCAATTTGTGTTGGGGCAATATTTGAGGAAGAGTTAGCGGACAATGCACGCTAACTAATTTCCCTCTGTTCCCTTTATCTTTCTGGAGTCCCCAGTGCAACCGATTGCCGAAAAGGGGAAACTCTTTCTCGGAAATCACCTTAGTCCTCAGTCAAATCACGACAACGTTAGAACCGCAAGCCATTGGTGATGGTGGAAACATAACTATTTCTGCTTCTTCTCTGGTTGTGAACAACGATGCTTTCATCAGTGCTACTACTTTAGGGCAGGGTAATGCAGGGGGGATAGATATTACTGCTAATAGCTTAGTAATGAGCGATCGCGCTCAAGTTTCGATCAGTACTGGCGGTGTTGGCAATGCTGGTGAAATTAATCTTACTACTACCAATCTCAACCTCACCAATGGCTCAAGTATTGTTACTCAAACTGATAACCCGATCGAAGCATCTAATGTAAGAATTGAAGCCTCCGAATCAATAGAACTCTTGCATAAATATTTTGTGGTATGCTTAAAAGTTATTTTTATTGCAATTTTTGGCAATAAAAATAGTAAGAATCCAACATTATTTTTTATTCAGTATTACACTGCGATCGCTAA
>JASJEI010000016.1 GCA_030064795.1 Pleurocapsa sp. MO_226.B13 | reverse complement strand
CAAGGAAAATTAGAAGCCTTTGAAGTAATCATGGCATTAGCAATTAGCCATGCCTATGGATGCTACAACCCCAAGCAGTGGGCAGATTATCTAGGAATTCAACCTCAAAAAATCTATGGAAAAATCCAAAATTGGAGTTTATATAGACTCAAAGAAGTTCTCCTCAAAATGATGGTGCATCAAGCAGCAGAACAGATAAAAGAAGTCAAAAAAAAGTGCCGCTAGTCAATCCAGAGCCAACATTACCCTGGCAGTCGATGACAGTGTAATTGACAGAGTGGGCAAACGACTACGTTGCACCTGGAGTTGGTATAGTGGTCGTTGGAAAAAAGTAGTAAATGGACAAAATTTATTAGGAATAGTATTAACCATTAACGGCAAAGCCATACCAATCCATCTATTATTTTGCTCTAAACAAGGCTCAAAAAATACAGATAAACCAAGTTTATTGGTCTCAATGTTAACCAGATTAAAAGAAGAGTTTGATAAGCATGAGGTAGACATCACAACTATTCCCATCACTATGGATTCGTGGTATGTTTCTGAGCCTCTCAAACAAGCATTACATGAACTAGGATTTATTAAAATTGTGGTGGTCGGTAAAAGTAATTATGTCTTTACTGATGAGTCAGTCAAACACTCAGCATCTCAATGGAAAAAAGAGATTGAATATGATTCTACACACTGGGGAATTGATGTTCCAGCACAACGTAAAACCCTTCTCAATCCAACTTTTGGAGTAGTTAATCTGTTGTTTTTTCAGAAAACTACTACTCGCTCCTTCTACTTGATGGATTTCAGCAGTAATTCTTTGCCCAGTGTTCAAATGTGGCGTATTTGGCAAGCTCATAATCTCATTGAACAGTTTTGGAAAATCTTGCAATCGGTCTTGGCAATCGGTTTGATGCGACTTCGGGGTGATGGTCTCTACACTGGCTTGTTAATTAAGATTATGGCTTATTTATTTATCACTTCGCTTCAATATTGTCCTGGTTTTCGTCATCTTTCTTTAACTCAGATTATGCGTCAATTAAGGCGTGAATCTGATTTACTCACTTTATTGAGTGAGCATTTTCATCTTGATTTTCTGGGGATTTCAGCTATTTCTTAGCTTCCAGCTTCTTTTTGAATTATCAGTATAAGATACAGCGCAAGTGCAGCCATCACCTGTTCCTGTTTGTGAGATCGCTGATCTTGTAGGGTGCATTTATGAAATGTAATGTAACGCACCGATCATTCCATAATGTTAAGGTGGGTTACGCGATCGCTATTTTAGGTTTCTAAATTGGAGTGCGCTCTCACTCCAGTAATCCCAATAATCCCAAAATCGGATTTAACTCATCAGGCGATCAACTCTAACTAACTACAACTGAATCGAGTAAATGCGATCGCCGAAGTTACTGGATTTGACCTAGCTTTGGTCAAAGCGATCACGCCCTCCAGTTTCTTTTGATAAAAAGCGATCGCAACTATAGTTTAGTTTTTCTCTCTTTTAAAGCGATCGCTTTACCTCTCTAATCCTCAAATAAAACTTATCCCATCAGGCGATCGCATTTCTTAGTTTTGACTATTACTGTAATTAAAAATTTCTCAAAAAAACAATGAACGAACAAATATCAAATCTTAGTCCTTACCAAAAAGCAAATAACCAAGGGGGTAATTTAACTCAAGCTGGTAGAGATTACATCAACACCAACACTACGAATATGAATTTTTTAATTTCATTTTTCATCATTGGTGTTTTGGCAATGGGGGGATTGGCATGGGCAATCAATGCAGGGTTAAATCAAAACCCAAGCAATACCCAATCAGAACTACAAAAAGCTCCACCTAATTAAATTCCATGAAAAGTTTTTCAATACAATTTTAACGATGGAAAAAGATTAATCATGATACAAGATGGAAATGCTGGTAGAGATCTAATTCAAGTTGGACGTGACTACATTCGACATATCAATGTCAACATTGCTAGTGGAAATTGGCTGACAGTTGGTATTAGCTTGCTACCCGCTATAGCTACTGTATTGGTTGCAGGAACTGGAATAAAGCTTACTTTAGAAGTCATTCAAGAACATGTGATTCCTATAATTCCAAAACCTGGAGGTTCTGGTACTCCAACTCAGCCATTAAATCTACCATCAACCCCTTCAAATCCTTCATCCTCCGACCTTACAAACTCTTCCCAAAATCAATCTGAGAGTGAGGAAACTGAGATTGCCACAAACGTTAAGAAACTGCTAAAGTCTAAAAAATGTCGAAAGTGTGACCTGAGCGGAATTGATTTGAGCAATTCTGACTTAGTTGGTGCTGACTTGAGAGAAGCAAACTTAACTGCTGCTAATTTGAGTGGTGCTAGTCTGAAAGATGCCAAATTGAGCAGGGCTAACTTAGAAAGTGCTAACTTATACAACGCCGAACTTATTAGTAGCAACTTAAGCAACGCCCAGTTGCAAGGAACAAATCTGAATTATGCTAATTTGGCATTAGCCAACTTAAGCAATGCCAATCTGTGGAAGGCTAGCTTATATGAAGCGGACTTAGTCAATACCAACTTAAGTAGTGCTGATTTAAGAAGTACTAACCTAAATTTTGCCAACTTTGGTAATGCTAAATTAATTGGCTCTCAATTGAGTGATGCGAATATATACTACGCTAAATTTTCTGAAACTAATTTGAGTCGTGCTGACTTAAGGGGAACTCAAAGAGATAAAGAGTGGTTTGAAAGATGGAAAGACATTAATCTGTGTGAGGCAAAAATGCCTGATAGTACAGAATCTCGGCAGGGTTGCTAGTTTTTTTGAGAGTGGTTTGAGCGATCGCTACGTTATTTTCTTTAGATTTATCTTGATTTGGGCGATCGCCACTCGACAGGGTTTTGCTAGATACAGACTGGCAGTTAACTCAGAAATAAATACGATTCAGGCGATCGCTATTCAAGCCTTCCCCAAAAATGGCGATCGCCTTGCCGAAAGAAAAATAATTGCAGAACTAGATGAGGTAGGAAAAGATCGATTAAAATATCTACTACCTAAAGCTGTTTGAGAGCGATCCCATATTCAACTTTATTTGAACTGGTTTGATTCAGGCGATCGCATTGCTTAAATGGTAGTGCGATTGCCCTGTCAATGGCTCAAATCTATAGGGTTACGGCTATTATTTAGTTTTTGAGTTTTGTCTTCTAGATCGTTTAGTTTCAGCTATTTTTTTCCATTTTTCATTCATAGCTACTGATTCAGCATTGAACTCCTCAATTTGCTGTAGACCATCTCCGACAAGTTCATCGAGGTCATTTAGAATTTCCAATTGCTTTTGAGATAATTGTGTTGGTTTCATTGTCAGACGAGCGCTTTGCTTAAATAATAGTGCGATCGCCCACCCAAGTCAAACATTATCAAACTAAATAGATAGGGCAAAAAAAGATTTGGGCGATCGCCATTAAAATATCTACTACCTAAAACTGTTTGAGAGCGATCTTTTAACTTAGAGTAAGATAATCCTGTTTCTTTGCTTACTTTAAACTTGATGAAAATATTGTTCCCAAACGCCGATATAAATGCGATCTTGCTCATGGCGTTTAATTACTGCTTCTAAATTATCAATTTCAAAAGTTTGGCTATTAGTTTCCCGCCAGTAAACTGCTGCTAATTGGCGTTCAATAGTAGCTGGAAGATAAGTATAGTCAATCAAATGCTCCACAACACCATATAGAGCTTCCAATTCGACAGAAGAGGGAACAGCAATTTCTGCTTGGCGTAGTTTTTTGGTTTGACTATCAAATATAAAGCCCAGATCTATTCCCCAAGACAACATATTTTTATAGGAGCAGGCAATACTATTTGCCCAATACCCTGGTTTACAAGATGCTGGTTCACCTAAAGTAGCGAAGATTTCCTGTTGAGCAGTTCCAGTCGTAAATAAAGGTAAAGTCGATAAACTTTGAGCATTCTTATTAACTGTAATTTCTTCTGACTCAACCAAATTCTCGAAAGAAAACAATGAATTATTTAATCGGTTGAGCCAGAAGTTGGAAACAAGATCGAATAATAACCAAGTAACGGCGATTTCTAGGCTCCAAATTAGACAAAAATAAAGGATAGTTTTTTTTGATAATCTATTCATCAGTAAATCTCTAATTCAACTTTGCCAAGCAACCATCAACGAGCGAGAATCTAAATATTTAATATTGGCTTCACTTTTTTCTCAAAATGGATCAAGTCGAGATTAGACCTCGTACAAAGAATTGAAATTAAATCTTGGCGATAAAAACAGTGCCATTTGCCGTACCATCAGTTTTCCACTGCTCTTTGCAGTTCTTGCCGCGCTCGACAGTAAAGTAGAGGATGCCATTAACTTCTTGAGCATTAATACTAGGTAGAATGGTTTTCTGCTTTTTGCCACAGATAGTTGTGATGCTGTTCATGATTTTGCTTTTCCTGGGAAAAAAATTTATTTTTGTTGCTTTAACTTTTAGGACATTTCCATCCTGCCAATTTCTCCAATGCTTTAACCGTCGGAAAAGTAGGCAAAAATGTAGGATACTTGAGCAAAATTATTCTCAACAGCAAAAATTTCCCTCTAGCTAGCATCGAGCTAGTATTTGAAATTTTGATTATATAAAGGTTACAGCAATTACATGGTCTCCAAGCCATAGTGCGATCGCTCCTCTATTTAGCTTTTTGTATTATGTTGTTAACCTTCAACCAAGACAAATTCCAGCCATTGCTTGCCACCTTAATTAGAAAAATTTAAAATTGTATAGAGACATACTTTTTGTAACTTTTGATACAGAATTTGTGCTATATTTATGGTGAAAGAATTAAATTAGAGAAAACAACCATGTCTATTCAAAACCAAGCTCGTTCTTCATTAATGCGTCAACAAAGATCGCTAATCAACCGTAAGAGATCGATGTTGACTCGTGCTGCTAGTGAAATTGGTGTCCATGCCGATCCTAAGTTTCACAATCACATTCAAGGCAAATTTATCAATGATATTGGTAACAGCCCTCATGACGTAGCAATGAGTTGAGCGATCGAAGAAAATCGGCAAAATAATCGGAAAAAAAGGCAAAGGGAGATTGATTCTGAAGCATCGATCGCCACAATCAAGGGGGTGTAATTCTTTATGTTTAAAAAACACCTCATTTTTAATAGCTCGTTACTCGGACAAATCTAGCTTTGAGAAAGCCGTTTAACGGGCGCGCCTCCCAAAATACGGTCTGTTTCGAGCAATAAACTGGGAATTTGTGCCTGAAAAGGACTTGCGGTCAAGCAAGAGCTAAGATCTAGCTGCGTTACCTTATCTGCTTTTGCCCCAGGAAACCAATGACTACCATTGGTTAAGAGGTTGTATCTTGCTTGCCCATATTCGATCATGTCATAAGCTAAAGCCAAATTACGCAGCCACAAAATTACAGGAATATTCACATTGCCTGGGGTATCTTTATAACTAGGTAAACCAACTTGCCAATTCTCAAGCCAATCTTTTCCTAATACAGCGATCGCTTCTTGTTCCAGACGCTCTAAGATCGGAGGTAAAATCTCATCGGCTCGATCTAATAACGGTAAAACCTTGAGATGTTCTTCAAAGTCTGAGGGTTTAGCTGCACCCAAACTAAGAGTATGTACTTCAGGATGAGACAGACAAAAGAGATCGTTAAATACCATCGGACTGAGAGGTTGGCATAGTTCGACTAACTTGGTGGGTGGATTATAAAGATGCCCCCCTTTATCGGTAGGAGAAATAATAAATACCCCCATATCCTGACGACGTGCTGCTTCTATTGCCGACCAATTCCATTGATTGATGTAGTACCAATGGAGATTTACATAGTCAAATTCCCCCGTTTCTATGGCTTTGGTAATAATTTCGGTCGAGCCATGGGTAGAAAAACCAATATGTCTGACTTTGCCCTCTGTTTGTAGTTTTTTGGCTTCCTCTAGACAGCCCCCTGGACGGATACTGTAATATAATATTTCTTCATTATTGATTCCGTGTAATCCTAAAAGATCGACATATTCTAATTGACAGAAGTTAAGAGACTGCTTAAACTGACGATGAAATTCTAAAGGATCGCTTTTGGGAGATACCTTGGTTTGAAAAATTAATTTTTCTCGCGGTAACTGGGGTAACACCTGTCCTAGCTGCATCTCCGAGCTTCCGTAACCCCGCGCCGTTTCAATGTGATTAATTCCAAGCTCGAAGGCTCTATGAATTGTAGCTTCTAAATTACGTTGATTAGCTTCGGGTATTTGGGATTGGGGTAAATCTTGCCATTTATATTGATATCTCATTCCTCCGCAAGAGAAAACGGGCATTTGTAATTCTGTACGACCAAATCGCCGATATTGCATAATCAAACCAGTATCTTGTCTTTTATTTATTCTTACCTCTATTTTCATTAAACATTAAATAATTATGATTAGGGAGATAGAGAGAACAACTTACACTACAAGCCCCGCCTAAAAGCTATAGACCAAATAGACCAATAAATTTCAACGAAGGTAAATCACACAGAAGAGCCGATGAAAATACTCTTGGTAGATGACGAAACCGAATTAAGCGAGCCTTTGAGCCGAATTTTACGACAGGAAGGATATCAGGTCGATATTGCTGATAATGGTGCTGTAGGCAGAGATTTAGCTCTAAAAAATCAGTATGATCTATTGATTTTAGACTGGATGTTACCCCACAGATCGGGATTAGAAATTTGTCGGGAAGTGAGATCGCATTCTCTGACTACTCCAGTTTTATTTTTAACGGCAAAGGATACAGTAGACGATCGCGTTGATGGTTTGGATGCTGGGGCAGATGATTACCTGGTTAAACCCTTTGAACTCAGAGAATTGTTAGCTAGGGTTCGGGCTTTGCTGCGTCGCTCGACTCTAGAAACTGACAACAATAATAGCGATCGCCTAAAGGTAGCAGATTTGGAATTAGACTTGCAAAATCAAGTGGCATATCGTCGTGACAAAGCGATCGCTCTTTCGGAAAAAGAAATTAAGTTATTAAAGTATTTTATGCAGCATCCAGATCGACTCTTGACCCACGAAGAAATCTATAGTTACCTTTGGCAAGCTGAAGAACAACCGAGTAGTAATGTCTTAGCAGCTTTGGTACGTTTGTTGCGACGCAAAATTGAGATTAAAGGCGAAACTCAATTAATTCATACCGTATATGGCAAGGGTTATCGCTTTGGCAATTAATATTCCTGGGTTAGTCAATGCTAGAGCGATCGCCCTAGTTTTTTCTGAGATCGTCTAGATTGCTCTCAGTTACCAACAACTATAATTCGTTGCGACCGAGAAAATTAGTTAATTAGTTACTGTAAACCCATAAAAAATAAATGATTCGGATATCACGCCTGTATCAAGCATCCCGTATTGCTGCTACCTTCCAGTCCTGACAAGGTTTGGGCGTTGATACCGCATGAGTCCGAATCACTATCTAGAATAACATATTTATCTCGGACTTATCGATCGAAGTTAATCTGCTTTCAAAGTCAATAGCTAAGATTTAACTTTGCCAAAACGTCGATCGCGCTGCTGATAAGTAGCCAAAGCTTTATGAAACTCAACTCGGTCGAAATCTGGCCATAAGGTAGAAGTGACGTAAATTTCGGCATAAGCCATTTGCCAGAGCAAAAAGTTACTGATCCGCATCTCACCGCTAGTACGAATGAGAAGATCTGGATGGGGAATTCCTTGAGTATACAAGTGTTGTTCAAAAAGTTCTTCGTTAATTTGAGCTACATCTAAGTAGCCTTGTTCTACTTTAGAAGCGATCGCTTGACAGGCTTGGAGAATTTCTTGTCTGCCACCATAGTTAGTCGCAACAGTAAATTGAATTCCCTGATTGTCTTTAGTATCTTCCATTGAGCGGTTAATCTCCAGGCGCAAGGAGTCGGGTAAATCTACAAGATTACCCACAAAACTAATTCTGACGTTCTCCTCTTTCATTTCTTTTAGTTCGCGCCTTAAAACTCGTTCAAACAGCGTCATCAAAAACTGTACTTCCGCATGAGGTCTTCCCCAATTTTCCGTTGAAAAAGCATAGGCAGTCAAGGCAGGAATGCCCCAATCTTTACAGCAGCGTAATAGATCTTTTAAAGTATCCACACCCTTTTGATGACCAACAATACGGGGTTTTCCTCGGTTTTTAGCCCACCGACCATTACCATCCATAATTACAGCTACGTGCTTGGGCAGACGGTTTTTGCTTAAATCCGTGGGTAGTTGTTGTAAAGTGACTGGCTCTAGGCTCATCTTTAAAATAGAATTTACAATGCTGAATTTTGAATACAAGCTAAGGTTGAAAAATTAAAGATTATAAAGATTATTTAATTTTTTTTGCGAAAATTTGATGGACGTAGCCGTAGAAGGCGTTCTAACAAAATTTTGCCTTGAAAACCAATTTTACGACTCAGACGCACCGCATCCCGCTCTACTATAGGAGTAAACCTAGCTTGTAATAGCTCCTTAAGTTTACTACTGGTTAGGGGTCTATTTAACGTTCCTTTTTCAGCTAACGAAATTGAACCAGTTTCTTCAGAAACAACAATACAAAGACATTTGTCCACCCGTTCGGTAATTCCCATTGCTGCCCGATGACGAGTACCTAGTTGACGGGAAGCGGTACGCTCAGAAAGAGGCAGAATTACCGCTGCTGCCAATATTCTCGAACCACTAATCAAGACCGCACCATCATGTAGCAGAGTACTGGTTTGAAAAATAGTTTGTAGCAGTTCTTTGGAAACCTCTGCATTTAGACTAACTCCAGACGAAACAAAATCTTCTTCTTCTAAGGAGCCAGTTGTCTCCATTAATAATAATGCCCCTGTACGATTTTGAGAGAGTTCCTTGACTGCCTCAACAATACGATCTATTACACTGTCTGGTTGAGTTTTTGGTCTGCCCGAACTCTTAAACAATTGCAATATTTCTCCCCTGCCGATCTGTTCCAAAAAACGACGAAATTGAGACTGAAATATTACTGCCATTGCCACAGCAGAACCTAATACTAGCTTTTCAAGCAAAAATTTGAGTAGCTTTAGTTCTAACTGCCCACTGATTACAGTAGCCAGCATTAAGACGATGAAACCTCTTACCATCCACAAGCTACGTCGTTCACCTTCGCCAATAATTAGCAGTAGGGCATAGCTGAGGGCTAAAACCAAGCCCAAATCGATGATATTGACCAAATCTGGTAACCAGGAAAGAACCTGGTTTAAGTCAGGAAAAAAACCCGACAGTGACATTATTTTAATTACTCGGATATAAATGGTTGGCGGGATGAATACTCAGAAATTGCAAGTATTGACTCGTGCTTCAGTACCCATACCAGCATCTTGAAATAGTATGCTGGCTTATATACTAAATCTAGTCTTCTTGTTTTACCAGTCTTTCAGGAAGGCGATCGCGTTCGATTAAGCTCTGATAAGTTTCTCGCTCGACGATCAAATTTGCTTCTCCTTGATAAACTACCACCGCTGCTGGTTTTCCAATACGATTGTAGTTTGATGCCATACTGTAATTGTATGCTCCTGTATCTAGTACTACTAAAATATCTCCTGGTTCGGTTCTAGGCAACTCGGCATTTTTAATTACTATATCTCCTGATTCACAATGTTTGCCCGCTACAGTTACTTTTTCACTATTAGGAGCAGACATTCGATTGGCAATTACAGCACGATAAACTGACTGATAGGTAATCGGACGAGGATTATCAGACATTCCCCCGTCTACCGCAATATAAGGATTAAAACCAGGAATTTCTTTCCGACTCCCTACAGTATAAGCAGTCACACAGGCCGAACCAATTAATGAGCGTCCAGGTTCGGCAATTAGTTTAGGTAATGCTACACCAATTTTATTACAGGCTCTTTCTATTGAAGTACTAACAGCTTTAACCCATTCTGAAATACTTGGAGGATCGTCAGCTTCGGTATATTTAATTCCCAAACCACCACCTACGTTAAGAGTTGTTACAGGTAAACCATACTCTTGAGCTTTCTTCATCCAATCAACCAGCACCTCTGCTAAATCCTGATGTGGTTGACTTTCAAATATTTGTGAGCCGATATGAGCGTGCAAACCGATGCAACTAAGACTTTCTTGTCGAGCGATAAAAGCAAAAACCTCATCTAGCTGATTGGGATCGAAGCCAAACTTGCTATCTAGGTGTCCTGTACGGATGTATTCGTGGGTATGACACTCAATCCCAGGTGTAAGACGGATCATAATCGGAACTGGTTGTTGGTCATCATCACCAGAGACGATTTGGGTCAGAGTTTTTAATTCCAACCAGTTGTCTACCATAATCGTACAGCCAGTTTCTACGGCAAACTCTAATTCAGCAGCGGATTTATTGTTGCCATGAAAATAAATCCGATCCTGGCTTACTCCCGCTTCGATGGTGGTATATAGTTCGCCTCCAGAGACAACATCAAAGCCCAAACCTTCACTGTCAATAATCCGACAGACAGCCAGGCAACTCCAAGCTTTGGAAGCGTAAATTACTTGTGAATCTCCGTTGTAATAAGCATTAAAACTATCGCGATACTGACGGCAGGCTGTTCTCAAAGTAAATTCGTCTAATATGTATAGAGGAGAACCGTACTGTTGAACTAATTTTTGCAGATCGCAGCCACCAATTTCTAGACGATCCTCGTCGTTAACCTTAGCAGTCAAAGGCATTAATTCTTGATTGGGAGAAGGAGGAATTTTTAAATCTGTAATTTGTGGAACATAACGATGTCCAGTATTTGGTAAACTGCGATCGGTCGAAAGCATAATTATAATTGTTGTCTTTTCTGATTGACTAATGAAATTTAATAATTTGAAAAGCTTTAGGCTTTAGGCTAGTAATAGTAATAGCAATAAAAATCGGGAATAGAACAAGAGTACTGGTGTTTGTCAATAATCAAGTAACGTAACCCGAATTGGCTTGAAACTCAAAACCAATAATTTGTAGCTATATGTTTACTATTTTCTAGTTTACATTTAGCTCCTGTCAAAAAATAGATAATTGGAGTGAAGATTTTAAAAATTAAAGCTCTAAAGCCATCTCAAATAGATGAAATAGTTGCTTTAGATCGAATCTGTTTTGGGGGGCTATGGACAGCAGAAGGATATTTGAGAGAAATAAATAGTCCGAACAGTAATTTATTAACTCTAAATTTATTGAACGAGCCAGATTTAGAATCAGGTGATTCTATCATGGTAGGAATGGCTTGCTTATGGTCGATCGCCGAAGAAGCTCACATTACCTTACTGGGAATTCACCCAGATTATCGTCGCCAAGGATTTGGACAACTGCTATTATTAGTTTTGCTAAAAGAGGCGATCGCTCGAAAATTGGAATGGGCAACTTTAGAAGTAAATGTAAACAATATTCAGGCGATCGATCTATACAAAAAATTTGGGTTTAAAGTAGCAGGAACGAGAAAAAATTATTATCAATCTACAGGAGAAGATGCGTCGATCCTCTGGCTGAAGGGAATACAAGAGCATGAGTTTAAGCTCAGTTTATCTCAATGGCAAAAAAAACTAGAGAATTATTTGCGTAACAATAGTTACTATTGGCGTAAAAGTTAGAACTGTTAGATTAATTACCGTATTTTCCCCCCCTTTAAGCACAGTCAGGAAACTCAGAGGCTGTGTTAGAATCACCATACACGGGCAAGCAGCAGGTGGATGGAATAAGACATGTTTGAACGCTTCACAGAGAAGGCAATAAAAGTAATTATGTTAGCCCAGGAGGAAGCACGCCGCCTGGGTCATAACTTCGTAGGAACTGAACAAATCCTCTTGGGTTTAATCGGAGAGGGGACTGGAGTCGCAGCCAAAGTTCTTAAATCGATGGGTGTCAATCTAAAAGATGCTCGAATCGAGGTGGAGAAAATTATCGGGCGCGGTTCTGGTTTTGTAGCAGTAGAAATACCCTTTACACCCAGAGCTAAAAGAGTTCTGGAACTATCTTTAGAAGAGGCACGCCAATTAGGTCATAACTATATTGGTACAGAGCATTTGCTTTTAGGATTAATTAGAGAGGGCGAAGGAGTTGCTGCAAGAGTCCTAGAAAACCTGGGCGTAGACTTGTCGAAAGTCCGCACTCAAGTAATTAGAATGCTAGGTGAAACTGCCGAAGTAGCTGCTGGTTCTAGCAGTACCCAAGGTAGAAATAAAACTCCTACTCTAGACGAATTCGGCTCTAATTTGACCCAGATGGCAGGAGAAGGAAAACTCGATCCTGTGGTTGGCAGACAAAAAGAAATCGAGCGAGTAATTCAAATTCTTGGTAGACGTACCAAAAACAACCCCGTCCTGATTGGAGAACCAGGGGTAGGAAAGACAGCGATCGCTGAAGGGCTAGCTCAACGCATCGCTAATAAAGACATTCCCGATATTCTCGAAGAAAAACGGGTAGTCACCTTAGATATTGGTCTACTGGTGGCTGGTACTAAGTATCGTGGTGAATTTGAAGAACGTCTCAAGAAAATTATGGATGAGATTCGTCAAGCTGGAAACGTAATTCTAGTAATTGACGAGGTACATACTTTAATTGGTGCGGGTGCGGCCGAAGGTGCAATTGATGCAGCAAATATACTCAAGCCAGCTTTGGCAAGAGGAGAACTGCAATGTATTGGTGCAACTACCCTAGACGAATATCGCAAGCACATTGAGCGCGATGCTGCTCTAGAACGTCGTTTTCAACCCGTACAGGTTGGCGAACCATCAGTAGAGGAAACTATCGAAATTCTCTATGGTTTGCGCGAGCGTTACGAACAACATCATAAATTAAAAATATTAGATGAGGCTTTAGAAGCAGCTGCTAAGCTGTCAGATCGTTACATTAGCGATCGCTATTTACCAGATAAGGCGATCGACTTAATCGATGAAGCTGGTTCTCGCGTCCGTTTGATTAATTCTCAACTGCCTCCAGCAGCAAAAGAGCTAGATAAAGAGCTACGGGAAATTCTCAAGCAAAAAGACGATGCAGTCAGGTCACAGGACTTTGACCAAGCAGGAGAACTGCGCGACCGCGAAATGGAAATCAAAGAGCAAATTCGTAATATTGCTTCTAACAAAAAAAATGAAGCTGAAGATGGCGAAAATTCTGCTGTAGTCGATTCAGAGGAAATCGCTTACATTGTTGCTTCTTGGACTGGCGTACCAGTTAATAAGATTACCGAATCGGAATCCGAAAAATTAATGCATATGGAGGATACTCTTCATCAGCGCATTATCGGACAGGAAGACGCAGTTAAAGCCACTTCCAGGGCAATTAGACGAGCAAGAGTCGGTCTCAAAAATCCCAACCGTCCTATTGCTAGCTTTATTTTTTCTGGGCCAACTGGAGTTGGTAAAACTGAATTGACTAAGGCTTTGGCAGCTTATTTCTTTGGTTCGGAAGAAGCAATGATTCGTCTCGATATGTCCGAATACATGGAACGTCATACGGTTTCTAAACTGATCGGTTCTCCTCCTGGATATGTCGGCTATAACGAAGGTGGGCAGCTAACTGAAGCGGTACGTCGTCGTCCTTATACAGTAGTTCTGTTTGATGAAATTGAAAAAGCGCATCCCGATATTTTCAATATGCTCTTGCAGATTCTTGAGGATGGTCGTTTGACTGATGCCAAAGGCAGAACAGTTGACTTTAAGAACACTCTCTTAATTTTGACTTCTAACATCGGTTCTAAAGTTATCGAAAAAGGTGGTGGCGGTCTTGGTTTTGAATTTGCCGATGACCAAGCGGAAGCAAAATACAACCGAATTCGTTCGTTGGTCAACGAAGAACTAAAAAGCTACTTCCGTCCAGAGTTTCTCAACCGCCTTGATGAAATCATCGTCTTCCGTCAGTTAAACAAAGACGAAGTGAAACAAATCAGCGAAATCCTACTCAAAGAAGTATTCCAACGCTTAACTGAGAAGGAAATTACTCTAGAAGTCACCGACAAGTTTAAAGAGCGTCTGGTAGATGAAGGGTTCAACCCTGCCTATGGTGCGCGTCCCTTACGTCGGGCAATTATGCGCCTTCTAGAAGATGTCCTAGCTGAAGAGATTTTATCTGGTCGTCTTGGTGAAGGAGACACCGCAATAGTAGATATCGACGAAGAAAATAAAGTAGCAATAATACCTCAAAAAGAGAAAGTAGAATTGCTTCCGTCTTCGTAATTGAATAAATAATTGACTTATTGTAGGTAGAGATATATTATGCTCTACCTTTTTTCTTGTAGAGCAAAAACGGTCAAGTTGATCTAAAAATTTCCCAAAAATCGAGATTTAGCGATCGCCAGTAGAGAAGCAGATTGCAGTATCTAAACGTTGGTTATAAACCTAAAAATTTTAATTACAAAAGAAGATCTACAGACTATTAACCTGTTAACCATGATCGCTAACAGAAAAAATTTACTATCAATTAACCATTTCTACTGAAATCTCTTCTGAGGTTTGCCAAAGCTCTAATTTTTCGTTTTCAGCCAGAAAATTTTTCAGCTTTTGTCGATACAATTTTCTATACTGCTCGAAATCATATTTATCTACTCGGATGCCAAAATTTGTACTTTCTTTACCCTGCAAAATCTCGGCAATTTGATTATTTACTGTGACAGAAAAATGGCTACCATCAAAAGTATTATCGGGATTTTTAGTAATTTCTGAAGGAGCAGAAAAATCATACATGGCATCATAACTTTGGGCAAGTTGATGAAACCCTAACAAATAACAATCCATCAATCCTCTACCGTAAGTATCGTTGATCATACTCCAAGCAGATCTTGGTGGCACGTAACCGATAAATTTAGCATTAGGAAAAATATTTTGTAAATTAGCAAAAGTTTCTACAGCGGAAAGATCGCATTTTTGCGGTGCAGCAGGTTTATAAAATTCTGGAGTATAAACTGGAGGATTGTCAAAATCTACTGGTTCAAAATCTCGGTCGTAATAATTACCAGGATCGGGACTAATGCCCAATAAAGTCATAACTGAAAATAACAAAACATCAGCAGATAAATAAGCTTCTAGAGGAGATTTGGTGCGCAGAGTATTAACTGTTAATGATTCTTGTTTTGTTCTTTCTTTATAGACAAAATTCAAACCATCTACTCCAATATAAACAACTTTTGGGTCTATATTTTCATCTTTCAAAAACTTGGCATAGCCGACAAAATCAGGTATCTCACCACCTTTAAGTGCGTAGTTGAAACAATTCTTCCCTTCAAAGTTAGACGTTCTTAATGCTGTAACTCGCGAACTGCCTAATATAATACAATCATAATCAACCAAATCTTTAGTTCTAAAAAATAAATTGGTTTTAGTTATTCTTTCATTAAAAGTAAAATTCTTGCCAGTTAAAATATTTCCATGACTGTACCATAAAGGATCTATCAACCAATTAATACCAGCCACAGAACCTAGCAATATTGAGGTCACTAACCCATAAAGTTTAAAACTAAATTTAGAATTTTCATTTTTCTTGGCAATTGTGGGAACGGACATTTCTAGAGACTTTTGCTTACCTATTTTGAAAAATTCTGCTGCTACACTTTTGAAATTCATTTTTGTTACCGTTTAGTATATAGTTTAAAAACTAAAATTGAAAATATAAAAATTCACTTACCCTGGAGAAACAAAGTAGAGAGAGTGATGTTAATCCTGCAACAATTACCGTCCAAACTCTATTTGGCTTCCAAACTAGAGATTTCCAAAATTTTTGCTGCCATAATGGCTGATTTGGCTCTACTGGTTCGGTTAAGGTGGGGTTATAATTACCCATCCACTGCTGGGTGTTAGGAGTAAACCAAGCAATCAATAAAAGGATAATAATGCCAAATGTGGCATATTTTTGACTAATACCTACGTTAACGGTAAATCCAAGGAATCCTATCCCTATATTTCTTAAAAAACCTAGATAGGGTTCGAGAAAGACTGGTAACTCTATACCATTGAAGCCAAACATAGACTTAAGTATGGAAATTGCTGTTGCAAAATTGTTGGCACGGAAAAAGACCCAGGAAATTACTACCCCGATAAAAGTTGCCAACCAACCCATACCACGTAACAGCCAACCATCATTGTTTAGATTGTGTCCCAAGCTCTTGCGTACAGAGCGATACAGATGATTGATGACTAGATATATCCCGTGCAAACCGCCCCAAAAAATAAAAGTCCAGCCAGCACCGTGCCAAAGTCCTCCCAACAACATAGTTATTATTAAATTGGAATAACGCCTCAATTGCCCTTTGCGACTTCCGCCGAGGGGAATGTATAAATAGTCACGCAAAAAGTGCGATAAAGTAATATGCCATCTGCGCCAAAAATCAACGATACTAACTGCCTTATAGGGCGAATTGAAATTCAACGGTAACTTGATGCCAAACATATAGGCTGCACCAATTGCCATATCAGAGTAACCCGAAAAATCAAAATAAAGTTGCAAACTATAACCTAACGCTCCTACCCATGATTCTGAAAAGGTTAGATCTATTCCCTGTGAAGCAGCAGCGAATGCTAAATTAGAATATTCAGCGATGCGATCGGCAAAAATTACTTTTTTAAATAGACCAGCTACAAAAACCGTTAAACCTATAGCCAAGGCTTTTCGTCTAAATTTATAAATGGATGCTTGTTCAAATTGTGGTAAAACTTCTTGATGATGGACGATTGGTCCCGCGATTAATTGGGGAAAAAAACAGACAAATAAAATATATTTTAAGATATTGTATTCTTTAGTTTGACCTTTATAAGCATCAACTAAATATGCTATCTGTTGAAAAGTAAAAAAAGAAATTGCCAGAGGAATTACGACGGTAGGTAGGTCTAAATTCGTCCCCACAAGCTGATTTATATTTGCGATCAAAAAATTGGCATATTTAAAATAACAAATCAATCCTAAATTGAAAATAATGCCCAGGAAAACAACTATTTTTTTAACTGTCGGTTTTTCTAATACATTACCTAGTAAATGTCCGAGACTATAGTTGACTAAAATGGATAAAATAATTAAAGGTAGATTGAGTGGTTTCCACCAACCATAAAAAAATAGAGAAGCCAATACTAACCAGAGCATAGGCATTTGTTGCTTAATATATTTAGTTTTTCTCCCTAGTAAAAAAAATCCAATTAGAGTGAGAGGTAGAAAAAGAAAAACAAACTCAAAAGAATTAAAAAGCATGATTTTATTTTATGATTGTCTGTAGTCATCTACTAGTTTTTACTTGGTTATCTATTACACTAAATTAATAATCAGAAATTAGAAAATTTATTTATTAATAGCTACATTTATACTATTTTATCTGTAATTAATTTAACATAATACTTACAAGTTATTTTTGAGGATTGAGTTTTGTAGAATAAATTACTAAGTGAATTCTTACAAATAATTAGTTAAAAATGTGAGATTCAATAACAGCGAGCTAAAAAAGAATCCATACCAATTTGCATTTTTCATATTAGCTAATCCTTAAACTGAGTTACCCTGCGACATAACAAAAAAACTATCAACCATAAACAAATTAATCTTAGAGAATCTGAAATTAAGGTTGCCCACGCTGCTCCCTTCCAAGAAAATAGAGGAATTAGCCAGATGTTTAGTAGTATATTAAGTACAGCAGCTGCTACTTGTACTATACTGCGAGCTTTTTGATGTCCCGAGCCAGTCAAGGTATCTGCTGCTAAATACTGAAATGCTGCGATCGCGGGTAGAGGAGATAACCATAATAAAGCTCCGACTGCCTCAAGATACTCCTCTCCTAAAATTGCGGGAATAAACGGAGCCAGAAGCCAATAGCCGAGAACACTTGCGATCGCATAAAATGTCAACATTGGCAGTAAGCGTTTAGCAAAACCCAAACTTCCTTTAATACCCGAAGCTCCGTGTTGAAAAAACCGAGTATAGCTAGCACCAAATAAAGCTAACAAAGGAACATTACCCACATCAATAAAACGGTATGCAGAGCCGTATATACCAGCAGCAGCCACATTGGATAGTTTACCTAGCATGGATTTATCCAGACCAGCATTAATATTATTTGCCGAAGCACTGATTGAGAAATATAATCCTTGCCCAATATTAGACTTGAGCTTTGACAACACAGGACGGGGAGGAGCAACCATTTTGTTGACCACTAAAATGGCGACTGTGGCAGTAATTGCCGAATTGATTAGATACAGATAACTCCAGACTACGATATTAGGTCGAGTAAAAAATACAGACAAAGACAAGGCAGCTAACAACTTACCACAAGTACTTAAAATTCCTAGCTGCGCTGTTTTTTTCACCATACTGGCAGCCACCAAGGCTTTGTAGCTGATATCTAAAAGTCCCAAGCAAATAAGATCGGATAATAAAATTAATAATGTAGTCGTCCAAGTAATATTTCCTGGGAATATTAGAGGTGACAATAATAGTAAAATAGTAGTCAGCAAAGCACCGTTTGAAGTTAACAAAACTAGAGTGTTTCCCCAATAAGTGCTGAAGGAGGCTCTGTCGGTAGCAACATTTTTAACCAGTACATGTTCGCTACCTAAAGCAATAAAAGGAAAAATAATTGATGCAGAGGCAGTAATTACGATAAAAGAACCATAATTCTCTTTTCCCAACAAACGAGCAACAATAATAAAATATCCTGCCTGCATGACTACGTTAAATAATTTGGACATCAACATCCATAACGTATCCCGCGCCAAACCACTATCAAATAGATTTGTTGCTTTTAGCCTAACCGCTGATAGATTCATGATTTCTATTTCATTCCTGGGATATTGATGTTCAAGCTATTCTGAAATCGCATATTGGTTGTTTTTAGCTATGACTAAGGAATAAGATACCGCTGTGTATAATGCCCAGAAAGAACTATTTAGGTTAGATATCGTGCCTTCTGTCAAATTAGACAGGAGAATATAGGTTAAAAATAATAGAGGCCAAAATCCTTCGGGAGTATTAGTTTTTCTGAGTAAAGCAAGAGACTGAGCTGTAGTAGTCAAAAAACTAATAGCAAAAACGCCTAAACCAACTATTCCCAGGGATAACCAAATATCTAGAAAGCCATTGTGAGCATAAATTACGGCTATTCTCATAGCTAACTGAACGTAACCAGAAGGACCATCGAAACCATTCCAAAAGGCAGCTAGTCCATAACCCAGCCAAGGGCGCAACTGAATCTGATCCCAAACATACCGCCAAATAAAAGTTCTTCCCGATAGAGTTACATCTTTTCCAACCAAATCTAGTAACGAATCTGAGCCTACATATCCCGCAAGATAAATTAAACCAGCAAGACCAACCATAGTCACTGCCAGTATTGCTGAAACCATTACTTCATATCGCCAGCGAAAAATACGATATACAATACACAACATCAGCATGACAGCAAAAGTACCTAATGCTGTTGTCGATTGAGACCAAACCATTGTGGCGCAGCTTAAGACCAAAAGACACCAATAAACCCAACTATATTTTTCACTTTTAAAAGCATTTAATAAAAAAATAACCCCTCCAGGAGCCATAAATGCGCCAAATTGATTTTTGTGGGTAAATACACCTCGAAATGCACCCTCATGTACTCCCGACATCAATCCATATTTAGGTATTCCTACAGCAAATAAAATGCTTAAAATCAATAGAAATCCGTAAGTCCAAGCAAGTAGTTGTAGTTGTTGGGAGAGAGTAAAACGAGTAGCTAAATAAAGTCCGAAAGCAGTTGTCCCAATGGCATAAACAGCAAACCTAAAGGTTTGACTGGGGTTTATTGACCAAAAATAGGAAAAACCAATAATTCCAATTAGTATCCAAAGAAATTTATTGCTAGAAGCTGTCGCTAGAACTCTCTTCCAGCGCATTCCCAGCAGGAAAAAAGTGATGATGTAAATCAGAAGTGATATTTTGGCATTGATTGACAGATCGAGACTAGTAACGTCAACACCATCTCCCTCGTTTGCGCCCTTGGTTAAGATTAGAGGAGCAATAGCCTGAGATATATGAACTAAAGAGCAGATTGAAAAAAGATATTCAAAGATTTTAAGAAAATTGCTTGTGCTTTTGGTCATAATATCAAGGCTGTGAATAAGAACTAAATATAGTCAGTTATTATGCTTAGTTTATCTTAGCTTTAGGAATTTAAAGCTTGACTCGTTATTATATATTTTTTCGACTTAATTAAAATCAATCGAATGTCCAACCAATGTATTCGCTTTCTTTTGAAGAAGAAATAGCTAAGGTTTTATACTCTAAAATTGTAATTAATTTATTAGTAAAATATATCAGGGTATAAGGACATCTAACAATTTGAATTAGAGTCATAAAAATTTTCTTCTGTTTGATATGTTCAATAGCGCGGTAATATGCAAGTCTTTTTTGAAAGATTTTCAGGTTTTGATACATTGCTGCCAGCAGTTTTTCATCTGGTTTACTCAAAGCTTTTTCTCGTTCGATAAAACTTTGAGTAATTTCACAAGACTGAGCCAAGTACTGCGTGGGTTTTCTGGTAGAAAGAGATACTTCACGAGTTCTGTAGTAATAGTAAGGACGAGGTACTAACAAAAAACGTGCTTTATTTAACAAGCACTCTAGATAGAGAATGAAATCTTCTCCTACATTGACCGCTTCGTTATATTTAAGATTATGTTTGATGAGGAATTCTCGTTTGATTAGAGGTTTGGTATATCCAAAACTCCAACTTCTAGGAGCATTAATAGGTGAAGGTCGATCTGTGATAACAAACCTAACCGCATCAATCAATTCGATAAATCCTCTGCTGAGATGATTTTCTTGTAATAGAGTACTCCAGGGATATCGCTCGCGATCGCGTATTAAAAACAAATCATCTGCAATTAGATCTACATTTTGTTTCGATGCAATTGCCAATAAATTTTCGAGGCGTTCTGGTGCATACCAGTCGTCAGAATCTAAAAGAGCGATCCAATTGCCTTGTGCTTGCTGAATGCCACAATTACGCACGCTGCTTACGCCTTTATTTTGCTGGTTAGCAATAATCTTGAGACGGGGATCTTTAAAGCTACGAGCAATTTGTAAAGTAGAATCAGTGGAAGCATCATCTACTAAGATTATTTCAAAATTGCTATAGGTCTGAGCAAAAACTGATTCCAAAGCCTGAGCGAGGTAGTCTTCGCAATTATATGTTGGTATTATTACTGATACTTCTGGTTTCATCTATCTAGGAAATTTCAAAAACTATAAAAATCAAGGTAATCGCATCAAAATCCTAAAATCCATAGCTAGCAAAAGTTTTCAAGTTTTATAATTTTATGAACCAATTGCCGAAAGGTTTGTCCTGTATAGATTTAAGAAATTAGATGCAATTGCCCTGCTATAAAAACTAAGCTGAATGTGTCGAACTATGGATGTTAGAGAGCAAAGATTTGCCGTCTAAATGTTCGGGAATTTCTGCATTGATTAAATTCAAAATTGTGGGTGCTAAATCTATCGTTTCACCAGCAGGTAAATCAAATCCAGCGGGAATACCTGGTCCTTTTGCAGCCAAGAAACCTTGACCTTTATGTCCGCCAGCACGACAGTGAGTTAATGGACCGATACGTCCTAATCTGGAACTATCAACCACGTCTGTCATTGGCTCTCGCCAGATTACTACTATGTCTGCATCTGGTAATTTGGGATCGTCATCTAGAGGAGTAGTGCGGGTTACGATTACTTGTTTGACTACTTTGTTACCTGTTCTTGCATCGACAAGCTCATTTAAAATCTCAGTTATCTCATCGCATAAAGCAAAATATTCTGAAGGCTCGACCACACCATCGCGGTCTCTTCCTTTAAGATTGATCCGAATGTGACCATTGGTGAATGCTGGTAAAGCGAAGGCTTTCATCTCTGGCCAGAGAGGTGAGTACCACATACTAGGCATCCAACCCATTGCCAATTCTTGTTCGATTGGCTCATCAAGTAAGCTATAAGGAGAAAGCAAACCATGCATTTTGCCTCTTAAGAATTTTTTGTGTGTCCAGGTACGGAATAATTTCTTGATCGGATTTGGTTCGTACATCTGACTCCAAATCTCTCCAGGCCAGGAATTGCGAATTGGGTTAACGACTACAGGTCCCGGGGGAGTACCTACTTTTCCTGGAGCGAGGGCAGCTTTGCCATAGTGGAGACGATACAATATTTCTGGTAGTACTGCCATACTCAAAAGATCGGTAAAGTTTCCTGCCATACCGTGAGCGGAAAAGCAAATCACGTTCGCATCTTCAGGGGCTTCGGCAATAATTTCTCCAATAGCTGTATCTACTCGCTTGTAAGTGTTTAGTACGGGGTCGTTAGGTCTTGTACCGTTTTTAGTCAAATGATTGTATGCTGCATGATCGTCTTGGCTGTAATTGTATAGATCGTGACCGATGGTATGAGTTTCGCCAAATACCATTAAAAACAAATCCCAGTCATCTTGCTGAAGCAGCTCGCGAGCGATCGCCGAATGTCCTTCTATGCTCTCTTTACAAGCATTTTCGACCCATTCGACGTATTTGGGATTCCACCACAGTCCATTGTCGTTGTGTAGCACTGGATTTTTGCCGTATTTTTCCACAATTTTGGGGAAAAGTTCGGGAGGATTGGAAGCACTAACTGTATAAGGGTAATGCCCACCCCAACCGAGAATTTGCGGCCCGTTGATCTCGTCAGATAGAGTGGTAACGGGAACGTCTAACACGGCAACTTTGTAATCTTTGCCTAGGGCATAAAAAGGAGCGTACTCTTTATAATCGTAACCACTTGTGAATATATCACAGACAATTTCGTAGTTATCTGGATTGTACGCTACGGTATCCCAGTAACCTAGAGTATCTGGGCGACAGCCAGTAGAAAAGGCTGCCCATAAAGGTTCTGTAGTTGAATATTCTGTAGGTTTGCCACAATACTTCACTGTATTGTCCAAGCGACTATATGTTCCTTCTTGGGTTATTTTGCTTAAATTAGGAAGATGTCCAGCAGCCATCCAGGTTTCGATTAGTCTTGGTTCGCCTGCGTCTAAGCCGATTACAATAGTCGATTTTTTCATTTTTCTACAGAGTAATGATTACTTGAAATTATTTTTACTTACGAATTTAAACTTGAATCTATGCAGCTTTATACTGTAGCTGCTTTAGAAGGGGTAGCTTCAGGATAGCTAGAAAAGTAGTTTTTACTGTATTTGGCGTGATATGAATAGCGATCGAATTCGTTGGGTTTAACTCCATTGATTACCATTCCTAAAACTTTTTGGGTGAGGTTGGCATTGGCAATAGTCTCCTGTGCTAATTCAGCACTTTCGTTTTCTACTATTCCTGGTCTACTAACGAAGACAATACCATCAACAAGCTTGGTTAAAGTCAAAACATCAGCAGTAACAGCTAGAGGTGGTGCATCGATAATTACTAATTCATATTCTTTTCTGGCAGTTGCTACGAGTTCGCTCATTTCCACTGAGTCTAATAGTGCTAAAGGATTTGGAGCAATTGTCCCTGCGGTCAATAAATCCAATTGTTTCATAGGTTGAGACACTACTTTGGCGATTGAAGTTTTGTGAGCGACTACATCTTTAACTCCAGCTTTATTGCTTACTTGCCATAGTTCATGTTGAGAAGCTTTTCTAAGATCGCCATCAATTAGTAAAACTTTACGACCTAATTGAGCTATAGCAGCTGCTAAGTTGGCAGCAACCGTAGATTTTCCTTCCCCTGGGACTGAACTAGTCATCAAAATAACTTTTGGTTGACGTTTAACCGCTAGAAACTTGAGGTTAGTTTGAATCATACGATAAATTTCGCTAGCAAAAGAATCAGGCTCTCTTTGGACTACAATTCCCCCTTGGACTTGTTGTAAGTTGTCTAGAGGAACGATTCCCAATACCTGATAAGAGAACTTTTGTTTGATTTCGGGGATAGTTTTTAGGGTACGATCCTGCATTTCTAAGAGGATAGCTGTTAAATTTGAGAGGAATAGCCCCATCAAAACTCCTAGAGTCATCAGTGTCATTCTTCCCGTGCTTCCTTCTTCTGGAACTCGTCCTAATTCTATGACTTCTGCATTACCCGTTGGTTGATTAATTAAGATATCAATGTCATTTTTGTTACTAAGTAAAGTACTATAGGTAGATCGTGCAGTCTCAACTTCACGCAGCAGTGATTGTTCTTGTTTTTCAAGTCTGGGTATTTCTTTAGCTCTATCTAAATAAACCTGTTGATATTGGTATAGAGAAGATAGTTGGGTTTGTAGACTCAATTCTTCTATCTTGAGGCTAATGAATCTTTCCAGTTGATTTTCTTTGAGATTTCCTCCCTGTAATAAACCCTGGGAAACTTTTGCCCCGACATATTGACGCATTAGCTGTTGTAGTTGGGAGTTGAGAGCTTGCTTTTTCTCTTTTAAGCTAGCTACCAATGGGTGGTTGTCATTAAATCTTTGGCGTTCTTGTGATAGCTGGGTTTCGGTGTTACCCAATTCCTGAAGAATACTTTGAACTTGAGGGGTATTACCTAGCTGATTAGCAGCGATCGCCTGTCGTAGATTTAAACCTAACTGATTTTGCAAGCTTTGAGTTTGGGCTTTAGTACCCTGGAGTTCTGCACCAACGTTTGAGATCTGACGATTGAGAGTACCAATCTCTGCAACTAAGATTCTTTTCTCTTCCTGTAGATCTACAACCTGATGTTTCTCATAAAAATTTTGCAATCTAGCTTCTAAGCTTTGCAACTTATTTTCGATCTTGGGAATAGCGTCTTGAACAAAATCACTAGCACTTAAAGTTGCCGACTTGTTGCTACGAATTTGCTCCTCGATATATACGTCCATCAAGGTATTGATAACTTTGGAAGCAGTAACTGGATCTGGGTCTTTATAGGACAGAGATATTACGTCAGTTCCCCCCACGATTTCTACTGACAATCGTTTCTTAAAAGCTTTGGGGGTCAAAGGCTCTCCTTCGGCATTTTCTAGCTTTAGTTTATCTATGGTTTCTTGCAGTACTGGTTCTGAGGTGATTCTAACTTTCTCTGTGCTAAGAGGAGTTTGATTATCTAGGATTGAATTAAGCTCTTTTCCGCCATTGCCAATTCCCTCAAGTAAAGTATTATTTTTCTTAAATAAAATTTTTCCTTCTGACTTATATGTTTTTTCTAAAAAGCTACTTAGGAAGGCAGTTGTACCAACAGTAAAAACCAAAACAGCTAAAGCTGGTATCCAACGTCGTTTTAGCTTGAGTAAGTATCCTCCTATATTCAAATCTAATTCTTCTCTTGATTTAGAGTAAGAACCATTATCTTTCTGCAAGTTAGTCATAGTGTTTTCCTTAAACGTAATTTAAGCTATGTTGTGCCTTTTCCTAAAATTCCTAAAATAATCTCTTAGTATTTACTGTTATAAAAAATTTATAAGCGATTAGACAGGTGAATACCTTAAAGTTTTAGTAAAGTTGAGCTATAATAATATAAAAATATTAAAAAGCACTTCAATTGAAAATATTAGAATCTTTGATTCATATCTATTATTATCTCCGTTTTCAATAACAGTCAATGAGAGCTTTTTAGTTATTTGGTAAAAAAATATGGTTTGTTATATAAATTTAGTCGATTTTAAGAACTAGTAAATTAAACATAAATATTTCTGAGCTTTGGTTATTTATAAAAAAGTCCAGCTTAGAAAGAACAATTGACTCCAGTTATCTTCAATATGATTTGCCGAGATATTAATTATTTTTCATAAGATAAATTAAGGGTTAAGAGTTTACAACATAGTATTTACTTAAGTATCGATCGGGATGAAAGTAAGTTTACTTTTAATTAGTCTAGCGTGTATATTTCAAATTTTAATTGATTTATATCACTTCTAGCGGTTTGATTAAGGTTTGAAAAAGAATTGGTATTATCGACTCCGACTCCAGTAAAAAGCACTAGAGAGCAAAGCGAGAAAAGGAATGATTCGCAATGCTAACCAGCTTATAACTTTGGCTCGCATGGGACTGAGTTGAAGACGACGGTTGGTAACTTCCTGGAGTCTAGTTGAAAGTGTTTCTTGCTCTTGACCGACTAACCAACTAACGGAATTTAGTAAAAGATCGCCATTTAATTGCTGTTCAAACCAGCCATTAGTAGCAAAAGTAGAGCTACCAAAGATTACCAGACGAGATGATTTGGGTTGAGGACGAGAAATAGCGACTGCGATATTTAGTGGCCCTGATAAATCCTGATTAGGATCGAAAATAATTTCTTCTTCTTTAAGATTGCTTTCGGCCCAGGTTTGGTCGTCGGTAATTACTAGGGGGGTAGTTGTTATTGCTGTTTTCTGTTTGATTTTTAAGGGTCGAGATTCGGGAAAAATAGCAAGTTCCTTGCCAAAACTGCTGGTAATTGGATGGTCGCCATAATTATTAACTATAATTACTCCAGGTCCAAAACCCATAATGTTCCCCGCACCCGAACCATCAACAATTAATCGATTGTCTAATTCTATACCCCATTGCTGTAACCAGGGTTTTATGCCGATATCGGTATTGGGAGACAGTAGTAGTAATAAATTACCGCCACCAGCTAGGTACTGTTGCAAACTAGATATTTCACCTGCTAACAACTTTTTAGTCGCACCTGCAATAATGATGAGACTGGCATCATCGGGAATTTTAGCTTCACGGGCAAGGTTTAGTTCTCCAACTGTATAACCTCTTGTTTCCAGATTTGTGACCGCTTGAGATATTCCTCTTTCTACTAATTCTGGAGAAGCTTCTCCGTGTCCCTGAAGGAGATAAATATTAATAGAGCGATCGCTCTGGATTTTTTCGATCGCATTAGTGATTTGAGTTTCAGCGATCGGTTCGCCGACTACAAGATTACCCGAATCTAATTTTTGTCTTTTATTAGCGTATTTGAGGTATATTTCTCCTAACGATTGCACCCCGTACTCTTGTGCTAGACCTAATTCTTGTTCGGGATTAACAAATCTAAACTGAAATCGCTCGTTTTGGCGACGATAGTTTTGTAGTAAATTTTCTAAATTAGGATCGATATTGCGATCGAATACTAGTACTTCTAAAGGTTGTTCTAATTTTGCCAAAACTGCTTGAGACTGAGCGGAGATAGTATGTAGCTGGTTTTCGGTGACATCCCAACGAAGGTTATAACGAATTCCCAGAGCATTAATTACCGCAATAATAACTAAAACTATAGTAGTTGTAGCCAGAGCATTAGCACCTTGTTTGGTCGAGGGTTTTTGCCAAAACTGATATTTTTTTACTCCAAAAAGTAGATTAAAAATTAGTATAGTTAGTCCAACAAGCAAGAAGATAATTGCTACGGTTGACCAATTAGCGGTAATGCTTGCTATAACTATTCCAGCAACAGTTGAAGCAATACCGAGAAAAGGCAATATGGTTTTGATTACTTTATCGATCATTGATGATTTGCTCTTGACTATGCTGAAGACTTTGGGAGATAACCAGGATAATATTTTTTATTCAAGAAAAAAAGCTTAAATATAAGTACTGAGTTGTTTCATAAATATCAGAAAATACTAGCGATTTAAACGAAATAATTGAATAGATTGAGCAGTTAAAAATATCCCTATAAATATATAGCTAAGAAATAAAATCAAGTCGCTTGTATTGACAATTCCCCGAACTAAATTATTGTAGCTTTCGAGTAAAGAAATATGTTGGAGATTATTTCCTAACCAGCCTCCAAGATTATTAGCGATTAAATCAACTGTCCATAAGAGTAAAATCAAGCCAAAAGTTAGAATAGCTGCCAAAATAGTACTGTTAGTCAAAGAAGAAATAAACATTCCTAAAGATAGCAAAGCAGCAACCATTAAAATCAAACTCAGATGAGCTAGGAGCGGTACAGCAGGAGGAAAAGCTGGTTGAGCAGAGCTAAAGGCGATCGCTTCGTAAAGCAAAGAAGGCCAGAGCAGAAAAATAAAGAAAATTGTTACTGCTAATAACTTACCTAGAGCGATCGCCCAATTGGGGATCGGAGAAGTTGCTAATAATTCTATAGTGCCTTGTTTTTTTTCCTCGGTATAAAGCCCCATGGATAAAATTGGAATAATAAATAAAGATAAAGTTCCTAAGACTGCCAAAAAAGAATTTAGTAATTCAGTGGCCATATCAACCGAACCAATGCTTACTCCCATTTGTTCCCGAAGAGCGACTTGCTGAATAATTCCCTGTTCGCCAATTAAGATTTCTACAAAAAATAGACCAGAAATAAACCAAAAAATTGCAGCCACAATATAGGAAAAAGGGGAAGCAAAATAATTCTGTAATTCTTTCTGGACAATTGCCATAACATTAGTAATTATCATTGCTCAAATAATTATCGATCTTTAACTATTGATTTTTAGTTTCCAAAGGTTCTTCTGTAGTTAATTCTAAGAACACATCTTCTAAGCTAGGGCGAGTACGACGCAACTCGTATAGATCTAAGCCTCGATCGATTATTAAAGCAGCAATATCTTTGCCTACCAAACTATCGGGATCGCAAACAATTTTAACCAGATGATGGTTTTGACGACCGAGTGCAAAACTATCTTTTAAGGTCGCTTGCATAATTCCTGGAACTTGTGGCAATAATGATAGAGCTAACTCTATATCTCCAGCAATTTCTAGTTCATAACCAGAACTGTTTTCTAACTGGGTTTGTAGTTCGCTAGGGGTATTAGTGACGACTACCTGACCGCGATTAATAATTGTAACGCGATCGCAAATCATGCTCGCTTCAGGCAAAATATGGGTAGACAGAATAATGGTATGTTCTCCCGCCAAACCTTTGATTAAGTTGCGCACCTCAATAATCTGGCGAGGGTCTAATCCTACTGTTGGTTCATCTAAAATAATTACTGGTGGTTCGTGAACAATTGCTTGAGCAATACCTACCCGCTGTCGATATCCCTTAGAAAGTTTACGAATTATGGTATTTTTTTGCTCTAATAGCTGACAACGTGCCATAGTCTTGTCAACTTGGCGACGGCGATCGCTAGCCCGAATTCCCTTGATTTTGGAGACAAAATGCAAATACTGTCTCACAGTCATATTTAAATATAAGGGTGGTGTTTCGGGTAAATAGCCGATGTGACGACGTACCCGCATCGAATGACGATGAACATCATAACCAGCAATTCTCGCCGTACCTCTGCTGGCAGGAAGATATCCTGCTAAAATCCTCATGGTGGTGGTTTTGCCCGCACCATTGGGTCCTAAAAAACCGATGATTTCTCCTGCATCTACTGAAAAATGAACGTCTTGGATCGCCACCGTCGAACCATAGAACTTGCTTAAGTGTTCGACTTCAATAGTCTTTTGGGACATAATTTCAGTAATTGGTAATTGATAATTAAACAAAGGGTTTAATTAGCTTGCGGGAAATTGCTAAATCAAGAATTAAGCGAGCGAGCGCGAAACAAATAATACTTTGAATGATTAAGCTAATTAAAGCTAATAACTCAGACCAGACCAGATTTTTTTCAATTAAAGCTAACCCTCTAACCAAGCCAAAAGCCAAGACTGCTCCATCATTGAGGTGAGAATTGCCCTCGTTTCTAATAATGTAGCGATAGGTCACGCCAAACAGAAAGCCACTAACCATACCAATTGCTAGTTGCACCAGCAATTCCCAATTGAGCATGATTGGAGTTGAACTAAGCTCCATTCTGGGAGCAATTATAATCGCTCTGGCGATCGTAGTTACTAGTTCGGCGATCGCAAATGCTACCGCGCCAACTATTCCCGCTTTGACTGATTCAATTCTCTCTGTAACTAAACTAGGCACAATTCATACTCTAAAACACCACTTAAGAAGTATGATAAGGTTTATACTTGCCAAATTAAATAGATATTTCAAAACAAAGATACTGACATGGATATTTTGACGTTAGGCTGGGTTACTATACTAGCTTTATTTACATGGTCGATTGCAATGGTTGTCTGGGGTCGTAACGGATTCTAAATCGTGGAAACAAACGAATTATTAAACACTTTATTCCTCCTGGCTATCGGCTTACTGGGACTGCTAAGCATAGGGGTTTTATACCTTTCTGTAGTTCAATGGCGCGATCGCCGTCGCCAAAGTCGCGATAAACGAGGCGGAGTATAACTGCTTAGGCAGACAAGCAAAATTTTTCGACGGTAGGGATGCTATTTTTGGCATCCCTACACTATTAATTGTTGCTCAAAAAATTTGTAGTTCGACGTAAGTAAGGAGTTAGTATTTTTATTACTAACTCCCGCTCGTAGTAATCAAATATTAAAGTGCGCCAGCATTAGCTAGTCCTAGAATTACTCCCGCTCCCAAAAGATGACCCAAGCTAGTAGTACCTAAAAGAGCAGGTAGACCCATACCGCCAAACAAAGCGGGAGAAGGTAAAGCAGGGCCTGCGGACTGATTTTGGATCGTAAATTTGCCAAAAGCGATCGCTACAATATTGCAGACAATCATCACAATCGCTACTTTAGGACTCCAAGATACGGTGTTGGGTACATTTGCTGCTGCTAATATTAAATAATTCAATGTAGATTTCTCCTCTTATTGAGTGACAGTTTATTTTCCTGAATCGATAATAAATTTATTTCTTTAGCTAATAAGAACTATCAATCGATGTTGCAATATTTATTAATTTAGTAAAGTTTTATATACAAGAACCCAGTCAATAGTTGAAGTTTTTTATCTTAGTTTGGGTTGTGGTTTATGATTAAATTGAGATCGAAAAGGGGCTGTGGCTCAGTAGGATAGAGCAAGCGCCTCCTGAATAATCGGGCATCATGGAGGAAACTTCATCGATGAATGTGGTCAAATTCAGGGAAGCCTAAAGTTGCTCCTTTGTAGCCAAGGTAATCCTGAGCCAAGCTCTATTATTTTCTGGTAGAGAAGGTGCAGAGACTAGTTGTAGGTTAAAAAATCAGAAAACAATTACTTGATTCTGCCTCAGCAAGAACGCCTATAACATAACGGCCACCACCTAAAGGTAAGCTCACCCAAGGTGAAGAGATAGTCCAGAGAGTAAGGAAACTTACACCAATCTGAAGCGCTAGGTCGCCAGTTCAAATCTGGCCAGTCCCGTTATCTCATTTTTCTTTTTTTCCTAGCAGGCCGAGCAAGATCTGTCTTTAAAATTTTATTGCGTAGTAGCGATCTGTGGTGTGAGAAAAATATACACTCACGAAAGACACAAAATAATTTAAGATAAAAATTTTTTATGGCTTATTATTGGTTTAAAGCATTTCACTTAATTGGTGTTGTAGTTTGGTTTGCAGGCTTATTTTATCTGGTAAGGTTGTTTGTCTATCATGCAGAAGCAGAACAAGAAGCCGAACCAGCACGCAGCATTCTCAAGAAGCAGTATGAATTGATGGAGAAACGCCTTTATAACATCATTACTACTCCAGGGATGATTGTAACGGTAGTAATGGCGATCGGTTTGATTTCTACCGAGCCAGAAATTCTTAAGTCTACTTGGTTACACATCAAGCTAACCTTTGTCTTGTTGTTAATTGGCTATCATCATTTTTGTAAAAGGATAATGAAAAAATTAGCTGCGGGAGAATGCCAATGGACGGGACAGCAGTTTAGAGCCTTAAACGAGGCACCAACTATACTACTGGTTTTAATTGTGTTACTCGCCGTCTTCAAAAATAATTTGCCTTTAGATCTAACTACTTGGTTGGTAGCAGGTTTGGTAATGACAATGGTAGCCAGCATTCAGCTTTATGCCAAAAAACGTCGTAAAGATCGGGAAAAGTTGGCTCAAATAGAACAAAAGCCAGAATTTGCTTCTAGTTCTGTTGGCGAGTAATTGTTGCTATATAAAAAATAAAGTACTTGTCCGCGTGTAGGATGAGGGATGAAAATTTTCGCACTAATTATTTGTTAGTCAGCGAGCGTTAAATTACTATATATTTTCTCCTTCGTCCTAGCTACTAAATGTATTTAAGAAAACTGCACCTGCGTTCATTTCGTAATTATGTCGATCGCCAGGTAAAATTTACAGCGAGAAAAACGATCTTGGTGGGCAATAATGCCCAAGGAAAATCAAATTTATTAGAAGCGGTAGAATTACTAGCTAGTCTCAAGAGTCATCGTACCACCCGCGATCGCGAACTGGTATTAGAAACGGCAACCGCAGGACAGATAGAGGCTACTGTAGAAAGGACTTATGGCACGAGTGAATTAAGTATTGTTTTTCGCAAACAAGGAAGACGTACTGTGGCGGTTAATAAGGAAACTTTACGCCGTCAGTTAGATTTTTTGGGCATTCTCAATGCAGTACAGTTTTCTAGTTTAGATTTGGATTTAGTTAGGGGTGCGCCAGATGTCCGAAGAAGTTGGATCGATAGTTTACTAATTCAATTAGAGCCGATATACTCTAATATTTTGCAGCAATATAATCAAGTGCTGCGTCAGCGTAATGCTTTATTGAAGGAAATACGTGCCATTAGGCAAGATGAGTCGTTGGAAACGTTTAGCGATCGCGAACCCGAACTAAAATTATGGGACGAACAGTTAGCAGCAGCAGGTTCGAGGGTAACTCGCCGACGTGCTAGGGTAATTAGCAGACTTGCTCCTCTTGCCCAAGCTTGGCATAAATATATTAGTGGAGAAACAGAACAGTTAGAGATTGACTATCTACCCAATGTTAAATGGATAGAAGACGAGCCAGCTAAGGTACAGCAGGCTTTTTTAGCTAAAATCGAAGAGCGTCGTACAGCAGAACAGTATCAGGGAAAAACTGTTGTTGGGACGCATCGCGATGAAATCGAGTTCGCTATTAATCAAACACCCGCTCGTTATTATGGTTCTCAGGGACAACAACGGACTTTAGTCTTGGCATTAAAGTTAGCAGAATTAGAATTGATCGAAGAAGTGGTCGGAGAGCCACCTTTATTGTTGTTAGATGATGTTTTAGCAGAATTAGACCCCAATCGTCAAAAGCAACTCTTAGAAGTAATTGGCGATCGCTTTCAAACTCTTATCACTACGACTCATATTGATTCCTTCAATCACGATTGGATTCGAGATTCGCAAATTTTGAAGGTAAAAGCAGGAACAATTAACCAAATTAGTCATTAGCGATCGCTCATCAGTAAATTCTGACATTTAGCAATAAATCGGGTATTAATGGTAAATCATCTGACTTTTACCAGGAAAATCCTTAGCAAAATTAGAAGGAACTGGTGTTCCTCGATCGAACAGTTGCTAGTCTCTGGTTGTTAAGAAATGAAAAATCTCTCACACAAGTTTCATATCGCTTTCATCGATCCAAAGGAAGCTATCAAGTAAGGGGAGAAAAATTATTTGTTTTAGTCCTGAGTTACTAGTTGTCAATTACCTGAGTTATTAAACCTATTAGGAGAATTGTTAAATGAAAATTTTAGTTACTGGCGTAGCTGGCTTTATCGGCTATCACTTGGCACAAAGATTGTTAGCCGAAGGCAATCAAGTATACGGGATTGATAATCTCAACGATTATTATGATGTTTCTCTCAAACAGACTCGCCTCGAACAACTATTACCCCAAGAGAAATTTAGCTTTGAATATTTAGATATCAGCGATCGCTTTTTAGTCAGCCAACTATTTCAAGAACAAGATTTTGATTGTGTAGTTAATCTGGCCGCACAGGCGGGAGTTCGTTATTCTTTACAAAATCCTCATGCCTACGTAGACAGCAATTTAGTTGGCTTTGCCAATATTTTAGAAGGCTGTCGCCACAGTCAAATCAAACATTTGGTTTTTGCTTCTTCTAGTTCGGTTTATGGAGCGAATACTAAAGTTCCCTTTTCTGTGGGCGATAATGTAGACCAACCTGTATCTCTGTACGCAGCTACTAAAAAAGCCAACGAATTAATGGCTCATTCCTACAGTCATTTATATCAAATTCCGATGACTGGCTTACGTTTCTTTACGGTATACGGCCCTTGGGGAAGACCAGATATGGCTTATTTTAAATTTGCTAGAGCGATCGCCGAAGGTAAACCCATTGATGTTTATAATTATGGCAAGATGAAGCGAGACTTTACCTATATCGATGATATTGTCGAAGCAATTATGAGGATTATTCCTCGACCACCGCAAGAATTTAGTCAAGCTCCTTATAAAGTTTACAATCTAGGGAATAATAACCCAGTAGAGCTAGGGGAATTTATTAGCATTATCGAACAAGTAATGGGCAGATCGGCCCAGAAAAATCTTTTACCGATGCAGCCTGGGGATGTAGTTGCTACCTATGCAGATGTCGATGAATTAGTTGCCGATTTTGACTTCAAACCAACTACTTCAATTGCTCAAGGATTAGCTAAATTTGCCAGTTGGTATCAAGAATACTACGATGCCGATATCCGTGCCGTTGAGAATGAGCAACTAGTAACCGATAAACTAGCTCTAGTTGCAGGATAATTGCAAGAGAATCTGATTAAGTCGGGTAAGGTTTGAAGGTCACCCTTCTTCCCCTGACAAGGGTAGGTTTTTAACCTAGCGGTTAGTCAACACTTTAATTGACGTATACAAGGTGCAAGTAATGGTGTTTAAATATACCTAAAAGTAGCTAAATACTCTCCCCGTCTCCGTAACCGTTCATTCCCCCCTCCAAAAAAGCCAGGAAAAATTAGGACACTGGAGATTCTTACCACTGTCCATTAATTAACTGCCGTACCGTAAATGGTGGTGGAGCAAGACCTTGTCGAGCCAAAGCCAAAACCTCAGCGATTGTTATCCAAGGATTAATCTCTCTCAGACGACAAGTTTCAATCACGCTTAACAAAGAACTTTTTGCCAAACTCCCCTAGTCATGTGCGAGTTCCATAACCAATCTGTCGGGCAATCACTGCATGGCGTAAAGCCCGTACATGCGGACAAGTCCTTTGTGCCTCATTATTGGTTGGTGGTAACTCAGGATGGTTAACAAAGGCTACTACCGCATCCCAATCATTCAGAATCTCTTTGGCGCTTGGCTTGTAATTTAGTATGGTCAGCCTTTTCCCCTAGATGACAAACTCTTCTGAGACGGGCGAGAAGTTTACGAATCCAACGATGCTCTTCACTGGCATCCGCAATGGTGGCAATTAATTCCCTCAAATCATCCAAAATCCATTGTCCGATTTGGGCTGCTTTGGAGTTAATTGCTCCAGTAATGGCGATCGCGGGGGCGAATCAGATGAGCCAAACATCTCTGTCTTTTGGGATGAGAACGCGCTTGCTGCATAACCATCAGTTACTAACCAACCCAAAAAAGCTTCTGTGACCAAATGGGATAATTCTTCTTTCCGACGAGAACCAATATGAAAAACGGCGGTTTTAGTGGTGAGAGCCACCCACAACCAATGAAGCTTTCCACTCTCGTAGAGCGTGAGTTTCATCAAGCGTGAAGAATATCTGCTTGTTGCAGTTGTTCTACCAACTCCTCTACTACTGGCACACAAGCAATTCCTGTTTCTCGAATACATCTGTCTATTGTTCCAATACTGAGTTCTGTGTTGGTCCAATCTTTTAAAAACTCTTGAATTTTGGTCCGACTCATCCGATAACGGACTCCCAATGAAGCAATGAAGGTTGCTAGGAACGGTCCTACTAAAACATATTCTGTAAGCTGTAAATCTTTGCTTCTTCCTTCTACTACCGAAATATATCCAGTGCCTGGTTTGGCATGGGTGCAATGACCACAGCCACAAGTTGTCCGATAGTAATGATGTAACTGAGTGACTATCCTAAACCCAAATAACTCTGGTTCTAATTCCAAAACATAATGCCCCATGTACCTTTGAGAATCTGATTCGGCTAAATCATGATTACAAGCGGAACAGACACGGGGATAGTGTGGCACTATTACTTCGGCTTTTAGGGGTTGACTCCGCCCAAACCCTTGGCCTCCTGGTTGTTTTCCTGGCTTTCTATTCGATTTTTGCTTCTTGGGTTTTTCTGAAGATTCATCTATTTGCTTCTGCTCAGTTTTGACCGACCCGGTTTCCGATTCCGAATAATGATCCGACTCTTCTGTTGTTGCTTTTGAAGTGTAAGGATTATCAGTAGATGGAGGTTGAGAGCTATTTTCTGAATTCTGTTGCTGCTTTTCCCATAACTCCGTAGCTAATTGATGTAAATTATCTGCTACTTCTACCAATCTCTCTTGAGACAAGGATTGGAAGTAACTCCGATTCATTTGTTTTAGATCGTCTTTATCTAATTGAGCCATCTTTCAACCATACACCACAAGGGTGCAGTTGGCTCATTTTTGACTGGGGGGAATGAACGGTTACGAGAGTGTTTGTAAATAAATTATTAAGCAGCCTGTTGTTGATAACGAGACAATCGTTTAGACATCAAATGAACCATAGCAATATAAATTCGCGCTCTTTCAGGACATTCTGTTCTTTATTTTCTTTACAAACAGTCTCTAAGACATCAAAAAAAAGACAGGTATAAAACCTGCCTCTGTAGTTATTTATTTAAATTCCAACTGCAAATAAATCAATTAAAAATTCATTTCTGCTGCTTGGACTCTTTCTACTTGTTTTTTCTTGACTACTAGTAGAATTTGGCAGATCATAATACCGCCGACAAAAGCCATTAAGCCAGCGATGCGAGCGGGACTTTGTAGAACTACTTCTGTATCCATCTGACCAAAACCGCCTACGTTGGGGTCATTAGTTAGGGCTTCACCCGCAGCAATTTCTTGTCCTTCGCTGACAATAAGCTCTGGCCCTGGGGGAATACTATCGGTGACAGTACCATCTTCAGTATTAATACTTACTTCGTAACCGCCAAATTCTTGAGGAGCGATCGCAGCAATTATTCCCGCAGCCGAAGCCTTGATTTGATTGTTGTTGCTCGCTTCACCAGTAGGATATACCTGTCCGCGTCCTCGGTTAGCTCCTAAGTGAACCGCATATTTACCGAAGTTGATGTTTTTATCGGTTTTAGGATCGGGAGAAAGTACGGGGAAAGTAATTTCTTGATACTGCTCTCCAGGCAGAGGCCCGACAATAATTACATTATCGTCACCTTCTTTATATTCTTGGAAATATAGACCGCCGGTTTTTTCCTTCATTTCTTCAGGAATACGGTCTTCAGGAGCAATTTTAAATCCTTCAGGTAGCATTAGAACTGCACCGACGTTTAAACCGCCTTTTGAGCCGTCTCCTAATACCTGTTGACTATCTAAGTCGTAAGGGATTTTAACTACAGCTTCAAATACAGTGTCGGGTAATACAGATTGAGGAATTTCTACCTCTGCATCTTTTTCTGCTAAGTGGCAGTTAGCACAGACAATTCTGCCTGTAGCCTCTCTGGGAGTTTCAGGTGCAGTTTGTTGCGCCCAAAAAGGATAGGCAGCAGCAGATTGAGCTATAACCAGATCGCTAGCGAAGAAAATCGCTACAGTTGCGATCGCGATTACGGTAGATTTCGCAATTATTTCCTTGACAAAGTTAACTAATGTCAATGGTTTCAATGTTCTCATTTGTTCGATCGACAGTCTCAAAAAAATTAATAGAGAGGAATAATATTTTGGTATTGATAGCAAGACTCGGTTAACAAATTCTGAGGAAATTTATCCCTCATCTTTTGTTCCTCATCGTTTTCTTATACCCAGTAGGGTTTATCTCCAGTACGGAAATCTGTTTCTGTCCATTGACTAAAGATTAATTTATCGTCTTTTTCTTCAGCGTGGACAAGTGCCAAAGATAAAGGTGCTGGCCCTCGAACTACCTTACCAGTTTCGTCATATTGAGAGCCATGACAAGGACACTTAAATTTATTTTCACTAGCATTCCAGGGAACTACACAACCCAAGTGAGTACACACGGCATTAATCCCGTAGTTACGTAGAGTTGAGTCTCCTTCCACCACAACATAGGTGGGATCGCCTTTTAGTCCCTGAGCCAAGGTGCGAGAACCTGGTTGATGATTTTCTAGGAATTCGCTGACGATGATGTCGTTACCTAAAGCGTCTTTAGCAGTAAGACCACCACCAGCACCGCCACCAGTATTGGGAATAAAATATTTGACTACTGGATATAAAGCTCCCAAGGCTACTCCTGTGATTGAGCCAAAGGTGAGCAGATTCATAAATTGTCTGCGTCCCATATCGGGGACATCATTCCCCTCCATGTTGGGTACGTTACCAGAAACTTGAGCCATAACTTATAGATTAGATAGATTGTATTTTTTTGTAAACTTAGGATGATGACTGGGAGATAGCTAAAATCTTCTACTTCAAAGAATTTACGCGGTTCTCCGCCTTTAAAAGTTGACAGTTGCGTCTGTGATTGTGGAGCTTGTTGGTATTGTTGCTGCCAAAATTAATTTGACACAATTTATTCAAGCTCTATTTTGAACGCAATATAAACCAATGTATTAAATTATTACAGAGATTGAGTACACGTTCCACTCATAGTTAGTTTCTTTTTTGATAAAAATATGATCACAGGCGAACAATTACACCAGCTTTTATTAGAAAAGTGGGGCTACTCCTACGATGTACAACTAAGAAAGGTCAAAGGTAAAATCTTCGTGCAGGTAATGTGGAAATACCTCGAACAGGCTTCTTTTCCCCTATCTCCTCAAGAATATGCTGAAAATTTAAATGCGATCGCTAACTATCTTAATGCCTGGAATGGTGTAGAGCAGTTAAAATCTTTTATTGAAAAAACTCGCGAACGTCCTCGATTGGGTAAAGCAGTTAGCATTCAATTGGATTTGGGCGAACGTACCTCAGAATGGATTATCGACCAATGACCGCTCGACAGGGACAAGCTAGTAAACTGGTTAATGATTAAATCGAACCACTAGAGGTAGTCATGAAAGGGACACGGGTTGGCGTAATTGGTGGCGGACAGTTGGCTTGGATGATGGCAGCAGAAGCACCTAGTTTAAATATTCAGCTAATCGTACAGACTGCCAACCAAGACGATCCAGCCGTAGCGCGATCGCATCAAGTAGTTTTGGGGGCAATTGATGACGTACAAGCTACCAAAAAGCTGGCTAGCCTCTGCGATGCGATTACTTTTGAAAATGAGTTTATCGATCTAGAAGCATTACAGCAACTAGCACGACAGGGGGTTTGTTTTCTCCCCAGTTTAGATTGTCTTGCACCTTTGTTGGATAAGTACGATCAGCGTAATTATCTCCGAAGTATTGATGTTCCTGTCCCCAAATTTAGTCTCTGGTCATCCCAAGAGGAGATCGTGGCAGGTTATGGCTTTCCCCTAGTCTTAAAAGCTCGTCGTCACGGTTACGACGGTCAAGGAACTTTTATAATTAAAAATTCTCAAGAGTTAGAGGAGTTGAGTAAAACCGTTCCTGTAGTTGAATTACTCGTAGAAGAATTTATTCCTTTCGATCGAGAGTTAGGGATTATTGCAGCGCGAAACGCATCGGGAGAAATAGCCGTCTATCCCGTCACCGAAACCTATCAAAAAAATCAAGTCTGTCATTGGACAATTACGCCTGCAAATATTACTGAAGAAGTAGCTAAAAAAATCAAAGCGATCGCCCGTACCATTCTCGAAACCTTAAAAGTAGTCGGCGTATTTGGGATCGAATTCTTTTTAACTGACGATAACCGAGTCCTAGTCAACGAAATTGCCCCCCGCACTCACAATTCGGGACACTACACCCTTGATGGCTGTCATACTTCCCAATTTGCCATGCAGCTACGGGCAGTTACAGGTATGCCTTTGGGTTCGACAGCTTTAAAATCGGCAGGGGCATTGATGGTTAATTTATTGGGTTTTGAAGAATCTGATTCCGAGTATTTAGATAAACGCGATTGTCTTTTGGCAATTCCCCATAGCTTCGTTCATTGGTACGGTAAAACCTCATACCCAGGCAGAAAATTAGGTCACGTTACGGTAATTCTCGACCGAGAAGAACTGACTCAAGCTCAATCTATTATTAGCAAGATCGAGTCAATTTGGTACGAGAAAGTGTAAAATTTTGAATTCAATTATTTAATTTATAATTTAGCGATCGAAAATGGATTCAATTCAAGTAAATGGTATTCGTGCCTATGGTTATGTCGGTTATTTACCCGAAGAACGAGTACTAGGACAGTGGTTTGAGGTCGATTTGACTTTGTGGGTGGATTTAGACCCCGCAGGCAAAACCGACAACATCGAGGATACGGTAGACTATCGCGAGGCGATCGCCATTGTTAAAGAGTTAATTACTACTGCTAAGTTTCACCTGGTAGAAAAGTTAATTAGTGCGATCGCGGATAAATTATTAAGCCTGGACAAAGTTAACCAAGTTCGTGTCAAGTTATCTAAACCCGCAGCCCCAATTCCCGACTTCGGAGGCAAAATTACTCTAGATATTACTAGAAGCGCAACTCAGCTTAGTTAGACAGAATTTCTAGTTTTTGACAATTGGTAATATTACTTAATGTATTAGTAAATAAGTCTAAATTTTAAGCAATTCCGACCAAGGGGAAAAGTATTGAATTGGGCAAATTAATTATAGAAGACAATTCAAAACCAATTTTAACCAATTCAAATTATCAATAAAGGACTTTTGGTCGATGAATAGAAAAATAAAAATAACCGCCAATCTACTTTGGCAATATTTTAATCAGCAACTTTTTAATAAATATTCTGTCTGGAATTTTAGACATTTCTGGTATTTATATCAAATTACTTTGTTTAGAAGATGCTGGGAGCAAGAGTGTTCCCAAGAAAGCAAACAACAGTATTAAGTTAGTACCAGTTATCATTAAACTTATTTTGCCAAAAAATCAGATTTTAACTCAGTTATTTAGATTATCAAAGGAGTATGACTGTTTGTGCGAGCCAATGCACTTATCTTATCTAGAGTGACAGTTTTGCTCCTTTTTAATTTCCGAAAACTTTTATTAAATAATAGGACTATCTTTTACAGTTTAAAACCATACGAGTTAGAGGTTGCCCATCGTTTTGAGGGCTACAATCTAAGATTTTTAAATCGCCTCCCATTGTTTCCAGCAATGTTTTTGATAATAAAAGTTTCATCTTTGCCGACAAGCTAATTTCTTGTAGAAACTGACGTATTTCAGTTAAATCCTTACTATCAAAATTTGGTTCGACAATTTCTTGCTCTTGCCACAAACCGACTGGACATTCTAAATCTATTTCGATAGTAACGGTGTCGGGCTTAACTAGCGGGATCGATAATTTAATTGTCCCTGTTTTCATCAACGAGATTCCGCTGTCAATCAAATTAAAGATTAATTGAATTAACCGCGAGCGGTCTGCAAATACAAAAACTTCGGGGTCGGGAGTAACGATTTCCAACCCCAAATTGCGGTTAGCTGCTTGAAGATAAGTCAGACGATCTATCTCAGCAAATATTTCGGCTAGCTGGAGTGATTCTAAATTTAATTGGTTAGTGCCATATTCAGTTTTAGAAACAGCTACAATCTCATCAATTAACTTCATCAGCTTTAATGCAGAATGATAAGCTTGAGTAATGAATTCTTTTTGTTCTTCGGGACTTTCACAAAGATCCGATAAAATTAGCTGATGTAACCCAATCATACTACTGAGAGGCGATCGCAATTCATGGGAAGTTCGAGCTAAAAAACCCGCCTTAAATTGGCTCATTTGTGCTGCCATTTGATAAGCGAGTTGGGCTTGTCTAAGTTCTTCTTTTAGCTCATCAATTTCATTCATAGCTTAAGATAATTGAATATTGATTATTCTTTGACGCTAGTCGGCTTGTGATTAATTTAGCATAGCTAATCGAGATCTTTTCAATTAGCTCGATCGATTTTAATACTTCCCTGGCGAAGAACTTTCCATTGCCCGTCTTGCCAACAAACTACTGTCGAAGGCATTCCACTACCAGTTTTGTCTTTTTCTTCTAGTTCGGCATCTTCCAAGACCAAAACAGTGGGAAAAGTTTCGGCGATCGCGCTCATCGAAGTTAAAGCATCCGTACCAGAAATATTGGCACTGGTAGTAGCTAAAACTCCCGTTTGTTGTAAGATGTGACGGGCGATCGTATTATCGGGGACGCGAATACCCACCGTCCTAGAATCAGTAGGATTAATTACCGCAGGGACTCGCTCGCTAGCAGGTAAAACTAGGGTCAATGCTCCTGGTAAATATTGTTCGATTAACTGTTGCCAAACTGCTAATTCAGAGGCAGTATAAACCACATAGGGAAGTAAATCCTCAATTGATGCCCCCATGAGAATCAAGGGTTTGCTACTCGGACGTTGTTTGAGCTTGTAGATCTCTTCTCCACGCTCTGGCTTGGTGGCTAATGCGGGTACGGTATCGGTCGGGAAACTAACGGCTTGACCCGCGATCGCGCCTGCGATTAATTCTGCCTGAGAAACTTTTACCATAAAATCATCATTGAAACTGGGAAGACTTAGCGACGATAAGCTAATACAAAGCGATCGACACCATTTAGATCGGGGAAAACTTGGATATCGTCATACTCTCCCTGCCGAGCTAATAGTTCGACTACTGCATCAGACTGACCGACCATAATTTCTACTAGCCAGATTCCCCCAGAAACTAAATATTGAGGAGCAGACTCAATTAAATAGCGGATACTATCCAAACCATCTGCACCGCCGTCGAGAGCTAAATGAGGCTCGTGTTGGGCTACTTCTGACTGTAATTGACTTATTTGGGCGGTAGGGATATAGGGAGGATTAGAAACCATCCCCGTAACCTTGCCTTGGAGAAATTTTATCGGCTCCCACCAACTACCCCGATAAAAATAAATATTTTGTTGCAATTTTAAATTAAGGGCATTTTCCTGGGCAATCTTTAATGCTTCTAGACTGTAATCTACCGCATGAATAGTAGCGTGAGGAAAACTATCGGCTAATCCGATGGCGATCGCGCCACTTCCAGTTCCCAAGTCTACCCAATGCTGTTGCTGTTGTGGCGGAAAATTATCTTGCTCGATGGCTTCTTGGGCAAGATCGATAATTAATTCGGTCTCTGGGCGGGGAATCAAGACTGCGGGGGTGACTTTAAACTGAAAACGCCTCCAAAAAACCGTTTGTGCCAGATATTGAACTGGTAAACGTTCTTGAAGACGCTGCTGCCAAAGCCGATTTAGCTCGGACAGGGATTGATGACTATTAACTTTTGTCCGATCTTGGAACGTACCAACCCTCAGAGATAAATTACTTAAATCAGTTATTGCTAGAACTAACCAATCTACTTCCTCTGGATCGATCTCATTGGCGATCGCCTGCTGTTTAGCTTGTTGATACCAACAATATAGTTCTTTGCCCGAAATACTGTTCAATCTTACCTAGTTTTCTGGTGATACTGGTGTTGGTGCTGCTTCTGGTGTTACTTCTGGTGCTGTAGGCGCGGAAGAATTTTGGAGAAACTGAATCGATTCTTCGGTAGGTACTAAAACAATCTTTTCTAGCATTTTATCTTCGCTAGTTTCTAAAGTTTCGATCACGCCCTCTAGAGGAACGACTTCAATATTAACACTATCAGCAATCTCAGGCTTTTGCTGCTTAAATTTAGCTACCATTTCTTCTAATTGTTGCTTATCAAAAAAGAAAGGAATGACCTGCTGAGAATCTTTTTCGATGGTTAAGTAGCCTTTTTCTTCTCCGCCTTTAGCTACAAACAAAGGTACTCCGCCTTGATAGGGTTGCTGATTTGCTTCGCCAATAGTTTTTGCAGAATCAACTGCTTCTTGTTCGGGTACATAAGCAAAATTCAAGGCATTTTCCTGACTTTTTGCAGTTTCGGATAATTTGTATACTTCGCCCAAAGAAACTGGAACTACTTTTACTTTTTCTGCCAATTCGGGATTTTTAGCTTTTAATTGATTAACAAATTGATTGGCATCTTCTTGGCTAATAAAAACTCCTGCAACTTTAGCTTCATCTTCTCCCGATGCTACTAGTGGCGCACCCTGTTCGTCAGCAATAGTAAATACAGGGACGGGATCGAGCTTCTTTAAGACTTCTTCTCTGGGTAAAGCCAATGCAATCAGGTTTTCTGCAACTCCCGAACCCAAAAAGAAAACTCCCGCTATACCCAAACCCGCACTCCAACGGACTAATTTGTTAATCATGACTATTTTCTTCATTATTATGTTAGCTGTTTGCTTATTGTGTATTAAAAACCGTAAATTACTTGATAACTAAACTGTTTTTTTGGTTTATCTGCTTCAGATTAATTCCCATTGAAGCATTTGATACTTTTTCAGACCCGATGAAATAAACTAATGTTTCCGCCCATTATACAAAAGGAATATGGTTAAGCAAATGTGGTATTCCACAATTGCCACAAATTAGAGCCAGGGATACTAATTATTTATCGGGATACCAGGATTTGAACCTGGGACATCCTGCTCCCAAAGCAGGCGCGCTACCAAGCTGCGCTACATCCCGTGAAATATGGCTTACAACGACGCAAATACGTTTTAATTGCTTACCAACTTTATTAGAGTAGCACATTTCTCAATCAATTATTTATCAAAACCTTTTCGGATCCGAAACTTATTTCGCAGAGCAATAACAATTTTGCCTTTTAATAAATCCTGACTGTGATACTTCAAGGTATCATCTAGTAAAACCTCCCTTTCTTTACGAGGTAGATTCTCTAACCTTAAAACTCCACAATGGGACTTTTGTTGTTGCCATATCATTTGCTCAAAATCATTGTCAGTGGTTAATATTACTCGTTGTTCTCGTACTGCCCATGCTAAAATCTCCTCGTCTACCATTTTGGAATCAACTTCACTAACATAAGCAACATCATAACCTTGAGCTACTAAACGATTTCCTAAAGAGCGACTAGCATTAACGTCTATGAGAAATTTCACAACTTACTCTATGCCGATACTCTAGCGGTAACTTCTTCTTTATCTACTAACTGATAAGCATAAAAAAGGGCAGCCTGTATATCATCTGGTTCTAGTTCGGGATAGTCTTCTAAGATTTCCTCAGTTGATGCCCCTTTTGCTAACAGTTCTAATATCATTCCGACAGAGATTCTTAATCCCCTAATAATAGGTTTTCCTGCAAGCACTTGAGGATTAAAAGTAATACGCTCTAATAAATTTTGATTGTTCATTTTCCATTCCCTAGTTTTCTTTTATGATCCTGTGGAGAGGCTATCCCCTAAATTTACTTTTCTTTCAATGCCACGTAACATCATATTCATTAGTAACAAACGATGGGCATCCTGTACTAACTTAATTTCGTAAAAAGCCTTGTCTTGTTGAAAGTTTTGCTCGTCTATTGATAAGTCAGATATAAAACCACCTTGAGCTTTAAACTGTCCTTAGTCAAAAGCTTCTCGATCGACTACAGTTTCTTGCTTTAACTACTTCCCAGTGCATTACAACCATTTACGCTGTGGTGGTTTCCAGTTTCTAGAAGCTAGTATCTTTATTCATTTAAATTCTAGCTAAAAGTCAAAATTAGGCATTAGCTGTAAAATTCCCATACCCAGTTCTGTTCCGTCGATCGATTTTAGTTCAAATAGAGCCATCATATCCTTTAACTGAGGATTACCCCGATGACTTCCCGTTGCTCCCATGGCAATTACTAAACCACAATAGCCTTGGGTTTTTTTGCAGCGTTGATGCCATTTTTCGATCGCTTTTACCTGTTGGGCAACTTCTTGGGAATACTCGGCAAAGATATAGAGTTCATCATCTTCTGTCTGCAACATTCCCAAATCGTAACATTCTCCGCTAAAAGGGTCTTGTCCTGGATTAAAGCAAACCGCTTTGAGTCCCCCTGCATTTTGAATTTTGCTAATCATATGTTTAGCTTTGGGACGAGTAGTTTGAATAAAAATCGTCGGTAGTTCTTTTGCTTTCAATCTTAGATTCAAAGACTGATAATATATTTTTGGCTGATGTTTGAGTTGTTCGATTAATTCTGAGGAAATACTCGCCAAACTAATCAAAGAACCATCGGGAATTAAATCTTCTTGAATGGGGATGTCAATTTCTTCTGTTATCGAACCAGAATAGTCACTCATCCCAAGACTTAATAATTCCTCGGTTAATTCTGGCAGCGTAGAAATTTTGGTAGCAATAATTTCTTGGTCTGCATTAGTTTTGGGCAGCTTAATCCGATAAGATTTAGATAGTGGTTCTATTGGTTCTTGTGCCAAAGCAGAGCGATGGCGACTACTAAAACGCAGTAGAGATTCTAAGACTGCAAAAATAATTTTAGCTTCTTCTTCGTCGAGAAACGGACGCATTCCCTCAAAAGGATGAAGGCTACCAAAAAGAGGCTCAACTTGCACCGTATCACTCCACGATAATTCTGATTCTGTCTCTTCGTAATTGAGAAACCAGCAATCTTGAGCTAAAAATGCCGTCTCTAATTCGGCGGGAGATTTATTTTCTCCTAGTGCAGCAGCCCGAAACTGTTTGAGAGAATCTAGGGAACGATATAAAAGCACGCCATATTCTGCCGACATCATGCCCATGATACAGAGATAAACTTCCTCAATTTGACAGTTTTTCAATTCCACGCGCAGAATATCGCTGTCGGCTAATAATTCCCAGGGAGCGTCATCCCAGATTTTGATAGCCAGCTCTTTAATCGCATTTTGGTAGACAGTAGGCAGGGCAGCAGTTCGATCTTCGTCAAGGTCGCTAAAACTTTCAAATAGTCGGTCGATGAGGGGTAACTGGGGAGAATATTCGATATTGATATTCAAGTCCTGCAATACACCACGCAGGAAAAATTGAATTTCGCGATCGCGCACCACAATTTTTTGCGGACGATGGGGTTGTCCTGGGTGATGAGGAGATTCAATAGCCCGCAACAGAGTTCTAACTACTGCTTCAATTCCCATATCTACAGCAACTACATCCATTGCCCTGACCGCACCTTCCGAACCGTCTACCCAGATGATACATTCTCCATCCCCTTCTAGTCCCAGGTCTAAATGAGATGCCATGCTGCCCAAGGGACGGCGATCGCCTTCCCAAACAACACCAGTCGCTTGGGGAATTTTTTGGAGTCTACTTTTGGTTGTGGGAGGTAGAGCCGTCATAGATACTTACAATTTTTAATTAACGATACTTGCTTTTTTTTGGTTGGAGGCTTGCAATAGTAAACCATATTCCATACCCTCGACTACTGCTTGATAAGAAGCATCAAGAATGTTGGCCGATACGCCGATAGTTGTCCACCTTTCTACACCATTACTTGATTCTACTAAGACACGAGTTTTTGCTGCTGTTCCTGCACTACCATCCAAAATCCGCACTTTATAATCTGCCAAGTGAAAGTCAGCAATCTGAGGATAAAATTTTACCAATGCCTTACGCAAGGCATTATCTAGGGCTGCGACAGGACCATTGCCTTCTGCTACCTCTAGTAAATTTTTACCATCTACCTCTACCTTTATCGTAGCTAAAGCTTTACTAGCGGGACTATTTATTTCTTGATTGATATTGCAGTGAACCTGAAAACCCTTTAGTTGAAACAACTGCTTATTTGGCTTGAGTATAGAACGCATCAAAAGTTCAAAACTAGCCTCGGCTGCTTCAAACTGATATCCTTCGTTTTCTAGTACTTTCAACTTGTCTAAAATTTGACGACAGGTTATGTCCTGTTTGCTTAGATTAATACCAAACTTGGCTGCGTAATGTAAAACATTACTTAAACCTGACTGGTCGGAAATGACAATTCTTCTTTGATTGCCAATTAATTCGGGCTGGATATGTTCGTAGGTCAAAGGATTTTTGGCTACTGCCGAAACATGAACCCCGGCTTTATGGGCAAATGCCGATCGCCCGACGAAAGGAGCGCGATCGTTAGGAGCAAGATTGACGATCTCGCTAATTAGACGACTATTAGGACTCAACTGGGATAATTGCTGTTGTCCCAGACAAGTATAACCGAGTTTCAATTGCAGGTTGGGAATCAAAGTACAGAGATCGGCATTACCACACCTTTCCCCGTAGCCGTTAATTGTCCCCTGTACCATAGTCGCTCCCGACATTACCGCTGCGATCGCATTAGCTACGGCCGTTCCCGCATCGTTATGAGTATGAATGCCTATTTTACTCCGATCTCCAGCTTTTAGTTCTGGTAGGGTCGCGATCGTCTCGCTCACAATTTGACCGATCTCATGGGGTAGAGTACCACCATTGGTATCGCATAAAACCAACCATTCTGCTCCCGCTTCCAGGGCTGTTTTTAAACTCGTCAGAGCATATTCTGAATTGTATTTATAGCCATCAAACCAATGTTCGGCATCATAGATTACTCTTCGTCCTTTTTGGCGCAAATATTCAATTGTGTCGCGGATCATCGCCAAGTTTTCTTCTAAGCTGGTCTTGAGAGTTTCGCTTACGTGAAGATCCCAAGATTTGCCAAAGATAGTAACCCAACGAGTCCCCGCTGCTAAAATTGCCTGAAGCATTTTATCCTCTGCTGCTGCAACTTTAGGACGACGAGTCGAGCAAAAAGCTACTATTTCCGAATTTTCCAAGGGTTCTTCTTGTAATTTCCAGAAAAACTGGACATCTTTGGGATTTGCTCCCGGCCATCCCCCTTCAATAAAGGGTATTCCCATTCGATCTAGTTGGCGAGCTATCTTGAGTTTATCGTCTAAAGATAGAGAGATTCCTTCCCCCTGAGAGCCATCTCTGAGGGTGGTATCGTAAATCCATATTGCTGGTTTTTGATTCATGAAGCTCTATTTCACTCCAATCCAAGTTAAGAAATGTTAAGTTACTTAGAGATAATAAATATATAAATATTTTGCTCCAAGTAGAAAATTGACTATGCCTACCGTAACTGTACAAGGAAAAGCTTTTACCTGCGATCGCGGTTCAAATCTACGCAAAGTTTTATTGAAGCACAAAATAGCTGTCCATAACGGAAAATCAACAATTATCAACTGTAGGGGGATTGGTAGTTGTGGTACTTGTGCGGTAGAAATTATTGGCAAAGTATCAGAACCTAATTGGAAAGATCGCACCAGGCGATCGCTTCCTCCCCATTCCCTCAAACAAAACCGTCGTCTGGCTTGTCAAACTAAAGTTCTAGGAGATATCGAGGTGATTAAATATGATGGCTTCTGGGGACAAGGAGAGATGAGGAAAGAGGGATGAGGAACAAGGAAAAAGGAACAAGACTGACAACTGTACAGACAAGACAGACAAGGCATGCCTTATCTCTAACAACTAACCACTTTAATAAAATGAACACTTTTAATATTTCTCCGATTATTCGTATTACTTTGTTGTGTCTTTATATTGGTTTAACAGTTCCGTTACCTTTTTTAGCAGACTTTACTAATGCACCAGTACCATCTTGGTTGTTGTGGATCGGTATCGTTATAGGTGCGATCGCGGTATATGCTGCTCTTAGTGAAAAGGTAATTTTAGATGATGACAAGATCCAGGTAGCCTATCCTAGCTGGGTGCCTAGTTTTTTCCGCAAGGGTTGGTCTTTATCTTGGAATGAAATTGACAAACTGAAGATGCGCACCACAGGACAAGGTGGTTTAGTTTATTACTTTACTTCTTCTCAAGCAGAAAAAGCCTATCTACTACCGATGCGGGTAGCTGGCTTCAACAAAATGGTTAAGATTGTCAGTGAGAAAACTGGTATTGATACAGTTGATGTTCGTCCCCTGTCTCAACCTTGGATGTATCTAATTTTGTTTGTTTGCACTATGGTGTTATGGCTTTTGGATGGTTGGACGATCTGGACGGCGACTCATCTAGCTGTTTAATACTTCCCTTGATTTTAAACGTTAAGGATAAATGCGATCGTACTCTTATTTAAAGATAGCTATAGCAATAACCATGAAGACGACCTCTGACTTCATCAGCCCAATCTAACTTTAGCGCGTGGAAAGAATTTATGAGCTGCAACAGGAATTACAATTTTATGAAGTCTTCCCAAAAGCGATCGCTCTGGGAAATTGCCCACTATTTTTGAGCACACCCGAAACTAATCGCACTTTATATCTGGTGGTGAGATCATCGGCAGTTGAAATAGCTCTTTGCACAAAACCACAATTTAAGTCAGTATTTGCCAAAATATACTACTTTCTTTCTATTTTATAGTCTCGAAGTAAGTATTGTATTTTCTTTACGATTTAATTGTTAGGTTAACTAACCACAAATATGATAAAGAGGTATGCAACTCCTCTTCAGATGTTTGCCATGAAAGAAACTCCGAGATTAGATCCTGACCATTTTTTCACTGCCTGTGAACCGACTAGAACCTTGAATCTCGCAAATCGAAAAGGTAACGACGATCGATACTATATCGATTTTACTCCGGTGAGAGGTAGTCAGATTATTCGGAGGCTAAAACGGACGATCGAGAGAAAAGCCAAAAGCAATCAGCCAAGCTGCCAACTGTTTACTGGACATATTGGCTGCGGAAAATCAACGGAGTTACGAAGATTGCAGAAAGAATTGGAAGACGAAGGATTTCATGTCGTTTATTTTGAGTCTACTGACGATCTAGAGATGTCAGATGTAGATATTACCGATATTCTCTTAGCGATCGCCCGTCAAGTTGCTAGCAGTTTAAAGGACGTTGATATTGACCTCCAACCGCCGTTTTTTATCAAGCTATTTAAGAGCATTGCAGAAACCATTAAATCGCTAAAAATCAAGGTATCCTTCCTAGAAGGGCTAATAGAAATTAATCGCCAAGCCAAGGACAGTCCAGAGGTGCGAACTCAATTAAGACAAAAATTAGCTCCCCAAACTGAGGGGATCTTGAACGCTTTGAATAAGGATGTTTTGGGTAAAGCGACTGACCGATTAATAGGCGAGAAAAGAAAAAAAGGGCTAGTTGTCATTGTCGATAATTTGGACAGAATAGATAATCGAGTCAAGGAAGGCTTCAAGCGCACTCAACCAGAATATCTATTTATCGATCGGGGCGATCGGTTAGCACAGCTAAACTGTCATGTTGTTTATACAATTCCTTTGGTGTTGAGGTACTCCTCAGAACTTAACACCCTAATAAACCGCTTTGGAAGACCCCAACACTTACCGATGGTGCGAGTACAGTGGAAAGACGGAAGTGATGATCCAAAAGGTATGCCCCTTTTGCAGCAGATGGTTATGGCAAGAGCATTCCCACAAGTTTCTAGAGAAGAACTGCTTAGTCCAGAGTTAGTCTCCCAAGTGTTCGAGCAAACTGAAACCTCAAGCACAACCCAAACGTTCAGGACAAACGAAATCTTATGTAAAATGTGCCGTCTTAGCGGGGGTCATGTACGAAATTTACTGAGGATACTCTATGCCTGTTTAACAGATGAAGATCCTCCTTTATCGGACGCTTGTTTGAATAGAATAACTCAAGAATACCAAGATGACCTATTTAAAGGAATTGATCCAGATGATTGGAAGTGGCTCTATCAAGTAGCCCAAGATAAAAAGACCAGTGGAGAAAAAAAATACCAAAGGTTAGTGCACAATCTTTGGATCTTAGAGTATCAAGACGATAACGGGGAAAACTGGTACGATATTTCCCCAATTTTGAGAGAAACTGATTTTTTTCGGTCTTTAAGAGAAACAAAGTAGTCTTTAAAACACTCTTAAAAGATTAAATCTACCCCAAAGGTAGGGCAATGATGACTAATTCATCTCACCAAGATCAATTAAATCGCTTGAACAGAGCCATTAGTAAAGCTAGTGGTCAGCATTTCACGCTGATTACTGTGAGTTGTAATTACGAACAATTAAGAGAAGATATCCTGTCACATTTGCTCAAGCAGTGTCCAGTAGAGATCAAAATACTGGAACTTCTTCCAGAGACGAAGAACCTTTTCAATGCAATCAAAAGCCAATTGCAAAAATGGGGAGAAGAAAAGCCTTCTGCGGTGATGATTTTGGGGTTAGAACAAGTCCACGATCTCGAAAGTTTATTAGCTAATGCCAAGGGGGAACGGGATAGATTTCGGGAGCATTTTCATTTTCCGTTAGTGTTGTGGATGACTGATGAAGTTAGAAAAAAATTAGCCAATGTTGCTACCGATTTTTACAATTGGACTAGCATCCCCATCTCCTTTAAATTAACCAACGAACAATTAATTGAGTTAATTAAAGAAGAAACTACAGAAGAAACAAATGTTGAGCTTAACACGATTCTCAATCAAGGAGCAGATAGTTTTTTTGCTCAGAAAACCCTTGAGCAAGAGCATAGCCGTCAACGTCGAGAATTAGAATTAGCCCAAAGGGAGTTACAAGAGCGAGGAATTGATTTACAGCCTGAATTGCAAGATAGTCTTAATCTGTATTTTGTTATCGCTAGTGACTACTGGACGTGGAAAAGGGCATATCTTCAAAAATATCTTACTATTTTTGAACAAGCTCAGCGTGAAGACCTAATAGCAAAATTTATTAGTAAGCTGGGCGAGGTATTGCTGAGGCTAGAGAAATGGGATGATTTACAAGAAATTGCGCTGAAGTCTCAAAAACTTCACGAAAGTACCAACAGTCCTCTTCAACTAGCCCAAGATTTTGGATTTCAAGCCAAAGTTGCTCTCGAAAAAGGGAAAAAAATTCAACAAAGAGAAGACGCGCAACAACTGTTTGAACAGGCACTAAATTTTGCAACACAGGCTTTGCAAATCTTCAAGCAAGTTGGTGGTGAACAACAGCAATCTTGTCAAGTATGGTATCTCCTACTGTTAGCAGAAGCTCATCAGCAACTCAATCAAACACGCTTGGCGATTGATAATTTAGAAGAAGCGAAAAACATTACTAACCCTCAAGATAATCCCCAACGCTATATCGAGATTTCAAATAAGTTGCGCGACCTTTATTACGAACAGAAGCAATATCTCAAAGCTTTTGAAATCAAGCAAGAACGACAGAAAGTAGAAGGTCAGTTTGGATTTCGTCCCTTTATCGGTACAGCTAGCCTACAGCCCCAAAATCCAACCAGTCCAGACGGTCAAGAAAAAGTGGCAGCCGCTATTACTGTTTCTGGTCGGCAGAACTATGTCGATAAACTGCTATCGAGGTTTTACCGTTACGACACGAAGTTAACCGTGGTTCACGGTCCGTTAGGAGTTGGCAAGAGTTCAACCATCAAGGCTGGTTTAATTCCTAGCTTGAAGCAAAAAATTATTCAAGATTGCGATGTTTTGCCCTTCCCTTTGAGCCTTTACGATAATTGGGTTAGGGAAATTGGACAAATATTGACTGATACGCACTTAAAAAGTCTCAGTAACCATCCAGAACGTTTTTCCGAATCGGGAAATTCACCAAAGATATTGGAAGCTGACTTAAAAAGCCTTATTGAGCTTATGGAGTCAGCCAAAATAGAGATTAAAACACTGAAAGACCAATTACAACAACTCATCAACTCCATAGAGGATGAAGCAGCAAAACAAGAACTAACAACTTACTACCAACGTCTTGTTAATTCTCATCCACTGACTCAAGAACACCTAGAACGTCTCAAGGAACATCCAGAACTCATCATTAACAATCTAGAATCACCAGAAACCGAAAAAAGGAAAGTCTACTCAGAATATCTTGATGCTCTGATAAAGAAAGAAGAAAAGATTAAGACACTGCAAAACCGCCTCAAACAGCATGCTGACTCACTAGATTCAAAAGCAGCCGCAGAACTAAGAACCTGTTTAGGACGAATCGATAAACCTCTCGATTCAATAGAGGAGATTAAAGCGCAATTACATAACAATAAAAACTGGAACTGGCTAACAGTTCTGATTTTTGACCAGTTTGAAGATTTTTTCTTTACCTGTCCTGAAGCAAAAAAACAAAAGGAGTTTTGGACTTTTTTAAATGACTGTCTTGACACAGATTTAGTGTATGTTGTTCTCTCTTTAAGGCAGGATTACTTGCTTTACTTGCTTAAATGGGAGCCTTTCATTAAAACTGGTACTAATTGGCAAGATATTCTCAGTTCCCGCAATCGACTACCGCTCAAAGATTTTGATAAGGATGCTGCTAAAAAGATCGTTCAAACTTTGACAAAACAGTCCCAGTTTTACCTGGAGGAAGAATTAATTGACCGATTGGTCAGTGATTTAGCAAATAACTCAGGCTCTATCCGCCCCATTGAATTACAGCTCCTGGGTTATCAACTACAAGAAAAGGGTATCTCTACTCTGAGAGAATATGAAAACTTAAGAAATGAGCCAGATGAAATAGGTAATGATTCAAATTTAACCAATAAGGATAGTTCTAAGGCAATCCTCGTTCAGAAATACCTTAAAGAAGTTGTCGGAGATTGCGGTCCAGAAAATAAACAAGAAGCGGATCTGATCTTATATTTACTCACTGACGAAAACTATAACCGCCCTCTCAAAACTCGTAGCGAGATCGTTAGAGAGTTACAATCTTTAAAAGAAGTGGAAGAGGAAAAGCTGAATCTGGTTTTAAATATTTTTGTGAAATCCGGCTTGGTTCGTCCATCGTCGCAAATTTCTGACGATCGCTATCAACTCGTACATGACTATCTAGTCAGTCTAATTCGCAGCAAAAAACGACCCACAGAGTATCAGGAGTTAGTCGAAAAACTGGAGGTGGAAAAGAGGAAGAGGATCGAGAATCAGAAAGAAAAAGAAATACTGAAAGCACGGAATGAAGAAATAGCAAAACGGCAAGAGGCAACAAGTATATTAAATGAAAAGCTTACCCAACAAATCAGGGAACGAGAGAAGATTGAAGGAACACTCACTGAGGTGAGACGTAAAATCCGAAAAGCAGTTTCTTTTGGCTCGGTATTAATAGCAGGCTTATTTGCTATAGCGGGAATAATAGGGATTAGTGCGCTAAATGCTCAGAAAAAGCTGGATATTAACAAGATGAAACTTGACTCGCAGCAGGTTTTGGATGATTTGAACTCAGGTATTCTCGAAGAGTCTTTTTTGAAAGCAATGGTCTTGGGGAACAAGCTGCACAAAATGGGCATGGTGGACAAGGGAACAAAGGGAGAAAGCCATTATCCTGCGGTTACGCCGATATTTGCCCTACAACAAACCTTTGATGCCATCCAAAAACAGGAGAAGCGTCTTCTCAGCGAGAATAATTACGAAGTGATAGCTGTCAATTTTACTGCCGATGGACAAGTAGCTGGTATTTTGACTAATGGTAATATCATTACTTGGAATCCACAAACTCCAGAGAAACCAAAGACAATTCCAGTTCTTCAAAATATTATTCAATCTGCAAGGATCATCAAGTTTAGTCCAGATGGACAACAGAAGATATTAGTTACATTAGTTGATAGCACTGTGATTGTTCGGAATACGCAAGAACAGGAACTTGCTCGATTTAAAGCTCATGACAAGCCCATTTCTGATGCTAGTTTTAGCCCTGATGGAAACCTCCTGGCTACTAGCTCATACGATGGAGTGACTCGTATTTGGGACTTTCAAGGTAATGAACAGGCTGAATGTGAAAATCCTGAAGCTACAGACAAACAAGTCTTAGGCGTCAGTTTCAGTCATACAGGAAATGAACTAGCAACTGTTTCAGCAGACGGATTTGTCAGACTATGGGACAGGCAATGCACATTAATCAATAAATTTCCGGCCGATGATGAATTATCAGAAAGTGACGATGCGATTCAGAGTGTCAGCTTTAGTCCCGATAGAACGAGGCTAGCAGTAGGCTTACATAATGGAACTGTGGTTCTTTGGGACATCCAAAATATCAAAGATGCCAAAAAAATCGAGAAAATCCTAGCCCATGATAGTTCAGTTCTGAATATCAAATTTAGTCATGACGGGAAACGGCTAGCTACTGCTACAAGCGATACCACTGGCACCACCGTCCGATTGTGGGACAAGGAGGGCAATCAACTCGACCAATTCAAGGGTCACGACAACAGAATCTGGGATATTGATTTCAATGGGGATGGAACATTATTGGCAACTGCTTCAGCAGACGGGACAGTTCGACTCTGGACGCTGGAACCTAAAAGCGGTCAAACCATCATTGAAACCTACGTCTTTAATGTTATTTTCTCGAAAAAACTTAAAAATCTCATCGGGATAGTCTAGGGATTTCTCAGTAAGAACAGTAATGGTGCCAAAATCAATATTGTTCTTCTGCAATAAAGATATTCCTCGCATGGTACTAGCATGAGTTCCTTTATGCCAATTATGCCAATTATGCCAATTATGCCATTTATTCCAATCCTTATTCCAATCATTCCCCTTATTCCATCCTGGGTTATTCTCCCCCCCCCCCCCGCCCCCTACTATTTTGCTGACTTATTAGTTCAGCGTATGAGAATGGGGAAGTTTGAGACTTCTCTTCGTTTTCCCTCGCCTTGATTTTAATCTGTTCCCTGACGTTTGCCAGACGCTCCTCTATCGATAGCTTTGAAGGGTGTTTGTTGTCAACTGAAAGAGCCTTAAACGAACCAG
>JASJEI010000480.1 GCA_030064795.1 Pleurocapsa sp. MO_226.B13 | reverse complement strand
TATTCAAATGGATAAGTTTTAGCCAGAGGTTATTGCCCGCCGACCGCCCCAATTGTGAGGGGTAAGCGTGTCAAAGTCCCCAAATTCGTAGGGGCGGTCGGCGAAGGCTGACCAACTTTGACCAGGTTTTCTCTCGGGTCTGAGAGGATCGAGTTAGATCAACACCGATGACACGGGAGCCCGCCATCAGGGAGTCAATAGCTATTGCACCCATATCGGAAACGAATGGTTCGCGAGGGAGTGAGACGACTCCCCGTAAAAACCGGATTAATTTTCTGGAGCTGTTAAGAGGAGAAAGAACCGACTATGTACTCAGTAGTGAAGCCCTGACCTATATGGCTGAACACCAGTTGCCCCAGTTTGTTTGGCTACCTTTGAGTCTATCGATCAACCGAGTCTTCCAGAACCAAGAGCAATGGAAACGCTACCTCAAAGAGTTGGGAATCTTCAAAGACTCTCATGTGAAGACCGCCACAGAAGGAGCTTTGTTGGGAGCTATCTTAGCTAGTGGAGTCGCTTCAGATTTGGGAATTATTAGTGATGGAGCTGGACAATTTCGATTGTTAGAGCACGGGTTGTGTTGGGTTCATGCAGAGCGTCTGATTAATAAGCTGATTCCTTTCACCAGGGCTCAAAGACTGGCGGTGGAAAAGGTTCAGGGAGAAATTTGGGATTTCTATCAGGACTTAAAAGCTTACAAAAAATTGACGGCACGAGAGCAGCAACAAGAGAAAGCCAAGCTGGAACAGAGATTCGACCAAATCTTCACGACTAACAGCTCCTTTGAAACCCTCAATCAGGTTCTGGTCAGACTCAACCGACGGAAGAGGGAGTTGCTCAAAGTTTTAGACAAACCAGAATTACCGCTTCACAACAATACCAGTGAGCAAGATATCCGAGAATTTGTTACGAAACGCAAAATCAGTGGCAGTACCCGCAGTGATGAGGGACGAAGGTGCCGAGATACTTTTGCGAGTCTTAAAAAGACTTGTCGTAAACTAGGAGTTTCCTTCTGGGACTATCTTACTGACCGAGTAGAGGGAAAAAACTTGATTCCAACTTTAGGGGAACTCATTGCCCAGAAAGCAGCTTCAAGCCTGGGTGAACTGACAGAGACATTATCTGTTTCATTGGTCTAAATTGTTGTAGCTAGACCCCTGACTTTTTGAGAAGGTTCGAATGTCTGCGTTGGGACTGTTAAAATACGCGCTTCTACCTTCACTGACATTGAATTCTTGGAAACTGTGAAATAGGTTTTGTTCGCGTTGTGCCCCTCCTGTAATTACTTCGATAGGTCGATCGCTAAAATTTTCAATTACTTGAGAACTTTCATTCCCCAAGGTATCGTCGGGGACGATATTACTGGCTTGAGCATTAGCCGAGTTAGCTTCAGAAATAATACTGGCAAACAGAATCAGACAAGCAGAGTATTGAGAATAAACCCAAAAGGCGAGCTTCATTATTAATTCGATCTTGCGATTAAAAATCTTCTAGAGAAAGATTATCAAAATTATCGTCTCGAATTCCTACGAGTAAATCATTGTTAACTAAACCGACGCTCTCAGCTACATTGTTATCGAAAGTATCTAAAGGATCGACACCCAAGTTGTAATTAGCAGATTCTTCAAGGGAGGGAAAATCGGCAGAATTGGAATCTGTTGCTAAGAGATCGTCGCCAGCCAAATTGTTAAAATCTGAAGTGGTGAGAAGACCGCTACCAGCCCCAGTCAGGGGATCTGTGCCGTAGTTAAAAAAGTCGAATCCCGCAAAAAAATCGGAGTCCGACCCATAATATAGATCGTAAAATCGGCTGAGATCGACATCGGGAAATCTTGCTTGAAAAGAGTCTAGCATTTCTCGAACTCTCTCTCTAATACTATCGCCTATCTCTGCTGGATTATTACTTTCTCTACCTAGTGCGATCGCTCTTCTAACCGCACCATCTGCATTAATAAAACCGTAACCGTATTCTAGATCGTAACCTTCTTCGCCCAAATCGTAAGCTGTCTCGGAAATAATATCTTTGATTTCTATGGCACTTAGATCGGGGTTGGCACTCCAGATCAAAGAGGCTACTCCCGATACGTGAGGTGCAGCAGCCGAAGTGCCATTAAAGTCAGATGTATAGTCAAAATTACCATTAGATAAAGCACTAGTGGTCAAAACTTCCGAAGGGGCTACGACAGTCAAACCCTCTCCGTACTGCGAACCCCATCCTTGTGGGTATTCAATGCGCGTTCCAGGTATGGTTTCATTGCCATTAACGTCTTGACTTCCCCAAACAGCACCGACTGCAACTACGTTGTCATAGTATTTGGCCAAAATTGCGGGAGAGTCCAATCCTAGTTGTCCGAGATGCCCCTGGTTGCCCGCAGCAATTACAAACAAGACATTAGGGTTAGTGACAATAATTTGTTCTAGATCGACAGCACTTTGCCCTACAGTATCAAAAGTGTCTTCGCCCAAACTCAGGTTAACAACTAAGTTTCGCTCTTCTTCCTTTGCTACGTCAATCATAGCTTGGGTAGCTTCAATAAAACCGAGATCGCCAGTATTATTGTGGATGACATCGATTTGATATACTTCAGAATTCCAGTTAATTCCCGCAATACCTTCCCCATTATCACTCTCGGCAGCGATAATTCCCTGTACCGAAGTACCATGAGAAGTTTCTCTCGCACCATCTTCGGCACCTTGATTATTATTGAAAAAATCATCGGCAATATTGTTTGGATTATAATGATTTAGCCTTAGATCTGAATGGATACTGTTTTGCCGAACGCCCAAGCCACTATCTTGTATACCTAATAAAACATCTTCCGTACCTGTAGTAAAACGCCAGGCATTTTGTACCCCTACCATGTGTAGATTCCACTGTTGAGCGTAGTTGGGATCTTCAGGAGTGATGGTTAAATCGATAGTACGATCGCCAAAAACCAATCGATCGATACCTTCAAATAGGATTTGGCTGCCATTATTTAAAGTCAGGGAGTCAAAAACGCGATCGCCATCACCTAGATCGTAAACCACTCCACCTGCATCAATTTCTGCCAGATTGAATTCAGTGACGCTATCTACAGAAAATGCCGAGAAATCCAGAGAGTCGTAAATTTCTTCGCCAAATTTTAGATTTCCATTGCCAGAAATAACTATGATTTGGTTGGCAAAGCTAGCTAAATTATCGCCAAAATCAAAATTATCTGCGGTTAAATCACCTTGGAAGTAACGAACCTGTGGAGAATTATCGGTTAGAGAAGCTGTTTGTGGGTTTAACATTTTCTGAGAACTAAGTGAAAACAATTACGTATATTTATTTGCTGCATATAGTCTCATAGGTAACTTGTGCGATCGATTAAGATTTGTGCCACATTAGTAGCTGTATTGTGTAATTAAAATGGCACGAAAGTGCATGGGTTTTGTCAAGGTTCTAAATTGTCAATTCTGGTAGTTTTCTGTTATCTACTTGGCAGTTTTCGGCAAACTTTTGCAATATTTGGAGTTAGGTGATAATTCTGGGCGGTGACAATTGTAAAATAAGGGCAATCTCGCACCTTATTTAATGCAATGAAGTTTTCGGTTACTTCTTGGTTCAAATTACTATTTATTCTCAGTCTGATAGTATCTTTACTTTTAGGACGAGTCTCTTTAACCCAGGCTCAAACTTCCAACCCCGAACGGCTAGTACAGCAAGGGGTTAGAGAATATCAAGAGCGAGAATATCAAGCAGCGATCGCATTATGGCAACAGGCTTTAGATAATTATCGAACAACAGATAACCCCAATACGATAATAGTTCTAGAAAATTTAGCTAGAGCCTATCAAAAAGTTGGGCAACCAGAAAGGGCGATCGCTTTTTGGTCGCAAGTTATCGCTCGCTATCGGCAAGCAGGTAACAGACAACAATTGGGCAGAAGTCTAACCGAACAGGCTCAAGTCTATAGTAGACTGGGACAACACCGTCGGGCGATCGCTATTTTATGCGGTCAATTACCCAACGATCTTTCTGTACCCCAACTAGAAGAAAAACTAGAATGTCAGGCGGGGAGTGCAGTCAAACTATCGCAAGCAGAAAAGGATAAATTAGGAAAAATAGCAGCATTAGGCAGTCTGGGAGAAGCTTACCGTCTCAGAGGAAATTACCAGCAAGCAGTTAGTTATGCTAAAGCGAGTTTGTCCGCAGCACAATTACAAGATAATCCTCAATTAACCATGTCGGCATTAAATAGCTTGGGTAATAGTTATAGCAGTTTGGCACTGATTAGTTATCGTCGAGTGGAGTCAGCCGAAAAGCGCGGGGAAACCTATGGGGAGAACAGTTTAGCAGCGGTAGAAACTAGAAAAGCACGAGCAAGCGATCGCCAAGCTTTAGATTACTTGCAGCAAAATCTAGAATTAGCACTGGTACAAAACGATCCTGTAGCCCAGGTACGCAGTATTATTAATTCCCTCCCGATCTATTATCGCCTGCAACAATACGACCGCGCCGAAACCGCCAAACAACAAGCCCTAAATTTAATTCCCGTTCTTCCTCCACAACACACTACTGTTTACGCAACCATCGATCTGGCAAAATTGTTGCAGCCAGAAAAATTAACCTACAATACCTGTCTCGATACTGGTAATTTACCTCAAGTCAGAGATCTATTACAATCTGCGGTGACGCTAGCAACTCAATTACAAGATCGTCGCGCCGAGTCTTTTGCCTGGGGAGAATTGGGACATACCTATGAATGCGAGGCAAATTATCCAAGGGCTTTGCAACTAACCCAACAAGCGCGTTTAGCAGCAGAAAGAGATAAAGACAGTCTTTATCTCTGGGAATGGCAGACGGGTAGAATTCTGAAAAGTCAAGGAAATAAACAAGAGAGTATTTCCGCTTACGAAACGGCGATCGCTACTTTAGAAAGTATCAGGGACGATCTGTTAACCGCCAACCGCGATCTGCAATTTGATTTTCGCGATACGGTAGAACCGATTTATCGGGAGTTAATTAATCTGAGACTAGGAGAAGAAAACAATACTCTAGTAATTGAACCAGATCGAGTCAACAGAGTTCAAAATGTTGCTTCTATCCTCAATACAGTAGATTCTTTGCGTTTGGCAGAACTACAAAATTACTTTGGCAATAATTGCGCGATCGCCGATGTTGTTACCGCAGACAATGTAGATTTATTGCAGCCAGATCGACAAACTGCCTATTTTAGTTCCATTTTACTCCCAAACCGCGTAGCAATTATTGCTAACTTTCCCAACCGTAAAATTAAAGTAGTCTGGCATCAAAAGAACAAGAGGGCAATTACTGAAGAGATAAACGAATTTAGACGAGGATTAGAGGCATTTTATGATGATTTCGATCCCAGCCTGGGACGAGATATCTATAACTGGCTGATAGAACCTTTTGTAGAAGACTTAAAACAGGCGAATGTCAACACCCTGGTATTTATTCAAGACGGACTCCTCAGAAGTATTCCCATGTCCGCATTACACGATGGTCAACAATTCCTAGTGGAAAAATATGCGATCGCCACTACTCCCAGTTTAAACCTGATCGACCGCAGCCAATTAAATCGAGAACGTTTAAAAGCCTTGGCTTTGGGATTAACTCAAAGATCGCAAATAGACGGGCGAATTTTTAATCCCCTGCCCAATGTCGCCCAAGAAATCGAACGGATACAAAATATTTTTATTCAAAGTACGGGATTGTTAAATGACAATTTTACTCGCGATCGCTTACAACAAGAATTGGCTGAGACATCGTATCCAATAGTCCATATTGCCACCCACGGACAATTTAGTGCCGAACCAGAAGACAGTTTTTTAATTACGGGAGACGGTGAAAAACTCACCATTACCGAACTCGACCGCTTAATTCGCACTACAGCCAAAGACACTCAACCTGTCGATTTAATTTCTCTAACCGCCTGTCAAACTGCGGTGGGAGACGAGAGGGCTGCATTGGGTTTGGCAGGGGTAGCTATACAAGCTGGTGCTAGTAGTGCTTTGGCTTCTTTGTGGAACATTAGTGATGATATTACCCCCGAAGTGGTCGGAGAATTTTATACTGGTATCCAAAAAGATAATATTTCCAAAGCTAAAGCCTTGCAACAGGCACAAAAATCATTAATTACTAAAGGCGAACATCCCGCTTATTGGTCGCCTTTTATTATCATCGGTGATTGGCTTTAATTAAAGTCACAGATCCAGCTAATTTTTACTTTTAGCTGTCAACGCTTCGCTAATTTCTGCCAGTTGTTGTTGATGCTGTTGTTGAATCTTCATGACTTCAGATTTTACATCGTCGGTGTTATCTTGCCGTTCAATTTCTGTTAGCTGTCCGATCAACTGACTGGTAAATGCTTGGGCTTGAGAATCTTCAGAGTGTACTGCAACTTCCGCTAGGGCATCGTACCATAATCCAGCCTCGGCATAGATATCGGCTTTGGCAATGGGATCTTCAGTATTACTCAACTGAGCTACAATCTCACTAGGGCGATCGACTATATCGATACCCGTACCTACTACCAAAGACTGGGAAGGACTATTGGGATTACAAACTAAGATAACTTGCCAAATATATTTCTGACCCGCAGTTAATCCTGGCGAATCTGATGGTAGAGTATAAGTCATAATGCCAGGAGTACTAGATAGGGTTGTTTTGGCGATCGCTTTTCCTTTGCCTTCAGAAGCAGTATATTCATAAAGTCGAAATTGGATAGGATATGTATCTGCATCGGGTACGTGCCAGGCAAAAGTAGGATGGGTATTAGCACTTTTACCCGTATGACCGTAGGGTGCTAAAGCGGTAAAACTAGTTGTTGCTGCTTGGCTACAGCTACCCAATCCTCTAGTCCCAGTAATAGTAGTTTCCTCTCCTTCTGGGGCATCATTTTGAGTATCGGGTTTTTGGTATTCTGCTAAAGCTGCATATTTTATTCCCAAAGACAAACAGAGTAAACAGCTAGTCAAAAAAGTACTATTCCAGAAATCCTGCCAAGTTTTAATCATTATTTGTTTATGGTTTTTATTCATTATTAGACCTCGTAATTTACTAATAATCAATTTTGATAATTAATACTTAAACTCGATCGTACTGAGTCAATACTCGATCTTTATCGATTAATAAGTTGCTTTTTTTGATAGTAGAGCTAAGGTTAACATAATGTAATTTAACCAACCAATAGATGGATTCAATAGCGATCGAGACATAACCACAGCATTGCAACTAAGTCCAATGAATTCCCCAATGAGATAAAAATAGACCAAGAAGATCGTCAACAAAATTTAAACTAAATCCGAATATCTTAGGTAATAACTCTGGAAGTAAACTTGCTAAATTAATATTCATATCTCTCTATTTACTCTATAAATAAAAGTCTGTACTCGGTTGATTTATCTCTAGAATACAAATAAAAACAAGCTATTATAGTAGAGTTTCTGCCAAGATGCGATCGCTTATTGGATAATTTAACGTCACAATTTAGCAGCTTCGATGACAGAAAAAGGCAAGGATATCGAAGAAAAAAATACTTATAGCTTTTTGCAGCACTAATTAGTACATCGGGCAATTTAATTTGTCGAAAAGCCGATCCATCCATCTGCGTTCATCTGTGTTTATCTGCGGACGCTATCTTAGTTGTCTCAGATGAAAATGCAAACCGCTGTATATCAAACCGTATAATTAGTCGTAATAATCTTAGACTTCTAATTCTTGTCTTTCCTTCCGCCCCCTACCTTCCTTTACCAAGATCGTGGTTGTTTAAAAGAATTTAATATTAATATTACTTGCTATTTGGGCATTCTCGACTTAAAACTAACTTGCCATTAGTAAGACGATACATCCCTTGGGGTTCGATAATCGGATCTCCAGGTTGCCAACCACGGTTATTATTAGGTACGCTACGCACTTCTCCCGTAGAAAAGTCCGAAAGATCTGCATTGCCAGGGCGAAGGGGTAAACTATCCCCGCCAGTAATAATAAATCTTCCTTGCCGTCTGTTACCAACTGGCGCAACGCAACTATTAGCTACCAATTCATCAGTATTAATTGAGTTATCTGGTAATTCGGTAAGGCTGTTTTGAATAAAACTAACATCAGGGATAGATACCGCACCCGAAACCGCACCCGTAGCGTTGAGATCGGCGCGAGAATTATTTTCTAAAATTTCAGGGTTTGCTTCGAGGGAGTTTAGGGTAAAGTTTTCCGCAAAAAATGCAGGAGTATCGAGGGTAATATTACCTCCTCGTCCATCAGCTGCAAAAGCAAAGATATCGCTGTCATCAAAAGCAATGATTGAGTCAGCAGTCAGAATAATATCTCCACCGCCACCGCTACCACTCAAAACATTAGTACTAATATCGGCATCTTCAGCTAAACTAATATTTTTTCCTGAAAGATTGATTTCTCCTCCAGCAGCATTATCGGCTGCGGTAATAATATTACTATCTAAAATTTCTACCTCGTTTTGTAGTATCAGATTAATATTGCCAGCATTGCCAGTACCTTCACTCTGGGCGGATATTGCTGCCGTATCCCTGAGAATCAAATTATTACCACCAGTTAAAACTATTTCTCCACCCTTGCCTGTAGAATTAATATCGGTATTGGCAAATAGTCCACTAGTAGCACCCGCATTGACTATAGCTTCGGGTTCAAACTGGGTTAGACGATCGCTAAAATTAGGATCGCTCTCTGAAATCAGAAGATCGCCCGTTAGATCGAGAGAAATTTGCCCTGCATTACCACCACTAGAAGTATTACTGAGAACTTGTCCGCCGTTAATTATTTCTAAGCTATTAGCGTTAATTGTAATATTGCCACCGTTTTGGTTATTAAAAGTTTGAGCAGTAATAACTGCCCCATCGGTAATGGTTAACGCCTCGGTATTAACTTCGATACTGCCACCACTTCCCCTACTTCCCACTTCGGTAAGGGTATAAAATCCGCTAGATGCACCTGGTAAAGCTGATGAATTTCTACTAAAATTTTCAATCTCTAGAGGATTAAAGCCAGACAAAGTAATAGATTCTGAGGCATTGACAATGATATTACCGCCATTTCCCTGTCCTCCTCTGGTTCGTTCGACATCGCCCAGTACAGAAGCATTAACTTGTCCGCCGTTAGTTAAAGAAAGCGATCGCGTCTTAATTTCGATATTACCACCATTACCCGTTGCCGAAATATCTTCTTGAACGGCACTACTAATTACGCTACCGCGATCGAGCGAGACAAAATCTTTTGCCTCGATAAAAATATCACCTGCGTCTCCTTGGGAATCGGTACTGACGCTGATTTGAGCGCGATCGCTTAAGATTAGAGAATTACTTTGAAGATTAATAATTCCACTATTATCATTTCCCGCACTGTCTGATTCTAAAGCAATGCTGGCGATCTCACTGTTGCTGAGAAAAATA
>JASJEI010000087.1 GCA_030064795.1 Pleurocapsa sp. MO_226.B13 | reverse complement strand
TTTTTTATTAATTAAAATTCTTAAAACCCCTACTATGTTTAGTTTTTGAATTTTGAATTTTGAATTTTGAATTAAAACTAAGTCTCCAATGACTTTTGAGAACTGGTATTACTTAATAAACAAACTCGAATCTACATTAAAAAAACTACCTAATACTTTGGCTAGATCTCGCTCGATGTTTAATTGTAAAAGAGAAAAACATAAAAAAAACCGAGATGCAATTTTCACACCTCGGTTGCAGATTTTCATTTCAGCCATGAGCTATAAACTAATAGTTAGTAGCTTTGCTTATACAAACCATTCCTCAACTGCTTCCTCTTTAGTATTTGTATTGCGGGAAGGAGTTTGACGTTCAAAGTTCATGTGAATAGAACGAGTCTGCTCTCCATCAACTGCCACAGCCTTAATAGGATAGTCAATCACCCCATCTTGGAAAGACATTTGGAAACGGAATGTACCGTCAGGGTTTAACTCAATTTTGCGATCGCCAATGGTTACTGTCGCATCGGGTTCGGTTGCACCGTAGACAATTAACTCGGCATCGGCAACTAACCAGAACTTGCGAGGCTTAACGGGAGCAGCACTAGCTGAGAAACCTACACCCGACATATTGATCCCAGAAGCGGTGGGTACGGCCCACATTCCTACGCCAGAGGGGAAAATGTAGGAACTAACTGCTGCTTCGGGAGCTTGCTGCATCGAACCAAACAGAGAACCAGCTATACGCATTGATTCGGCATCTTTGGTCATGCCAAATACTGCATTATAAAGTCGATCGCCTTCGACTGCATTAGCACTCATTGCTTGTTTCTTAGCAGGAGGTACGAGGGTATAAAGTGTTTTACCTCGAAGATCGTCATCCCAGTTGACTGTGATAAAAGCATCTTCAATCCAGTCAGAAGGATAAACAGGAGGAATACTCACAGAAGCGGAACGGGCTAGCACTAACCAACGTCCGTCAGCACAACGATAGCCGATATCAGCAACATAATCGCGATCGCTTACGGGAATAGGCAAATACCATTCTCTCGCCATCTCATCACATAGATACTCTTGAACGCTATGGGGAGCTTGATGATTGATGTCGATATCTGTCACATCATAGATGCGTAGAGCTAGTTGTTGTCCACCCTGACGACGTAGTTCTTCTTTGTGGGTGTTAGGAACATCCCAATAGGCATATGCCCATTGTGGATCGCGAGGCATCAATACGATTCGGCTTTCTCCGTAACCGTCGGGAAGATCTCCCAAATCGCGATCGACAGAAGCAAGGCTCTCTTGGAGATTATCTTCTTGACCGACTTCAAATTTTGCAGCTTTCACTTCTTGTTCCTCCTGAATGGCTGATGGATTTTGTAAAAATACTTCTTGTTCTGTTTGCTCTTGTTCTGCTTTTCTTATTGCTTCTTTGATTGAAGCTAGCAGCTGCGACTTACGCATTCTGCTATAACGGGATATTTTATATTCGCTGGCAACCCTTCTGAGCTGCCGTAAAGTCATTTCTTCTAGTGGTGGGCGTTCTTTTGCCATTAACTTACAGCCTCCGATTAATTAGACGGTGTATAGCTGTTGGCAGCCATATTTAAGACTCAGAAGCTAGCAAAAGTCACTAATACTCCTTTGATCTTGCAACCTTAATTTTCGTCTACATTAATTACTCTTTAATTTAGTTTTTTTTGTTTGTATGTGGGAAAGGTCTTAACCACTTAATTAATTTATAGCAACAAAACAGCGTTGGGGATCGCGTTCGAGGGACTAAGAAGAGGTTGCATAACGATTTTTCTAGGTTACAAGGTTATTTATGTCATGAAATTTTAACATTTGCGGGATCGTCGATCCCAAAAAAAGAACTAAAGTTACAATTTCCTGACTTTTATTGGTGTTGGAGAAGTGTAGTCAAAAAAAGGAGACTTAAGGGGAGTAGAGAAAAATCTGCAATCCTACTAGAAAATAAGTAAAAATGAACATTACAATGGTTTAAACATTACTAACTTTTAAAGAAAATTAATCTAACTAAATTTTTATGACTGACGTTCCCGTCTCTCGCATCCGTAATTTCTCAATCATTGCCCATATCGATCACGGTAAATCTACCCTCGCAGATCGAATGTTGCAAGATACTGGCACGGTTGCCCAAAGACAAATGAAAGAACAATTCCTCGACAATATGGATTTGGAGCGAGAGCGAGGAATTACCATCAAGTTGCAGGCAGCGAGAATGAACTACAAGGCAAAAGATGGTCAAGAATATGTTTTAAATTTAATTGACACTCCAGGTCACGTAGACTTTTCTTACGAAGTATCTCGTTCTCTAGCAGCTTGTGAAGGTGCGTTGCTGGTAGTTGATGCTTCTCAGGGGGTTGAAGCGCAAACCCTGGCTAATGTCTATTTAGCCCTAGAAAACGATCTAGAAATTATTCCCGTACTCAACAAAATAGATCTGCCAGGGGCAGAATGCGATCGCGTTGCCCAAGAAATTGAAGATGTAGTGGGTTTAGACTGTACTGACATTATTCAGGCTTCGGCAAAAATGGGACTTGGGGTAGACCAGATCTTAGAAGCGATCGTCCAGCAAGTACCACCGCCACGGGATACAGTAGACGAACCTTTACGAGCCTTAATCTTTGATAGCTATTACGATGCCTATCGCGGAGTAATTGTCTATTTCCGCGTTATGGATGGCAAGGTCAAAAAAGGTGATAACGTGCGTCTGATGGCATCGGGCAAAGAATATGTCATTGACGAACTAGGCGTACTTTCTCCGACTCAAGTAGAAGTAGACGAACTCCATGCAGGAGAAGTGGGCTATTTTGCTGCTGCGATCAAAGCAGTAGAAGACGCTCGTGTGGGGGATACTATTACCTTGGTTGAAAGTGCTGCACCAGAACCGCTTCCTGGCTACACTGAAGCCAAACCAATGGTATTTTGTGGTTTATTTCCCACCGACTCAGATCAATATCCCGATCTTAGAGAAGCCCTAGATAAACTCAAACTCAACGATGCTGCTCTTTCTTATGAACCCGAAACCTCCAGTGCGATGGGTTTTGGTTTTCGTTGTGGCTTTTTAGGCTTACTCCACATGGAAATTGTTCAGGAGAGACTCGAACGGGAGTATAACCTAGAACTAATCACTACCGCACCTTCGGTAATTTATCGCGTTACTACGGTAGAGGGCGAGGTAATGGAAATTGACAACCCCAGTCTGTTACCAGATCCGCAAAAACGAGAAAAAATAGAAGAACCCTACATTAAGGTAGAAATTATCACTCCTGAAAACTTCGTCGGTACGCTAATGGACTTGTGCCAAACCAGACGAGGAGTGTTTAAAGACATGAAGTACTTTACCCAAAATCGTACTTGTTTGGTGTACGAGTTGCCCCTGGCTGAAGTTGTCACCGACTTTTTCGATCAAATGAAGTCCCGCACCAAAGGTTATGCCAGCATGGAATATCAAATGTTGGGCTATCGTAGCGATAATTTAGTGAAGCTAGATATTCTGGTCAATAAAGATCCTGTCGATGCACTATCCACCATCGTCCATCGAGATAAAGCTTACTATGTCGGTCGGGCATTGACCGAAAAACTCAAAGAATTAATCCCCCGTCATCAGTTTAAAGTTCCAATTCAAGCAGCAATTGGTTCAAAAGTAATCGCCAGCGAACATATTCCCGCATTGCGTAAAGATGTCTTAGCTAAGTGCTATGGCGGTGACATTTCTCGTAAGAAAAAACTGTTACAAAAACAAGCCAAGGGGAAAAAACGGATGAAGTCTATTGGTACTGTGGATGTTCCCCAGGAAGCATTTATGGCAGTGTTAAAAATAGGAAAAGAGTAATTACTGACTCTGGCTAAAAGTTATTTTGAGTCAAGCAAGGCGATCGCTTTTAGACTATCTATATTGAAGGGGCGATCGCTCTACTAAATTATTTGTATAATCCATTAGATCGATCGCCATAAAAGCTATCTAGATCCGCCAGATATTACAAAACGAGAATTACTCATGAAGGCAATTGTACTGACTAAATACGGTTCACCTGATGACCTAAAACTTCAAGAAGTAGAAAAACCGACTCCCCAAGACGATGAAGTATTGATAAAAGTAAAAGCAACGTCGATAAACGATTGGGACTGGTGTATTGTCAGAGGGAAACCGTTTTATATTCGCTTGCTATGCGGTTTTTTAAAACCCGAAGTTCAAATACTGGGAGTCGATATAGCGGGAGAGGTGGTAGCAGTTGGTAAAAATGTCAGTCAATTTAAGCCTGGCGATCGCGTTTATGGCGATCTATCGGAAAGTGGTTTTGGCGGTTTTGCCGAATATGTTCGCGCTCCTATAACTGCCTTATCTTTGATGCCTAAAAGTATATCCTATATCGAAGCAGCAGCGATACCTCATGCAGCAATGTTAGCCTTACAGGGTTTGCGCGATTTAGGGAAAATTCAACCAGGTCAAAAGCTGTTAATTAATGGTGCTGGTGGGGGTGTTGGTACTCTGGGAGTCCAAATTGCCAAAGCGATCGGGGTGGAAAACATCACAGGTGTCGATCGCTCAAACAAACTAGAGATGATGCGATCGCTAGGATTTGAGCGTACGATTGATTATCAGCAAGAAGATTTCACCCAAAAAGAGCGGGATTATGACTTGATTCTCGATCCTAAAACGAATCGCTCTATCTTCAGGTATTTGCCTGTCTTAAAACCAAATGGAGCTTATGTTACTGTTGGTGGAGAAACACCTCAACTTTTACAAGCTCTATTTCTTTCTCCATTGATACGTTCTTTTTATAAAAAGAATGTCAGCATTCTGGCTTTAAAACCAAATCAAGATTTAGATTACATTAACGAATTATTTGAAGCTGGACAAATCAAACCTGTAATAGATGGTATCTACAAGCTAAATCATACAGCGAAGGCGATTCAACATTTTGGTGAGGGAAAACATCAGGGAAAAGTCATTATAACTGTGGAAAATGAACTTTAAGCTTAACCAGAAAATACAAGCGATCTTTTTCGATCTGTCCATATTAACAATGTTTAAAGATGAGATTGTTGAAGAGATACACCGAATTCGTCAATAATGCTCGCGTTCATTCAATCATGATTTAAAAGCTCCCCAAAAAATCGCGTCTTTAAAAGCCCCGTCCCCTACTAACTCATAACTCCAAAAATATAGAATTATCCCAAATAGAAACAAGAATGCAACAGATAATTCGTAAAGTAAGCCTTGCCTTCTCTACCATTAGATTATTTTCAGGTGTTGCAAACATTTATTGATTTGGCATTAGTTTCTGTATTTAATCTCAGTCTTTTTGCATTTGATTAGTTGCTTGACTTGCTTTAATGCTGTATTTATTCCTTGTTGAGTTAAACAAGAACATTGTTCGCCAAATTCAAAATTTACAGCAGGAATTAAAATCCAGTAAGCTTTAGTGACTTTAGCATAGAGTATTTGAGTGACAGCAAGTAGCGATCGCGGATTACAACTGTGACCAAAATTGAGGTGGTCATTTTCTGCTTGAATTTGATGTATTTTGACTGAGACAGGGTTTTTAGAGTCAGTTGCAATTGCATCTATAAAAATAACCACATCAGCTTGAGCGATATCTGTGGCCAGTTCGGGTGTCAATTGATGCACCGCAAGCGATCGCACTCCAGGCAATTTCCACTCGGCAATCTTCTTGGCGATTATCTGTCCCGCGCCATCATCACTACGTAGAGTATTTCCGTAACCAATGACTAGAAGATTCATAGGTAGTATGAGGTTGGAATTCGGAGTGATTATTCTGAAAGGATCGTCTCTTTGGCACCTCTTTGTAGTAAGTTCAGTTTCGTCGATTCAGCAAGCCCCGTATTTTGATCGAGTTTTGCTTCCGTGACTGTAGCTCGGCTAAAATTAGTATCGCTTAAATTAGCCTCTTGTAGATTAGCATTACTAAGGTTTGCACCAATTAGATTAGCCAAGGCTAAACTGGCGCGAAATAAGTTGGCTCGTTCTAGATTGGCATTCTCGATATAAGCACCGCTTAGATCGGCACCACTCAGATTGACATTGCTAAGATTGGCTTCGCTCAAATCGGTATCGGTCAAGTCAACACCTCTAAGATTAGCTTGTTGGAGATTAGCACCGTTTAAATCAATTCCACTTAGGTTAGCAGCTAGTAGATTGCTACCTGCAAAGTCAGTTTTGAGATTTAGTTTTGCTAATTGGACTAATTCGTCCATCTTATCGTCTTTAGCCTCATATATTTGCTGAATTATTTGTTGGAATTCTTCGCTAGCTTGGGAAGAAATTTCAGGTTGAGTTTCTTCTGGATAACTTGCTTCGGCTTCTAAGTTAGAAGAACCTAATTGTATACAACTCAAAGAAGATGATAGTTGATTTTGGCAGAGGAAAAAAGCGATCGCTCTGTCTAACACTCCATGCTTATTGGGACTAAGATCGTGTCGCCAGAGATCTTCGGCATCGATTAGAGTTATATTGGCGGGAATAATCGTCCAAGTCGCGGTGAGAGTGGAGGGTTGTTCTACAGTCTCAATTATACCTAGTTTGATTGGCTCTAGAAAATCAGTTTTAACTGATTTTGGTGTTTTGAGGGTCAAGATCCAAGTCTGTTTGGCTTCAGAAGTTTCAGTTGTAATTTCAAAGCGCTCTTCTAACTGAGAGTCGATCTCTTGCAGTCGGCTATTTTCCAGCCTTAGTTTTAGTTGACCGCCTTTTAAAGCTAATTTAACGCGACCATCTAATAGAGAAGACCATTGCTGGCTAAACTTGAGACCCAAGTAAAGGTCGAACCGATCGCCGTTAGCAGAATCGGCAGGAACAGGAACGACCTCTAATGCCATTGAGATTAAATCTGGATAAAAGTTCTGGGATTTTAGTAACTGCATGATTACAACTACCCTGACGAGTTTGACAGTGTTTCTTTATAAGATTGTAGGACTTATCATTAGACTTTTCTGGAGAATTTATGAGATGCTCGTAACGATTGTCTTGAATATCAAGGCGAGATGGTTAAGTTAAAGAATGTTGTAGCTGGATGCGATCGTTTATTCTTCTGGTGGTCTTAGACTTCCCAAGGGTGCAGATCTTTCTCCCGATGCTTCTTAAGTAGAATTATTTAGATGGAATAGTCTCACTCTAACTGAAAGCGATCGTTAAAAAATTTTACAGAGTAGGTTCAAATTAATTTGACGATCTGCTCGTATTTTAAATGATCAGTTTTCTGATGTTTCAGAACAGTTCCTTTAACTACAGATAAAGACGGGAGGCTCTCAAGCCTTCGTCTTTTAAGCGAAGGCTTGAGAGCCTCCCGTTGGGCGCGATTCCCAACGGGATGTCTATCTTAGGTTATGCAGAACGTTGATTTTCAATATAACGCTTAACTGTCTCTGTACTCGTTTGTCCTGTTGAAGCCACGAAATAACTTGGACTCCACATACACGGCAACTTCTTTAGTTGAGAAAATTCCTGTCTTAAGTATTTAGATGCACGACCTTTTACCCATCTAATTATCTGAGCGGGACTTTCGTGAGTCGGCGCATTCACAAAAAAATGAACGTGGTCGGGCATTATTTCTAATGCGATTAAATTCCAACCATGTTCGGTTACAACATCAAATATTATCTCTTGCAGTCTTTCGGCGACCTTGCCAACCAAGACTGCTTTTCTTCTTTTAGGGCAGAAAACAAAGTGATAGTTGAGCGAAGATACAGAACCTTTCGTATGTCTATATTCGTAGTCTTTTTTAGACAACTTTGCCATAATTTCATATTTTAAATGCGTATTAGATACTATACTAATATACAAACAGCATTTGTAATTAAGGATGGAATACAGAACTCAAAAGATACTTTTGACTGGCAAGATTGATGATGAATTACAGGATTATTTGTTGTGGCAATGTCATCATTCAAACAGCCTGTACAACTGCACTCTATGGGAAATAAGACAATCGCATTTTTCTGACTGTCCTGCATACGAATATTTTGACCAAAATGACTGCTATCGGACAGCTTTTAAAGACAAGCTGGTGAAAGCCAGCTATCCTGAGTTGTGCAAAAAACTAAAAGATAACAAACACTATATTGCTCTTGGCGGTCAACAAGCACAGCAAACTATTAAATCGGCAGTAGAAGCAATAGCCAGCTATAACAAGCTGATTAGATGTTGGTGGAAAGGAGAGTTAACCCATAAGCCAAAAATCCCTTACTATCGAACTTCTGGCGGTTTGTATCAAGTTGCTTTTCCCGCTCAGGCTGTAACCTATGACGATGTATCTGGTCAATGTCGCCTTGTCACAGCTAAAGAGAATAAATCTGAGTTAATTAATTCAGTACTAACTATCAATGGTGGGACTGATTTTAAATCTGAGCAATTGTCTGAAGTGCGAATAGTGCCTAGCAACAGAAAACTTTGGGCTGAGTATGTTTATCAGGCTGAAGCTAAAAAAGCTACTGGGTTGGATTACTCTCATGGTTTAGGTTTAGACCCTGGCGTATCTAACTGGTTAGGTGCGACCAGTTCTAAAGGCAAAAGTTTTATTGTCTGCGGTAGAAAAGTTAAATCAGTCAACCAAAGATATAACAAGGCTGTCGCTTTGCACAAGAAAGGCAAACCTCAAAACTACTGGGATGATTATTTGGCAAATCTGACTCATAAACGTAACGCATTTATGAGAGATAGCGTTAACAAGTGCGCCCGTCTAATAATTAACTATTGTCTGCATCATCGCATTGGCAATATAGTTTTTGGTTGGGGGCAAGGAGTAAAAAATCAGTCTAATCTTGGTAAACGAAACAATCAAAACTTTGTACCCATCCCAACTGCTAGACTAAAAAACAGGATTAAAGAATTGGCGGAATCAGTAGGAATTATCTTTACTGAAACAGAAGAGGCGTACACTTCAAAAAGTGATTATTTTAGCGGTGACTTAGTTCCTAAATACGGCGAAAAACCCGTTGGGTACAGGTTCTCAGGCAGAAGAATAACTAGAGGTACTTATCGCACTGCTCAAGGTTGGCTCGTTTGCGCCGATTGCTTGGGAGGGTTGAATATACTAAAAAAAGTAGCCATACATCTAGGAATTTCACTAGCCGAGGTGGGGAGGGAACATTTGACAGTTCCCAAACGATACACTTTGTCTTGTCTAAAGAAAGTATATCGTAAGCGTTGTGAAGCAGTGGCTTTTAGCCCTGCGTAACAACATTTACTCTTGGAATCCTATGTGTTTCAACCAGAGGAGATGTCAATACCAAATAGATCGCAGATCGAGAACAAACCCAGACAAAACATTTTCTCCCGATAAACTGTTAGGTGCATCTAAAGCCTCAACTGGTTTACCCTGACGATAAATTTCTACCTGTCGTTGTGCGGGATTAATCAACCAACCTAAGACCATTCCATTATCTAAATATTCTTGCATTTTGTTCTGAGTCCTAGTCAAATTATCGCTAGGAGAAAGTAATTCCACGGCAAAATCGGGACATAAAGGGATAAACCTTTGTTTCTCTTTGTCAGTCAGTGCATTCCATTTGGCTAGGGGTAGCCAAGAAGCATCGGGAGACCTATTCGCGCCATTAGGTAAGATAAACCCCGTCGAAGAATCAAAAGCGATACCAGTACCATCTCTATCCGACCAATTAAATAATTGTTGAATTAATCTACCGTTACGATTACCAGTTTGTCCGCCAGTTGGGGGCATAATTATTAAATCTCCATTAGCATCGCGTTCGATGCGTAAATCGCGATTATTGATACACAGTTGATAAAATTGTTCATCGGTTAGTTGGATAGATTGGAGATCGAGAGTGAAAGTATTCATGGGGTTATTATTGAGCCATATCTAAAATTTTAGTTGATTCGATGAGTTGAACTCGCGCGATAAGCTTACAGCATGGCTGAGTCCTACGTCCGAAGGGACGCGCTGAGTCCTCATTTTCGTGAAGCAACCCTTCATGAGAATAGCTCTTGTCGAACCTATCACTTTGGCTCCAATTTTGCTTCCTTTTCTTACTCTGGAAGAGATTCTGGCTTCACTTCTACATTTCATCATGCTTTGACCATGATTTCAGAGGTACTTCACCTGTGGGGCTGATGAATGTGAATTAAACAATGCTTTAGCTGGATGCGATCGTTTATCCTTTAGGGTATTTCGCATGATGAGTTTTCTAGTTATCCCGAACAATCTCTTGACGTGATTAGTAGTCTGGATGAATCATTAAATTAATCTGATTTCATATCCCCATTTTCTAATTCTTGAATCGCTGTATCACATTCCTCTACATCTTCATCTAATCCCATTGCTTGAGATAGTTTTCGAGAATTTTCATAAGCTGCTTTAGCTTTTGACTTTTCTTCTAGTTTTTTCCAAGTAATTCCTAAATTAAACCAAGTATTAGCTTCTCCATGGCGATCGCCGATTTGTTGTTCAATCTCTAAGGACTGCTGATGGTAGTCAATCGCTTTTGGATAGTCTCCCAGAGACTGGTAAGCATTGCCTAAATTACCGAAAGAATTAGCAATGCCAGAGCGCTCGCCGATTTCTTGTTGAATCTCTAACGACTGCTGATGGAAATCAATAGCTTTTGGATATTCTCCCAGAGAGTCGTAAGCAAGACCTAAACCCATTAAAGAATTAGCAATGCCAGAGCGCTCGCCGATTTCTTGTGTAATCGCTAATGACTGCTGATAGTAATCAATGGCTTGTTCATAGTCTCCCTGAGAACGATAAGCAAGACCTAAATTATTGAAAGAAT
>JASJEI010000479.1 GCA_030064795.1 Pleurocapsa sp. MO_226.B13 | reverse complement strand
ACTAAACCGCGTCTACTTTGAAACCCATAGTTTTTGATTTTCTCGTTTTTAGGTAAAAGGGAAAGGGGTAAAGGGAAAAGGAATTATTTGAAAACTCCAGTTTTCTATCTGGACGCGGTTTAGATTGAACTGCAATAGTCTGTAACAATTTAATCGATCGGTTTTTAGTTTTTAGTTTTAGTAGCAAGTTTTACCGTATTCTATCCCGAATTAAAACTAGTTAACTGCCGTAACACAATTTGATGTTAGATATATTGTCTAATCTGGATGTCTGAGTGTTTTTACTGTAGTTAACTAGGTATTATGGCAAACATAATTAAATTAACTATTGTAGACACTAGTCTGGTATTGATAAACCAAACGACTCTAGAGTTCATCAACAATTAATCTAAATCGGTTGTTAATTTATCTTCTCTTGATATAGTTTTGAGAATTTACTATTGATGACTCTCACCGTTAACCTAAGCGCGGTTTCAGGCGAGATTCTAACCCTTACCGAGTTTAGATTTCCGCTTCCTTTCCTCTATTATCTCGTTACTTATGAGATCAAAAATAAAGCTTTAAACAAGAAAATGTATCTAAATATTGTCGCTGAGCGATTTTGTTTACTGGTTTTGATTCATGAGGGGCTGGATACACGAGGTTTCCTCAACAGCGCCCATCCCCCAGACTCAAAAATTTATGCAAAGGCTTTTAACGCAAAGGACTTGTCCGCATGCAGTCCTCTCGAAACATTTTAGATAGAAATCTCTAACTGCTAACTCTAAACCGTTGACCGATTAATTTACCAGCAGCTATGGCTGACATTACCGCGCCTTCTACTGTGGGAGCAACAAAGGCATCTCCTGCCATAACCAAAGGCAATTCTAGTAAGGTTAAACAGGGTTCGTTATAAAAAGTTTTAGGCAAGCCATAACACCAGCGATGTACTTGATATTTAATTACGGGAGAATCTAAATAATCGGCTGCGGTGGTAATTAATTTATAGGCAATTTCGGCATCATCACTCTTCCAGTATTCATCACTAAAATTAGGAGTAGCCAGAAGCGTCACCGCATAACCGTTGGGAGAAATCCCCTTTTGATGATTATCCGCCAACCAAGCTAAAGAATCATCTTTTAAACTCATACCTCCTGGAGGAGAAATATTACTGGGTTGTTCTAATAAAACTGAAACAGCAATGGAGCGATCGTATTCAATTTGTTCTAAAGAAAATCTCACCTCTAAAGGTATGGCAATCAAAGAAGCATCTAATAAAGACAAAGATTCGGGTATGGGAGAAGTCATCACTAGCATATCTGCTTGATATTGTCGATCGCCTTGTGTTTCTAACATCCATTTCTTTTCGTAGCTAACTTCGATCGCCTTGGTGTTGGGGTAAATATCCAAATTCTGCGCCAGATATTGAGCAATGCCATTAATACCATTAACACCACAATAGCGAGGTTTGACCTCTGCTTTACCAAAACCCCGACACCATTCTTTAATTACACCATGCTTTAACCACTCATCTACCCAAACCTGAAATTGAGGGTTGGTAACGCTGAAATACTGAACGCCAGTATCAAATACTCCTTCGACAGAATCGTCCTGGCTAATACGACAAGTAGCCAAACGTCCGCCGATGTTTCTATTCTCATTTAACACCGTTACCTTGATTCCCTGACGATGCAAAATTTGAGCGATAATTAATCCTGTAATATCCCCTCCGATAACAATACAGTTAGAATTTATGGTTTGGCGATCGCTACTGGACATTATTCAGAGTTTTAATTGCAAGTTGGCTATGAGTATACTGTTCGTAGTTATAAGTCATAAGCTATTTTAGTGCCACTTATCGGGAAGAACTTTTAATTCCTCGATCGCGAGCAAAACGACTAAAACTAGAGACCAACTGAAATCGAGAACGAATTAAGGCGGTGTTTCAAGAAATCACCTTAGTGGAAGTTTCTCCCCCTGCTTCCCTTAACTAGTCTTCCGCGTTGCTCAATACCCAGTTCAACAAGATCGGATTAACTATTTCAGGGGCTTCATCTTGGGGACAATGACCCAAACCCTCTAGAGGAATAAATTCATCTACGGTAGATATAGAACCCAACTCTCTACCCATCTCCACAGGTTCCCAAGGGTCTTCCGTACCCCACAATAACACCGTAGGACAAGTAAGACGGGGCAGTAAATCTTCTGGTAAGGGGCCTTGAGAATAGCGCGTAAACGCCAAGAAAACATCTACCGCGCCTCGATCCTTAGCTGGCTTCATCAAAATATCGATTAATTCATCGCTAACCGCTTCGGGACGACGATAAGCCTGTAATAAAATGTTACGAACTACTTGGGGTTTGGCAATTTGGTTAAAAAAGAAACTACCAATTTGTTTATTACCCAATACTCTTTGCATTATCATCGAGCCATAATTACGATACCAGGGTAAAGTAGCTCGCTTGCGATCGTGGAGTAACCTAATTGAGCAATTAATTGCTGCTACACCCAAAGCCAACTTAGGATAGTCTACGGCAGTCTGCATCAACACGATACAGCCAATCGAGTTGCCAATCAAAAAAGCAGGACTACCCACCACCTCACGACAAAAATCTGCTACTTGTTCGCCCCAAGTTTCAAAAGTATATTCAATATCTGTATCAGGCTGGGGCTTATCCGAACCACCAAAGCCAATCAAGTCGATCGCATAACAACGATAGGATTCACCCAGTACGGGTAAGTTCTTGCGCCAGTGTCCCCAAGATGCACCAAACCCATGCACCAGTACCACTGCTGCGCCAGCCTCTCCTGCTTGCTGATAGGTAATTTTGTGTCCGCGCCAGTTCCAAGTTTTGGGAGTTTGATAATTTGCGATCGCCGAGGTCATAATTTGTGTCTTTATTATTTAATTTAAAGTTTTGTATCTTTATTATCTAATTTTAGTGTGGATCGAGTTTGTTTATCTGGCGTTATTAGCCATAAGCTATAAGCTTGATAGCTTATGGCTTTCATACATTTAATTTAAAAATGAATTTAAAATGAATCATCAAGCACCAGAAATAGAACGGCTAATTACCGAATATCTAGCAGCCTGGAACGCTCCTAACTCAGAGGCAAGAGCATTGTTAATCGATAAAGTTTTGGCTGCAAACTGCATTTATGCTGATTCTCACTTACCTCAGTTAATAGAAACGCGAGAACTACATTCAAGCTTTATCGACCAATTTAAAAGTAAATTTCCCGAATTGAAAATTAGTTTGGTTGCTACTCCAGATATTCATCACGGCTTTTTTCGCTTTCGCTGGCAATTAGCCCAACCCAACGGAGATAGATTTACTCAGGGAATATTCTTCGGAGAAATAAACCAAGATAATCAAATAACCAAGCTAGTTGGCTTTGTCGATCCGTAAACACTTTAAAATTTATTGCAAAGCTACTTGCTACTTGCTACTTGCTACTTAAAACAATGTCTCCCAAGCAATTTATTGGTTCAGAAGCCCAAACAACCTACGATCGCGCTAAAGTAATTATTCTCCCCATTCCTTACGAAAAAACCACCACATACCGTAAAGGATGCCAACATGGTGCAGCAGCAATTATCGCCGCCTCAGATCAACTAGAGGCATACGATATCGAACTAGAACAAGAAATCTGCAACCAAATCGGTATCTATACAGTCGAAGCGATCGCATCTACTATAACCAACCCCGATTTAACTCCCGAAGCGATGATCGAGATTACTACCGATAGAGTATCTGAATTAATTGCCGATGGTAAATTTGTCATTGCTTTAGGGGGAGAACACAGTATTACCGCAGGAGTAGTTAAAGCATATCAACAGGTGTTGAGCGAACCGTTTACCGTGATTCAGATCGATGCTCATGGAGATATGCGCCACAGTTATGAAGGCTCTATTTACAACCATGCTTGCGTAATGCGTCGAGTTTTAGATCTGGGTTTGCCTACTCTACCTGTAGGTATCCGTGCTATTTGCCAAGAAGAAGCAAAATTAATTAAAGACAAACAAATTCCCGTAGTTTGGGCAAAAGATATCTATCAAGATCCAGACTGGAGCGAAAAAGCGATTGCCAAGATTACTACCGATAAAGTATTTATTACAGTCGATCTAGATGGATTAGATCCTAGTTTAATCCCTGGGGTGGGTACTCCCGAACCTGGAGGACTAAATTGGTATGAATTAACTGAGTTTTTAAAAGCAGTATTTGCTCGACATCAGGTAATAGGTTGCGATGTCATGGAACTGGCACCAACATCAGACTCAGTAGTCTCAGAATTTACCGCAGCTAAATTAGTTTATAAATTGATTGGCTATAGCAAATTAGCTGGTTGAAAGTAGAGTGTTAGATTAATTGCATCAATACAAAACAACCTTACTAAAAATCATTTAATAGTCGTGCTTTTCTTAAAATATACAAAAGTTTGGTTTGGCAGTAGCTTGGTAATTCGTCAGCAACTGACTATCGGACAATTGTTGGCATTTAACAGCATGAACAACAATTTTTTAACTTTTGTGGTGGCAGCAGTCAGCTTTGTAGATCGCTTTACTTTACCCCAAGCTGCTGGAGAACGCTATGGCGAAACCCTAGAAATGATCCCAGAAAATATTAATGATGGTACAAAACCCTGGACAAAAATTTCTAGTACCTGCGATCTTATCTGCGATCGCCTTAATTTTAACTATCCAGCTCGATCGAAGTAAACCTATCACAGCATTTTGAAACTTACTTCAGTTTAGGTAATTACTTCCTAAAGCCCAAAATAAATTCAAACTAATGTTAATCTTTTGGCGGATTTTATTCAGCTTCAGGTCCTAAATAAAATTGCTAGAATTGTTTGTTTGAAGACGGCGAAAGATTTTTTTATAGGAAATAGTATTTATGAATACCATAGGTAATTACGCACCCGATTTTGAAATTCCAGGTATTGACAAAGAAGTATATCATCTGGGTAGCTACCGTAAAAAGTATAAGGCGATCGCTGTTGTGTTTATGGGCAAGATCGGCCAAAATGTAGACCTATATATAGAGCGTCTCAAACAAATCCAAACTGATTTTGGCAGTCAAGATTTTACCCTCATGGGTATAGATTCCAATTATCGCACCGAACCAATTGCCGAAAGTATGGACATGATGCGTCAATATTCTGAAAAAAATCAGTTAAATTTTCCTTATCTGCGCGATTCTACTCAAGATGTAGCCAAGTCCTTTAAAGCTAAAGTTATTCCTACAGTTTACTTGCTAGATAGCGATGCGGTGATTCGTTATCAAGGTAGAATTGACGATTGCGCCGAATCTGTGGAAAAAGTCAGCAATCATTACCTGCGTGACAGTATTGCTTCGATGCTTTCAGGCAAAAAAATTCCCAAAGACTATATCGAACCAGTCGGTGATGAGATTACATGGCGACCTAAACAACCTAAATAGAATATATTCTCTTGAGCCTATAGCTTGTAGCTTAAATTAATGACAAAGTACAGAAAGCTGCTATGTTATGGGGAGGTAAATAACAAGAAAGATCGAGGTTTACTTTTCTAGGAATGAGTTACCAGAGGGTTTTATTGAAGTTAAGTGGCGAAGCATTAATGGGCAATTTGGGCTATGGCATTGACCCCGCTGTAGTCGCCAAGATTGCTCAAGAAGTAGCCGATGTTGTCAAAAGTGGCGTACAGGTAGCAATTGTCGTCGGTGGAGGCAATATTTTTCGAGGAATGAAAGCCTCTGCTGCGGGGATGGATAGGGCTACGGCCGATTACATTGGTATGATTGCTACAGTCATGAATGCCATGACTTTACAAGATGCTCTAGAAAGAATTGGCATCTCCAATCGTCTACAAACTGCAATTTCGATGCAGGAAGTAGCTGAACCCTATATTCGTCGTCGGGCGATTCGCCATTTAGAAAAAGGTAGAGTAGTTATCTTTGGTGCTGGTTCGGGAAATCCCTTTTTTACTACCGACACCACCGCTGCTTTAAGGGCTGCTGAAATTGATGCAGAAATTATCTTTAAAGCTACCAAGGTGGATGGAATTTACGATCGCGATCCCCAAAAAAACCCTGACGCTCACCGCTATCAAAGTTTAACCTATAATCATGTTTTAACTAATGAATTGCGAGTAATGGACAGTACCGCGATCGCTTTATGCAAAGAAAATGATATTCCTATATTAGTATTCGATCTTTCCGTTAGCGGTAATATTATGCGCGCTACTAAAGGAGAACCTGTAGGCACTATTGTAGGAGGAAACTGTGAAGTTATCTGAAGTAAAAGAACGTATGCAAAAGACAATTGAGGCAACTCAAAGATCTTTTAACACCATTCGCACGGGAAGGGCAAGCACCTCTTTATTAGACCGGGTAATGGTGGATTATTATGGTTCTGAGACTCCCCTAAAGTCTTTGGCAAACCTAAGCACTCCTGACGCTACCACGATTATGATCCAACCTTATGATAAAGGTAGTATGGGTCAAATTGAAAAGGCGATCTCTCTTTCTGATATTGGTCTTACTCCCAATAACGACGGGGATGTTATTAGACTTAACATTCCACCTCTAACTAAAGAACGTCGAAAGGAATTGGTCAAGATGGCGGGGAAACTAGCCGAAGAAGGAAAAGTCGGGATTCGTAATATTCGCCGTGATGCCATTGAAGAGGTACGCAAGGAAGAGAAAAACAGCGATATTTCTGAGGACGAATCTAGAGATCTGCAAGACGAAATTCAGAGCATCACTGATAGTTTTAATAAAAAAGTTGATGATTTGCTTGCTGTAAAAGAAAAGGATATTATGACAGTCTAAATAAACATTGCAGATTTGAGTAGAGAATCGATAATGATGCTATCCTTATCCCTTAGTTATCAGCTTTTTTAAAACTCAATTCAAAATTGTCTTTGATTAATCATTAATCGGTCGCTAATGACCGATATTTTTTTGCCAAGATCGAATACTTTAAATCAGGTCAAAGTTTTATCGATGAAGACAGTAATTATTACTGGAGGAAATAGCGGGTTAGGCTATGCTTGCGCCCAAGAACTTGTTAGCGAGCGAGATTGGTATGTTGTTCTTGGTTGTCGTAATTCAGCTAAAGGCGATCGCGCAGTAGCCGAGATCGAAGCCACAACTAATTGCGATCGCATCGAGACAATGAGCTTGGATTTGGCCGATTTAGCTGCGATCCGTACTTTTGCCACTGAATTGGCTAGTCGTGAATTACCTCCTTTGGGTGCAGTTATTTGTAATGCAGGAGTGCAATTTATCCAAAGACAAACCTATACCCAGGATGGTTTTGATACCACCTTTGGCGTTAATCATTTGGGACATTTTTTATTAGTGAACCTGCTTCTATCCCAATTAGTTACACCCGCCAAAATTATTTTTGTCAGCAGCGATACTCACGACTCTAGTAAAACTACGGGAATGCCCGCGCCTTATTTTCGCGATCCGCAGTTGATGGCATATCCTCAAGAAGATCCCGCACTCCAAAATAAAAGTATTGGTGAAAAAGGACGCATTGCTTACACTACTTCTAAACTCTGTAATCTTCTCTGTGCTTACGAACTATCTCGCCGTCTGCAACAACAAGAAATATCGTCTATTACGGTTAATGTCTTCAATCCTGGTTTAATGCCAGGATCGGGACTAGCACAAGACTATACCCCTACGGCTAAATTTATCTGGAACAATATTTTGCCTCTTCTTTGTCGCTTTATTCCTAACGTAAATACGATGGAGAGTGCGGGTAAAGCCTTGGCGAGATCGATCCTAGATCCAAAATTAGACCGCGTGACGGGTAAATACTTTAGCGGGATGAAAATGATTGATTCTTCTCAAGCATCTTACGATCGCACTCTGGCAAAACAATTGTGGGAAGGAAGCATTAAATTAACCCAGTTAAAGCCTGAAGAGACTATTTTAGAGTTATAGCAATTATTTAAGGGCGATCGCTTTTCATCTGCGAACAAATTTATTGATTTAAACAGAAATTGTCATTTTTAAGGCGATCGCTTTTTATTATTGGCAAGTAGAAACAACATTAGATAGCAAGCTCTTTTAAATGCCCTCGAATCACTATCTTCTGTTGCTGAGGATCGAGACATTTTTCTTGAATCAAAGAATCCAAAGCAATACCATTAACCAAAGCCAAAAGAACATTTGCCTCTATACCAGGATCTACATCTTTACGAATTATTTGGGCTGATTGCAATGCAGCTAATTCCTGCATAATCATTTGGCGTAGTTGCCCCGCACTAGCTTGATGTTCTACCATCAATGATTTTCTCCCTACGGCATATCCCAAAAATGCGACCCAGACTTTAAGTATCTCTTGCCGTTTGCTATCTAGGGGTAAAAATGTAGAGAGCATTTCTACTAGCCTTTCTATACTTAAGGGTTGTTCTGCTATCTCTTCCATCGCCTGTTTGAGATTTTCTGTGACCTGGTTGAGCGCGAATAGAATCAATTCCTGTTTGTCTCGAAAGTAATGAGTTACCACCCCTGTCGTACAATTTAATTCTCTGGCGATCGCTCTAATACTAGTACGGTCTAATCCTTCGCGGACTATAACTCTCCAAGCTGCCTGGGAAACTTCAATGCGCCGATCTTGTTGGGACATAAGAAAATAAAAAAGATAGATTCAACATTCATCTTGACAAATTATCATAACAGTTGTTATTGTATTTTACATAACAACTGTTATGATGTATGTGTGATGTATATTAATGGAAATTGTCCTTCACCTCGTCCTGGTTTCCCAGGTTTGTTAGACCGTATCACTGGACCGGAAGCAACAACTGCGGAATTACTAGTGCAGTTTATTCCTTCTGCGCTCTTTGCTTTGATTGCTCCAATTTATGCCCATAACTTAGCTGTAGATTACACTTCTTGGCAATTAGGATTAATTTCTCTGTTGGGATTTGACTTAGTGGGTGGAGTTCTTACCAATGCTACTTCCTCTGCCAAACGCTGGTTTCATCGATCGGGACAGACTTGGCAGCATCACCTAGCATTTGTCAGCATTCATCTCGTCCATATTTTTCTAGTAGCATTATTGTTTCGCGATTTAAATTGGGGTTTCTTTGCGATTTTGTCTAGCTATCTTATTGGAGCATCCATCTTAATTTTGCAGACTCCTTTATATTTGCAACGTCCTGTGGCACTAGGACTTTATGGATTGGCACTGTTGGCCAATTTATATCTGTTTGAGCCTACAGTAGGTCTGGAGTGGTTTTTACCTTTGTTTTTTCTCAAAATCTTAGTTAGTCATTTGCTACCAGAAACGTCCTATCGCCCTGAATAAATAGTTTCTGAGAATTAGATATAGCTCTTCTCAAAATGGTGAGATACAGTAACAGGAATGAGCCAACCCCGATCGAATGTCTTTCAAAGATACTTGAGCAGAAGCAGAGTGCGATCGCACTATCTTTAGCTTGATATGTCCTAGCACCAATGGAACGTAGAGTATTTTTAACTTTTGACC
>JASJEI010000086.1 GCA_030064795.1 Pleurocapsa sp. MO_226.B13 | reverse complement strand
ACAGCAATCTTTTTTCGTTTTTGTGCGAAGTCGCCCGTTGTCGATTTGGGCTGTACACCCTACTTTATTGGTCCAATTCCATTCTTTAGTTTCCGACGCGACAACTGGATCTTCTTAGGTATTTAATTTTCATCTATATACAACTTTTTAGGTAAATGAAATTCTCAAAATCATTTAAATTACCCAATTTAACTTTTTATCTTCCTTTGTTGGTAGCTAGCACTGCGGCTATGGATGGAGTGCTTTTAGCTCAAGCATCAGTACTTGCAGCCGAATCAACTGTAGTAGCAAGTCTAAACTACGAGCAAATTGGTCAAGAAACAGCGATCGCCAATGGCATAAACGTCTCTGTCAATCCAGGCAGAATTGCGGTGATTGATTTTTCCACTACGGATGAGGCGATTTCCTATATTGCCTTGGGAGATGCGTCGCGAGTAGTTTACAATACCGACTTTCCTATCCAGTCGGGTTCGGCTCAAACTATTTTCTTGTTGCCGATTGAAGAACTAGATTTTCCAGGGGCGACCACTGCTAAAATCACTAACCTGGTAGCTAAAACAGTTGATGCCGAGGGCGTGAGTCGCGTTTACAATTTTCAAATTAATCATAGCAATAGCGTTGCTAATCTAGGAATCAAGATTACGCCCCAATCTCGTAATAGGATAGCTGATGTAGATCGTCAGGTCATCAAAGTTAGTTATGGACGTGCTGCTAATCTCAATGATGTGGAACGTGGACTGAAGCTGGCAATCGATCGCGGTTTTACCAAGACAAACGATCCAGTAGTAACTAAGGTTAAGCGTTTTGTTGCTTTAGTTAGGAATGGGGATTTAAGTGTATTAGAGTCTGCGAAATCTGTCGATGTTGACCTAGCGGTAATTTCATCCTTAGCAGAGATGGCTTTGGAGCAATTTTCATTTATCAAGCAGGATGGTAGTTCTTTTTCTGCTTTGGAAGCGGAGACTTCAGCAGAATCTAGCGAGAAGGATGCTGCCGATGAAAAAGGTCTGATAGAAAGGGAGTTACCGAAGAAAACATCAGATAAATTGCTATTGCGTCGCGAGGGGGATAGAGGATACAAGATTCAACAAAAATTTCCAAGTGTTCCTTCTACGACCGCGGAAGGCGGTCAGACGCAAGCCCTGCATCACAGCGCGTACATGCGGCGGGGCTTTCAAGCACCTGAAGTAAATTCAGGTGACAGCCCCTTGCGAACCGAATCGCCTTTGTTTGGCGGATTGAGCGTGAGGCACGCCGAACCTGCGTCGGCAAGTGCAATCACGCTCGTGAAAATCCGCAGGGTCGCTGCTCCTTTGCAAGGCAGGGAACGTCTGACTAAAAGTAGTAATGACGATGGAATCGTAAAAGAACCCAAAGCTATAGATCCTTCAGATACAGCAATTCCTGATTTAAATAACGAATCACAGGTTGAATTAAAATCTGAAGAGTCAGATCGAACTATACTCAGTACTACAGGACAAGTAACTTTAATAGATCCGAATGAGGACTTGTCTGTTTATCTCACCAGAGTACCTTCTGTACCGTCAGTAGTTAAAAAAGCTGGTAGTGAAGATAATGAGCGAATAGAGAATGCCCTCAAAGCTCACGATCTTTACTTCGGTTGGCAGCGGGTGGTGAACCAGGGAATATTAGATGTTGATGATGAGACTGAAGATAAGGTTAATCGAGCGATCGGTTTAGTTAGACGAGGTACGCCCATAAAAACAGCTTTAAGAGATGCCCAGGTTGGAATACAAGTAAGTTCTTTTCTCCTGGCAATTAGCACGAATGATACCGAAGCACTAGCTTCTCTTTCAATGAATGTGGCAAGGGCGGTTCAATAATGGGTTCGCAGATAAATACCAAAGCACCGCTTTACCCTCCAGAAGTAATAGAAGAGGTACGCCAACTCGATTTAGAAGAAGTTGCCCAGCGTTTGGGTATGGAGCGCGATCGCCAAGATAAAAAGAAGTGGCGTATAAGCGGCTGTACTATTTCTATTGATAACAATCGCGGTATTTTCTACGATCATCTGGCACAAATTGGGGGTGGAGGTGCGATTAGTCTGGTTACTCATGTGATGCAGTGTGACTTTATTACGGTGATGGATTTTCTCTGGGGTAAACCTATAGATTTTCCATTCAGAAGTTCTAGCAAAGTTATTCCAGCAAAAGTAAAAGAACCAGAAAAACCACCAAGATGTAATCGTCGCGATCGCACTAAATGGAAAAATGTGAGGGACTACTTAATAGACCGTCGGGGACTACCTAGTTTTTTAGTGGACACTCTACACAGACAGGGATTAATCGATGCTGATAGTCGCAGTAACGTGATGTTCTTTCGTTATTCTATAGCGGCAGAATTTCAATTAGGTGAAGCTATTGGTGCTAGCTTGAGAAGTATTTCATCTAATCTCAAATTACTTACCCCAGGAACTAAGCGAGATCGAGGTTGGTTCTTTTTTAGTATTGGTGAAGGCATTGTGCGCAGGATATTTTTAGTAGAGTCTCCCATTGATGCTATATCTCTAGCAGCTTTGAGGGGAGATTCAATTTATGGTAGAACGATTTACATCTCAATTGATGGTGCTGGGAGTATTCCTATATCTATATCAACTGATGCTGTCCGACAGGGAGCAAAGATAATCCTGGCTTTAGATGGCGATCGCCCAGGAGAGGAAATGTCCTGGCGAATTGCCAAACAGCTACCTAAAGCTATTAGAATGCGCCCAATATTGGGTAAGGATTGGAATGAGCAGCTACTAGGTAACAAGCTTTATCTGCCACCCTTAGAAGACTGGTTGAGATTTACTGCTGCTCTTGGTAAAGACGAGCTGACAATGCAGCGAATTGAACTTTTGGTTAACCAAGCTGCCCTTTCTCCAGCAGAAAAAAAAATGCTGTGGTCGGATTGGCAAGCATATAGTCAAAGACAAGATGAGTTATGGCAATGGTATCGTCAGGCGGAAGTTGCCAATAAGCCCGATGAATATCTAGAGAGGATTGCAGAGGTGGCGATCGCGTTCAATCAACAGCAGCCAGTACCTTTGTCTGATAAGGCGATCAAGGCAATGCAGATAGACTTAGCCAAGGGATAGCGACAAGAGTTTAAATCGAGATATCTTTCTTTATATCCAGATATCCTGGCATGTAAAAATTGGATAAAATCTAAATCGATTAAGATGGTTTTATCTAAACTGCCGTCGATATTGCGATCTCGAATTACCAACAACAACTGACACTTCTATTTGCAAGGGGGCGACCTGCGAATTTGTTTTTAGCGATAAATTACTGCGACAAGTATTCGCAGAAAATCCGTTGTTTTTTAGAAAAAAATGGACTCCCTGTTTCTCAAACAACAAGTCCAATATTTTTAACAAGTTAAACTATTCTTCATCAAAGTCGTCAAGTTCATCATCATCAAAATCTTCTAAGTCTTCATCTTCATCAACAAAATCTAAATCCTCTCCCTCATCGTCTAATTCATCGTCATCATCGAGTAATTCTTCAATGTCGTTTAAATCATCATTTTTCCGTTCTTCTCGTTCGCGTCGATTGCGCTCTTCTAAAGAACGATCATTGTAGTCGATGAGAGCTTGGACTGCTGCTTCGGGTTCGGTGGGGACATCGTGATAGATAATTGCCATTGCCCCAGCCACGATTTCGGGTGGATACTTAAGAGCGGTAGGTTCGCCGAAGATTTTGGCAAAGATTTTATTCCAGGTGTCCCAACTAAAGTCATCTTTAGCCAAGCCCAGGAGATTCTTTCCCAAGCGTTCTCTAGTGGCGTAACCGACTTTTTTGCCGATCCGTTCTTCCCTAGTATCGAGCTTTACGCCAAACTTTTTCTGAGCAGCAGCAATTAAAGTATCGGCAAGCTTTTGCGGTGTAACATTGGTTGATGTTCTAGTAGTTTTAGCCTTACTTTTACCATTGCTACTAGCACCATTTTTACTAGCAGATCTTGCAGTTCTACGACTAGCTGTAGCCATAATTAAACTCCTTAATTCAATTTATTTTTCTAAATACGCGCTGATAAGCGCAATCAATAAGTTAAAAGTGATAAATTGAGTAATCCTTTTTGGGAATAGCAATAGCAAATCAGCTTTGATATTTTATTGAATAAGACATATTTTTACAGCTATTAATAATTTTAAAAATGCAGATAAAACACTGGATAAGTCAAAATAAACTAAATTCTACAACCACAGCAATTGAAGTAAATCCCATCGATGTTAATACTTTGTTTCGTTATTTTGCCGAATTTTCTACCAGCTTAAAAATTCCAGTCTATTACTGGAACTCCGGGTACAAAAGCTTACAAACAATGGAAATAGATCGACAAGAAAATATTAAATTAACGTCAGGTCTAGAAGTAAATAAAACAACGGAGACAAATTATATACTCAAGTATCTTCTACAATCTGATAGCGTTCCTAAAGGAATATATTTACTTGACGATCTATGTAATTTTGAAGAACTAAAGCCCGAAATAATTAGAGAAAGAGAAGCACTAATTGCCAATCTGAATCGTCAATATGCGATCGCAGGTAGCTCTGTTTACATTGTTTTACTAGGAGAATATCTTCAATTTAGCAGTAGGCTTACTGCTTGTATTCCAACATTTAAAATGCCTTTACCCAATCGCGCAGAAGTTAAAACTCTGGTAAGAACTTATTTTACTCAAAAAGAAATATCAGAGAAATCGGATTGGAACAAATTGGTAACGGCTTTACAAGGTTTACCCTGTGGAGAAATTGAGCTGTTATTACAAAAGTATACTGATACCGATGCAGATAGTTTGGTAGACCAGATTTTAGAACATAAAATAAGTCGTTGGCGGGGATTGGGATTAGAATTCTTTGCCGAACCAGATGTCAAGAGTGCAGGGGGCAACGATCTACTGCAAAAATATCTTCATGAGGTAGTAGTCAAGCTCAACGAATCTGGGGCAAAGCAATATAATCTCAGACCACCAAAAGGGATGTTGTTGATGGGTCCTCCTGGAACGGGAAAAAGTCTTATAGCCAAGCTCGCTGCCAAAGCATTGGGTTATCCTTTACTGGGACTATCTTGGGGTAATGTGTTGGGAGCGCACAATCCCGACAAGGCACTAGCTCAAATATTAGAAGTAGCTGACTGTCTGGATAACTGCGTAATTTTAGCTGATGATTTTGATAAGGGTTTTACTGGTTGGACGGAAGGAGGAGCGAGCCGTCGATTATCTCAGCGATTGTTGACCTGGATGCAGGAGCATACCAGTAATGCCTTGACGATCGCCACGGTCAATCGCATACAACTACTGCCTTCTGAGATTAAGCGTAGGTTTGATGATGGTGGAATTTGGTTTGTCGATTTACCCCATAGGGGCGCAATCAAAGATATTTTTTTAATTCATCTGGCAAAATACTTTCCTTCGCAGTTTGCTGATGGACGAGATCCCTGGTCAGAGCGAGATTGGTATCGTTTGCTTAGGGGCTATCAGGGTTCGACCCCAGTTGAGATAGCAAATGCCGTAACCCGATGCGCTACTGAGTTTTACTGTAACTTGAGCGATGAGGAGAGGCAGGAAGCTGCGGTTACTCCTACGGTAACTATAGAGGGGTTGCTAGGGCAACTTTCTCAGTTTAAAAAAGCTTCAATTCGCGATGCTGAGGATTTACAGGCAATTCGCAATAAAGCTTACTACGCTCGCCCTGCAAGTTCGGAAGATAAGAGCGAGTATGCAGTAGTGAGGCAGGAATTATTTGAGTATCAAGGGCATCGCTTTGAAAGTTGAGTTTAAGTCTAGTAGCGGATTTGCTAGAGCTTTGCCGTACATTCTTTGACATGCAAAAAACAAAAAACAGTTATCAAGCCGATTATAGGGCGATTGCTTTCAACTTGCAGGGCGCACGACACGAATCAACTTACCTTCTAAAGATTCTTCAGCAGCGATCGCTTCGTCGATCCGAGTTGCCATTCGCTCGCGATCGGTGTCGTTAGTGGAGACAATGATACCGAAATGCTCGGAATTAGAACGGTGCAAGCGGATAAAATCTTGCCGATTGAGGGTCACAACCGCTCGATTGTCTCTAATGGCAAAGGCTAACACATCCTCATCGGGGATGCCCAAGTTATCATTGCCAGCTTCCTGCACCGTCAAAACATCATGTCCCATTGTCCGAAGTAGTTCGCTGACGAACCGTGGAAACTGTTCATCGGCATACAGACGTGCCATCGGCTAAGCAACCTCGTTATTTGCACGAATTGCGGCGGCAATTTCTTCGGGATGGGCATCGGCATACGCCCAAGCATTGACAAGATCGGCAGCAGTAATATGAGGATAGTCTTGCAAAAGTTGGGCTTCATCGATACCAAGCTGTTGTGCTTCAACCAAAAGCCAAACGGCAATTCGGGTTCTGGCGATGCAGGCTTCCCCACCACACACACCAGGTTTTTTAGTGATTCCCTTGCCGCTCTTGCTAAGGTTTTTGGTTAGGCTCTGAATAATCTCTGCTTTATCGGCAAGTGATAGGTTGAGGAGCTGATGTTCGAGTTCTTGGCGAGTCATGGAAAACTGGGATGCTTGGGAATTAACTTCATTGTAGCGAACTGACAATAGGGCGATCGGTCGGCTACGGGTCGCGCGATTGCTATTTACACCCATAACAGCAATTTTTGGTTTAATAATTAAAATTTTGATTAAACTAGTTCACGTTACTGTAGAGTGCGATCGCTCCTCAAATTGATCAATACCCTCCAATCGCAGAAAATGGATTTGTCCTGATTCCTCACCCGCCACAATCGTTACTCCATCTGGGGCAATAGCAACTCTTATCAAGCTACCCTCAGCATTGAAAGCAGCAACTATCTCACCTGTATCTAGTCTCCAAACTCTAAGAGAGTGATCCTCTGATACGGAAACAGCTAGTTTTCCATTGGGCGAAATAACAACTTCTGTTATGGAAGCTGTGTGTCCACTAAACCTGTTGATTATTTTTCTGGAATCGAGATCGAAAACATCGATGAAGTTATCCCATGTATCATCTGATGCACAAACAGCTAGTCGTCCATCTGGGGTGATGGCAATGGAATTAACTGAATTGAAATCTCCGTTAATAACCCCACAAGCTCTTTTAGCCTGTAAATCCCAGAGTCTAAGTTTGTTATCATTTATCCCACCAGAAACCGCTAGTTTTCCATTGGGCGTAATGGCAAAAGTCCCTAGATATTCAGGATGCCCCTTGAGGGTTTTAAGAGCTTTTCCTGATTGTAAATCCCAGATTATGAGGGTATTATCGTCTGAAGCCGAAATTGCTAATCGACCGTCGGGGGTAATCGCAACGTCAGTCACTAAGCTAGTATGCCCTTTTAGGGTTTTGTGAAGTTTTCCTGATTTTAGCTCCCAGACTATGAGAGATTCGTCGTATGAAGAAGAAACAGCCCTTTGTTCGTCAGGAGTGATGGCGATAGCTGTTACTGCCTCGGTATGACCTTTTAGGGTTTTCAGGTTTTTTCCCGATCGCAAATCCCAAACTTTGAGAGTCCAATCCCGCGAACCAGAAATGGCTTGTTGTCCATCTGGGGTAATCGCAACTGCCCATACCTCTTCAGTGTGCCCGCTTAGGGTTTTCAGTTCCTCTCCTGATTGTAAATCCCAGATTTTCAGAGTATTATCTTCTGAAGCCGAAACTGCCAGTTGTCCATCTGGGGTAATAGCTACGGCTCGTATAAAATCAGTGTGCCTATTAGAAATTTTAACTGCTCCTCTTGAGGATAAATCCCAAATTTTGAGAGTGCCATCTAAAGAAGTAGAAACCGCTAGCTGACCATTGGTAGCGATCGCAACATCATTTACCGAGTTAGTATGTCCTATAAAGGTGTTCAGTTCCTTACCTGAGTGCAAATCCCAAAGTTTGAGAGTGTGATCCCGTGAACCAGAAACTGCCAATTGCCCGTCAGGTGTAATTGCGACAGCGTTTACCCACTCAGTATGCCCCTCAAGACTGTTGATAACTTTTCCTGTTTGCCAATCCCAAACCTTAACCGTATTGTCATCCGAAGGTGCAATTACTAACTGTGCATCGGGTGTAAAGACCACGGCTTCTCCCAATATGCCATGTCCTCTGAGAGTCCTAACTGATTTTCCCGATGGCAAATCCCAGATTTTTAGGGTTTTATCCCAAGATGCAGATAGCGCCCGTCGCCCATCGCCTGTGACCGCGATTTCCCTGACAAACCTTGTATGTCCTCGCAGAGTCTTAACCACTTGTTCTGATTTCAAATCCCAAATTTTCAGGCGGTGATCCTCTAGAGTGGAAATAATTAGCTTTCCATCAGGCGAAACGGCAACCGCTTCCCCAGAAATGCTATTTTTCCTAAAAGTTTTGAGAACTTTACCCAACCTTATATCCCAAACCTTCAGGGATTTTTCCCCCGCAGCAACAAGCTGCCCACCTGGTGTGAACCCTAACGCCGATGCCGCTTCAAAACCTGCACTTAGGCTTTTGAGTTCGCTTCCCGACTGTACTTCCCAGATTTTCAAATCTTGACCGATTGATGATTTGGAAACAACGAGTTGCCCATCAGGGGAGATAGCAACAGCATTCATCGAGTTATCATGATCATGTCCCGAAAGAGTTTTGAGTAGTTTTCCAGACTTCAAATCCCAGATTTTGAGAGTTCTATCTGCCGAAACAGCTAGTTGCCCATCGGGTGTAACGGCAACTGCTTCAACCTCCTCGGTATGTCCCCTAAAAGTTTTCAATACTTTTCCCGAGCGCAAATCCCAGACTTTAACAGTTTTGTCCCGAGAAGTGGAAACAATTTGCGTTCCATCAGGGGTGACAGCAACAGCATGAACGAGGTTTGTGTGTCCACGCAGGACTTTGAGAACCTGACCTGATTGTAAATCCCAGACCTTAATGGTATCTTCTGAATCTGCAATGGCCCGTTGTCCATCGGGGGTGATAGCGACTGCTTGTTTTCCCGAAGGGTTATCTTTGTCAAGGATCATCACAGCTTGCCCCGATTTCAAATCCCAGACTTTGAGAGTTCCATCCCAAGATGCGGAGACTGCTCTTTGCCCGTTAGGTGCGATCGCGATCGCTCGTACTAAGTTTGTATGACCTCTTAGAATTTTAAGGACTTTCCCTGAGCGCAGCTCCCAAACTCCCAGGGGGTACTCCTCTGAAGTAGAAATTACCTGTTGCCCATCTGGTGTAATAGCTACCGCTAATGCCGATAAGCTTGGGTCTTTTAGGGTTTTGACGGCTCTTCCTGATGACAAATCCCAAACCTTAAGAGTTTTATCCATTGAAGCAGAAACTGCCAATTTCCCATCAGGAGTAGTGGCGACTGCTCGTACTGAATCGCTATGTCCTCTAAGAACTTTCAATTCCTGTCCCGACTGCAAATCCCAAACCTTGAGTGTGTTATTGTCTGAAGGGGAAATTACTTGTTGTCCGCCTGAGGTGATAGCGACCGTTTCTCCTGAGTCAGTCCCTCCAGTGAGATTACGCAGTAAAGCAGTACCTGGTGGTGTCAAACTGGGAGTTAGAGGGTGCAACCAGGTTTTTTGTCCCTGTTTGCTTTGTTCCAGCATTGCCTGAATCTCTGGTGCTTCAAAGGACATCAAGCGTCCCAGCAATTGCCCTGCTAGTTGGGTTTTTTCTTCTGCCAAGATATGCGCTGATAGCCGAATCGCACCTTGAATTAATCTCAGACTTTCTTTTTTATCCTCAGAAAATTCAATATTAGGCTTTAAAGCAAAATCATAATCTTCTATAAGGGGCTGAACTTTGGCAGCAAAAACCTTATACTCAATAAAATCAAACTCAGTTAAAATATCACATAAATCATCTGCCATACCTGCTTGAGCGAGATGATAAGGCAAATTTAAAACATATTCTCGATCCTCGGGTGATAGATTTTCAAACTCACTCATAACAATTAGTATAATGCCGGTGTAACTTGGCGATCGCTTTCTATCTCAACAGAAAATCATTCTTTTTTACCTCCATCCATATCCTCTAATCGCAGAAAATGCACTCATCCAAAGATATCTTTTGTAACTATGTTTGTCTTATTTAAGAATACGGCAAAAGTGAGGAGAATACTATCCGCACTGAAACTAGCGATCGCTTTTCCCGTCTGCAAATCCCAGATTTTTAAGGTGCGATCGCTTGCAACGGAAAAAGAAGTTAAGGGTTATTTCCACCATTGACTTACATCTTGAACTGCTTTCACAGTTTCTCTTAGAGCTTCATTACCCCCTAAGTGGATAATTAAAGGAGCTAATTGAGGAAGTAGCTCAAGAAAATTTTTGCGGCTCAGGCTAGCTAAAACATCAAGAGTTTGTAGCCAAGGAGCATAGTCAACCTCCTCTAAAGTTAATCTTTTGAACAAGTCCTGTAATGCTTCCGTTCGATATTTTTCGTTATCAATGGTTTTAACTTTTTCTAAAGCTTCGGATAAGGTTAAGTGGGGGTTTAAAGCAATTTCAACAGGCTCAGGTATGGTCGGTGTGGTCGGTGTTTTATCGAATAAATGTTCGAAACCTATAAGAGATTTCTCTTGGTTGGGAATTAAGGACTCAAGAAGCTTGCTTAAAGTTTCAAGTTTATTGATTGCCCCATTGTAACTCGACAGTAAAGGCTGTACAATAGTGATTTTATTTTTAAACAAAACCTTTAAGGTTTTCGATCTGATGTCACTATTCTTCATTTTTATGATGATTTTTAAGGCTTCGAATAGCGTTAAACGAGGAATTAAATTTTTTAATGCTTC
>JASJEI010000483.1 GCA_030064795.1 Pleurocapsa sp. MO_226.B13 | reverse complement strand
ACTTAAACTGAATCAAACTCTATTGACGCAAGGAAAATCTACAGAACAAGTTTTGGAGGTGATGATGCCCTCATAGTAATTTTTACTCAGTTCAACCCTACTTTTAATTGAATAACCTTCCAAGTCGTGTGTAGAATTTGAAGTTGAAAGTAAATGAGTTCGGAGTTCGGAGTTGGTAGAGACAAGGCATGCCTTGTCTGTACAGTAGTTATTCCCCTATCCTCTTTATTCCTTACTCCTCGTTCCTCGTTCCTCAAATATGCCTGGATATACTTTACCTGTTTTCGCCTGTGCTAGTGCGATCGCTGCCTTGCGCCATCTTCATCAAGAACCGATTTCAAATACTGTAGCGGTAAATTTAATTAAACCTCCCCAGACGGTGGATATTGAGATCGAACAGGTAGCGAAAATTGAACCCAATTGTGCGATCGCTATAACTCGTAGCGATCCTGGAGAGCATTTAGATTTAACTCGTAATACTCCTATCTGGGCAAAGGTTAGTTTGAATAAGGCAGTATCAGCTACTCCAATCATTATCGAAGGAGGAGAGGGAATTGGCAGACAACAAAGCGATCGCGATCGAGCAGCTATATACAGCTATGCACGAGAGTTAATTAAAGAAAATCTCACCCCGTTGTTATCTCCTGGTGAAAATATAATCGTCACTATTATTTTGCCTGAAGGAGAAAGATTGGCAAAGAGGACTTCCAACGAAGCTTTTGGAGTAGTGGCAGGATTATCTTTATTAGGGACAACAGGAATTGTCCGACCTTTGACCGCACCGAGTCAACTAGAAACCTACCAAGCTCAAATCAAAGCTAAAGCAGAGTTATTTGACGATCTAGTCTTTTGTATTGGCGAAAATGGCATCGATCTAGCACAAAAATCGGGCATTAACCCTCAAAGAATTGTCAAAACGGCAAACTGGCTTGGTTCGATGTTAGTTACTGCTGGACTAGAGGAGGTTAGATCGATCTTGCTCTTTGGCTATCATGGTAAATTAATTAAGCTGGCGGGAGGAATTTTTCATACTTCCAATCACCTTGCCGATGGCAGACTAGAAATACTCACCGCTTACTGTGCCAAACTCGGCTTATCCCAACCCGCAATTAATCAAATTTTTGACTGTCCTACCACTGAAGCTGCTTTGGAGGTGTTGCGCCAGTTAGATGCAACCAATCAAAACCAAGATAGTTGGGTAGATCTAGTTTACGAACAACTTACCGAAGCGATCGATTACAAATCTCAGGAATATATTCGTAAGTTTACAGAGAAAAAAGTTTGTGTCGCCTCAGTCTTATTTGACCGACAAAGAAAAATTATCGGATATAGCAAAAACTCTATCCTTTTGATCCCCAAATTATGCTAACCTGTTATGAATATTTATCATAATCCTCCCTCGCAGAGGTCATAACTCAACAGCATCTTAACCCGCAAGCTACGAAGTTTCGCAAAAAAATTCTAGTTTCTTCACACTTTGTTACGCACATTACTTACACAGACTTTCTAGAGTATAGTGACTATTCAGACAGAATCAATCTCTCCCAGTAAAAAGACTTTATCCCCTGAGTCTTTAGTAGACAACGTAGACCGCCAAAAAATTATTATTATTGATTTCGGTTCTCAGTATTCTGAGTTAATCGCTCGTAGAATTCGCGAAACTCAGGTATATTCAGAAGTCCTATCTTATCGAACTTCTGCTCAAAAACTTCTGGAAATTAATCCCCAAGGGATTATTCTCTCTGGTGGCCCAAATTCCGTTTATGACGATAATGCACCCAAGTGCGACCCAGAAATTTGGAATCTCGGTATTCCAGTTTTAGGTGTGTGCTATGGAATGCAGCTAATGGTCAAGCAATTGGGCGGAACAGTTGAGAAAGTTAAACTAGGAGAATATGGCAAAGCGCAACTATTTATTGAAGATCCGACAGACTTGCTGACAAATGTCGAAGATAGTTCGATCATGTGGATGAGTCATGGCGACTCTTGTGTAAACTTACCAGAAGGATTTTCGATTCTAGCTTACACCAAAAATACTCCCTGTGCTGCCATCTCTAATCCTGAGAAAAAATTGTTTGGAGTCCAGTTTCATCCAGAGGTAGTACATTCTGAAGGAGGAATTGCCCTAATTCGCAACTTTGTTTACCATATTTGCGAATGCGAACCAACTTGGACGACTGAAGCTTTTGTAGAAGAATCGATCCGAGAAATCAAAGCTAAAGTCGGGAACAAAAGGGTCTTACTCGCTTTATCTGGAGGGGTAGACTCCTCTACCTTAGCCTTTCTCTTACATCGGGCAATTGGCGAACAGCTTACCTGTATGTTTATCGACCAGGGGTTTATGCGTAAAGGCGAACCAGAAAGACTAGTAGAAATTTTTAACAACAAGTTTCACATTCCTGTAGAATACGTGATGGCTCGCGATCGCTTTTTAGCACAGGTCAAGGGCGTAACCGACCCCGAACTCAAACGCCGTCGTATTGGACATGAATTTATCAAGGTGTTTGAAGAAGAATCCAAAAAACTAGGGCCCTTTGACTATCTCGCTCAAGGAACACTTTACCCAGACGTGATTGAGTCTGCCGATAGCAATGTTGACCCCAAAACAGGCGAAAGAGTCGCAGTAAAAATAAAAAGCCATCATAATGTCGGTGGTTTACCCAAAGATCTGCGCTTTAAATTAGTCGAACCCCTGCGAAAACTATTTAAGGATGAGGTACGTAACGTTGCTCGTGCGATCGGTTTGCCAGAAGAAATTGTTCGTCGTCATCCCTTTCCTGGTCCTGGTTTAGCAATTCGGATCGTAGGGGAAGTTACCGCCGAGAGACTGAATATTCTCCGAGATGCCGATTATATTGTTCGTGATGAAATTAGCAAGCAGGGTCTGTATCACGACTACTGGCAAGCCTTTGCTGTCTTGTTACCGATTCGTAGTGTGGGAGTCATGGGGGACAAACGCACCTATGCCCATCCGATCGTACTGCGCTTTATCACCAGTGAAGACGGCATGACTGCTGATTGGGCAAAAGTACCCTACGAATTATTAGAAACTATTTCTAATCGTATTGTCAATGAGGTCAAGGGTGTTAACCGTGTAGTCTACGATGTTACCTCGAAACCCCCTGGAACTATTGAATGGGAATAGGTTGGAGAAGTTCTTTGCTAAGGAAAAATTAAATGCTTGATAGGGTCATGGTGAGGTAGTGAGGTTTCTACTTCTTAACCCTCACCACCTTCTCGTACTAAATCCTGTTTGGATACGATACTTAAAAATAAGGCAGGAGGCAGAGATCAGAGGAGCGGGGAGAGCAAAGGAGAAGGAACAAGGAACAAGGAACGAGGAGGAAGATGGGGAAGGTGGGGATTTGGGGAAGATTACTAATCACTAATTACGAACTACGAATTCGGAATTCCGAATTCCGAACTATATACTATATCTGAATAATATTATTTCTACTGAATATGATGGACTTATTAGTTTTGAATTGGTCGCTCATTTTCAAGAATTGATTTTATTAAATATAGATTTTATCTATGCCTAAATTAAACCTTCGTCTATCTTTAATCGCCAGATAGAGGACTATAATTTGGGTTATCTGGAGAAACGGCAGCATAAAAGTCAGTAATTAATTTAATTTAAAGGCTCATAGCTGACACCCAAAACCTGCCATAGTTAAAAGCTAAAACGATACGAGGGGAAAGATAAGAAATGGCTGACAATCGAAGAAGTCAAGAAGTAACTCAAGGCAACCAGCGATCGCCCAACCGTGCTATGTTACGGGCAGTAGGTTTTGGCGATGATGATTTTACTAAGCCAATTGTCGGTTTGGCAAATGGCTACAGCACCATTACTCCCTGCAATATGGGAATTAATACTTTAGCACTACGGGCAGAGTCGGCATTGCGCGATGCAGGGGCAATGCCACAGATGTTTGGCACAATTACCATTAGCGATGGCATCTCTATGGGTACAGAGGGGATGAAATACTCTCTAGTCTCGCGGGATGTAATTGCCGACTCGATCGAGACTGCTTGTAATGGTCAGAGTATGGATGCGGTGCTGGCTGTAGGTGGTTGCGATAAAAATATGCCTGGGGCTATGCTGGCGATCGCTCGGATGAATATTCCCAGTATCTTTGTCTATGGTGGCACGATTAAACCAGGAAAACACAATGGCGAAGACTTGACTGTAGTTAGTGCTTTTGAAGCGGTAGGAAAATATAGCGCGGGAAAAATTGACAAAGCCGAATTAGATGCCATTGAGCGTAAAGCTTGTCCTGGGGCTGGTTCTTGTGGTGGTATGTTTACTGCTAATACTATGTCCTCAGCATTTGAGGCAATGGGGATGAGTTTGCCCTATTCTTCTACTATGGCAGCAGAAGACGAGGAAAAAGCCGAAAGCACCGAAAAATCCGCATTTGTTTTAGTAGAAGCAATCAAAAAACAAATTTTACCCAGTCAAGTTTTGACTCGCAAAGCCTTTGAAAATGCGATTACCGTAATTATGGCAGTTGGTGGTTCGACTAATTCTGTCTTGCATCTACTGGCGATCGCCAATACTATGGGAGTCGAGCTAACTATTGACGATTTTGAAACTATTCGTCAGCGAGTTCCCGTAATTTGCGACCTCAAACCATCAGGAAAATATGTCACTGTAGATTTACACAAGGCTGGTGGCATTCCTCAAGTAATGAAGATGCTTTTGGTTAACGGTCTATTACATGGCGATGCTTTAACTATTACAGGTCAAACTGTGGCAGAAGTCTTAGCCGATATTCCCGAACAGCCCCCCGCAAATCAGGATGTAATCCGTCAATGGGATAATCCCGTTTACCGAGAAGGACACTTAACTATACTCAAAGGTAATCTAGCCAGTGAAGGTTCGGTAGCTAAAATCAGTGGCGTAAAAAATCCTCAAATTACTGGCCCTGCAAGAGTATTTGAATCTGAAGAAGAATGCCTAGACGCAATTTTGGATGGCAAAATTAAAGCAGGAGATGTGATAGTCGTCCGTTACGAAGGCCCTAAAGGTGGGCCGGGAATGCGCGAAATGCTCGCTCCCACCTCGGCAATTATTGGTGCTGGCTTGGGTGATTCGGTAGGGTTAATTACCGATGGTCGTTTTTCTGGCGGTACTTACGGCATGGTCGTAGGTCACGTTGCTCCCGAAGCTGCGGTAGGTGGTACAATTGCTCTTGTCCAGGAAGGAGACAGTATTACTATCGATGCTCGTCAAAAATTGTTACAGCTTAATGTGGACGATGCAGAATTAGCCCAGCGTCACAGTCAGTGGTCGGCAAGACAACCAAAATATACCAGAGGTGTCTTAGCAAAATATGCCAAGCTAGTTTCTTCTAGTAGTCTCGGTGCAGTAACAGATCTAGGTTTAGGTTAAATTCATCAATTCTCAAATCAAAAATAATACCGCCCCTAGCTTTTAGTAGTCTGAGAAAAATAAAAAACCAAAGCTCATCTAAGTCCCTCAAGTTTGGGGGATTTAGCGTTTATTTTAATCTTATGAGCAATCCTTTCGTACTGGCTCGCTTTTGAGAACAGCCAAAGTAGAAGGAATATTCTCAATAGCCTTGTATTATTTCGCCTTTAGAAGAGAAATTTTAACTTGGAGTTATTCATAAATAGAGGAACTTCAAACTTACGCATTGATGGACATATGGAGAAGTTTCTCATTTTGTCAACACATACATCTAATCGAGCCAGCTTGGCGATTTCGTTTATCTATCCCGTGTATAGTAGTGTTTGACCAGAGTATCATTGTATATTTGTGTTTTCTGATGTTTGAACTTGAGGTGTCGGTCAAGTTTGCCAAATAGAGAAAATCCATTTCCAAGAAGAATTGGAACCAGAGTGATAATCATTTCATCGATGAGATCTTCTTTAAGGAAACTTTGTATTACACTACCGCCATCAATGTATAAATTTTTGTATCCTTGTTGATTTAATTGATTCACCAACTTCTTTATATCTCCATTGACAATTGTTGCTCGATCGAGGATATGTTCTGGAAGTGTTGTCAAACTATTACTCAATAAAAAAACAGGTTGATCATAAGGCCATTCACCAAAAGTTAAAACTTTTTCAAAGGTGTTTCGTCCCATCACTATGGCATCTATCTTACTAATAAAGTCGGCATATCCATAATCGCTCTGTTCTGGATTAGGGAACTCGTACAGCCAATCTAACCCTCCATCGCTTGTGGCAATAAATCCATCTAGGCTGGTTGCTATATATACGTAGTTTGCCATTGGATTATCTCTATGTTTATAGATAATCATACCCTTGAAGAAGAGCGAGTTATGACTACTTTAACTGCCCCAAGTACTCTATAGCTGCAAATCTAACCCACAGGTGAAAACTGACGCATTGATTCAATCAGGCGATCGAAATAAGGTTCGAGTTCGTCTTGTTGTTCTGGTTCAAATTTCTTGAGACTAAAAACTTTTAACTGTTCTAAACCCAAAACCATCGCATCCAAAGGAACTTGCAACTCCCGATAAAGTTCTTCCATATAGCCTAAGCCGCGATCGCTGAGATAGTTGACAGATTGACCGCCGATCCCATAGCTAATACAGCGCGTAAAGTGCCAAAAATCCCGCCAACAAGCCTCCGCTCGCATGGGAGGATACAAACCGCCTCCAGGCTCGGTAATTCCAGGGTTAGCAGCCAAAACTACCGCTCTAGCTTGGGAAACTATCTCTACTACATTCTCGCGCAACAATCTTCCTTGAGCTAGACTTGGAGACAAACTAGGCACGAGATGCTTAATTTTTTCAATCTCTTCATCTGTTAGATATTCTCCTCGCTCGTCTGCTTGCTGAAAAATAGTAATTACTTCAGGAGAATACTGCCAATCCTCAAAGCTAACAATACGAGACTTAGAAATGAGTTCTTTTACTTTGTCACTGAGCATTTTTTCTAAAAGATGACGATCTAACCTAATATAGCAATACCAATTGTATAAGTAAGATCTTAGATAAACATTCTTACTTATATTGAGAGGAGAAACCTCATGAAATATACTTGCTCGGTTTGTGGCTACGAATACGATCCAGAAGTAGGCGATCCAGATAGCGGTATTGAACCAGGGACAGCTTTTGAGGATTTACCAGAAGATTGGGTGTGTCCTGTCTGTGGGGCGGAACAATCGGATTTTGAACCAGCAGATTAACCTCAACTGAAAATGATTTAGACTGGACTATCCTGACTTCCCCAGTACCCACCGCCTACTACTCTTGCAATAAGGCGATCGCAAATTGAGCAAATTAAATAGATGTAATGGGGCGATCGCGCAATGCCTCAAAATTCCCTAGTCTTTACTAATACACCAAGAGCGATCTTTCTCAAGATAGTTTTTATGAACTTTAATGTAAAGTAAATTAAAGTTGTATTTAAAATTTCTACTCATGGATATCGAACAAATCAAAGATGCTTTAAAAGACTCCGATCCTCAACAAAGAATGAGAGGAATCAGAGAGTTGCGTAACTACGATCCGGATATTGCTGCGCCCTTATTATTAGACCGCGTGCAAGACCAAGAGTTTTTGGTACGTTCTTTTGTAGCCATGGGACTGGGCAAAAAAAGAAGTCAAGAAGCTTATACTGCACTGCTAGAAATGATGAAATCTGATGGAGATCCCAACGTGCGCTCAGAAGCAGCAAACTCTCTATCCTACTATGGCGATGTAGCCATACCTCATCTAAGAGAAATGTACGAAGAAGATAATCATTGGCTAGTACGTCGTAGCATTATCGCAGCAATGGCTGATTTAAATGCGCCTCAAGAATTATTAGAAATTTGTGCCATCGGTTTGTCTGGAGACGATCTGCCTGTTATGGAATCCTGTATTAATTGTCTAGGTATGCTTGCTGGCACAGAGCAGCAAGAACCTGCGTTAGAATTGCTTTTATCCCTTGTAGAAGATGAATCTTGGCGTATTCGCGCACAGGTTGCTAAATCCCTCGGTAAATACGATACAGAAAGAGCGATTGCTGCTTTGAATAAACTGAAGACAGATGAAGATCATCGAGTTGTTGGTGCTGTACTAGAAAGTCTCGTTTAGAGTGCGACTAAACTAATATTTCTCAGATCGAGATGAATAAATAAAGGACTCTTTGATAAAATCATTAGAGAAAAGTTAAAAAATATTACAAAAAACCTTAAATGAAATTATTGGTAGTTGGCGCGACTGGCACTTTGGGCAGACAGGTGGCTCGTCAAGCTTTAGATGAGAACCATGAGGTACGCTGTTTAGTACGTAACCCCAATAAAGCAATCTTCCTCAAAGAATGGGGTGCAGAATTAATTAAAGGCGATTTATGTGATAAATCGACACTTCCCGCAGCTTTGGAGGGAGTAGATGCTGTTATTGACGCTGCTACCGCCAGAATTACCGATAATCTGAGTGCTAAGGAAGTCGATTGGAATGGCAAAGTTAATTTAATTCAAGCCACTAAAGCAGCGGGGATCGATAGATATATTTTCTTCTCTATTCTCAATTGCGAAAAATATCCTGATGTTCCCTTGATGGATATTAAGCGTTGTACGGAATTATTTCTCGCTGAGTCTGGCTTAAACTACACTGTTTTACGACCTGCTGGTTTTATGCAAGGGTTGATCGCTCAATACGCCATTCCCATTCTAGAAGAACAAGTTGTTTGGGTTTCAGGCGAAAGTACTCCGATCGCCTATATGAACACGCAAGATATTGCTAAATTTGCTATTCGCGCTTTGAGTTTACCTGCAACTGAAAACAAGACTTTTCCTGTAGTCGGAACAAAAGCTTGGGGTGCATATGAAATCATCAACCTTTGCGAAAATCTTTCTGGTAAAAATTCCCGAATTTCCCGTGTATCTCTGACAGTACTGTCTTTGATGCGCCGTATTACCCGCTTTTTTGAATGGGGACAAAACACCGCAGATCGTCTGACTTTTGCTGAAGTATTGGCTAGTGGCGATCCCTTAGATGCTTCGATGGAAGAGGTCTATCAAACTTTTGGCTTAGACCCCACAGAAACAACTACCCTCGAAGAATATCTAAAAGAATACTTCAGTCGGATCATGAAAAAACTTAAAGAAATTGATTACGAGAAAAATAAAGGCAAGAAGAAAAAAGGTAAAATTCCCTACCGCAACCAGTTTTAACTATTAGATACTCTCAGAGAGTGGTTTGTAAACAAAAATTCAACTGAACGCGATCTGGGGGACTTGGGAACTTGGGAAAAAGTAGGGTCGTTTGATGAAACGACCCTA
>JASJEI010000482.1 GCA_030064795.1 Pleurocapsa sp. MO_226.B13 | reverse complement strand
GGCAAAATACTCCAGATTAAGGCTTCCCGACCAACCCTGCCCACCTTCTCATCCCGACACTCATGCTTCGCATAGAGTGCGGGGCTTCCCAGGCGGAAGCTAAATTAGCTTCCGTCATCATCTTATCTCCAAATTTTGGTTCTCCAATTACTATGTATTATAGATAAGTATAGATCTAGGTATTAAAGCTAAAAAATTTATTTGTATTAAAGGGTTGCGAAGTGGATATTTAGTCTGCTACATTAGTTAGACGCAATAAAAAGCGAGCCAGGATAGCTCAGGTGGTAGAGCAGAGGACTGAAAATCCTCGTGTCGGCAGTTCAAGTCTGCCTCCCGGCATCTATGTACAGTGTACAGTTGTACTGTACATTAAAGAATTATTTGTCAGTTTTAAATAATTAATGTCAAAAAATCTCATAGCTTGAACGATTTTATCCCGTTTGAGCCTTTTTTTTGTTTTTTTGCGATCGAGATGCAAAGATTTTTGCCAAAAAAATCAGATTTAAAGAATTAATGTCAAAAAAATAGGACTTAAATTCCCAACCCAATGAGTTTTCAGTCCTCTGCTCCTTTCAACTTTTCCAATAATCTCAACATCTCCCATTTATCCTCGAATGGGGACATCGGGAGAGTCGAAGCAACAATCCTACTCAAAGTATTGCTAATAAAGCCCGTTATATCTTTCAACATCTCCCATATCGGGAGAGTCGAAGCAACCCCAACACCACAGCCAATCCTGCTGCTGCACCAGTCATCTTTCAACATCTCCCATATCGGGAGAGTCGAAGCAACTTGAACATATTGATAAAACAATCCATTATTATAAACTTTCAACATCTCCCATATCGGGAGAGTCGAAGCAACGCAGAAGATATTCGCAGATATGCATCTCTAGATAATTCTTTCAACATCTCCCATATCGGGAGAGTCGAAGCAACTTTTTCGCCTTTCAATCGTATATTTCAGCGACTCCAACTTTCAACATCTCCCATATCGGGAGAGTCGAAGCAACTCCGCCCATCTAAACCATTTTCTACAAATGCTTTCGGCTTTGTTTTTGCCAAGGGTCGAAAATGTTCTTTTAAACAAATGAAAATAACCGTTAAAAATAAGTTATTTTCATTAAGTAAAATTTGTAAAAGCAAGAACAGATAAAGGTTTGAAGATTTCTGTTGAACCTCCCAGGGATTTCGCCCGCGCTTAGGTTCGACAGATTAGTAGGAAAAGTTCCCCATACAGGGGTGAAAACGTAGCCACAAAACGATATATTCGTACCCCGAACATCACAAAATGATTCTTGAGTCGGAGCTAGACTTACAAACAGTTTGTTTTTATAAGGGTATACAAATCATTTAGATTGATAGACGTATCTTATAAAATAGTCCGTAAGCTTGACTGATAAATTGTCCTTTCCTTATCAATCAACTCACTTGCTGGTAGCGCAAACTAGACTATAATGAAAAACAACGAGGATTTTTCAATATAGCTTTTTCCCAATCCGCAACTAGAACAAAGGATTGGCAGCAAACGTACTTTTCATCAACAAAACCATCCATCAAGAGTGAAAAGCTTTGCTTAACTGAATCAAGTACTGGGAGCTAGTAGCTACAGGAGGTCAGAAAGCAAGACTGTTTGCTAAACAGCCAAACAACCCCACATTTATCGCAATTCCAATCTGGAATACACGGCGCAAATTAATTTAATAATAAGTTTTCTAGGTTCAAAAAATCTATAAGAAATGTTTAAAAGCTAGAATTTATCCAGTGGCTGTTGTGCGATCGCAATAAGCAGTTAATGCTAAATCTCTTGCCTGTACTTCAGGCTTTCCTTGAGAAGATTGACGAGCGCATTCTATAGCAATACCTTTTTGATTCGCTTTCGATTTAATCGCTTTACATAAACGAGAATAACTCCAGCGATGAATGCTGTTACGATAATTCTTAGCATATTTTTTTTGAGCTTTCTTGCATCCAGGTGCTTTGGCTTCTGCTTTTGTCTGTATCTCGCTATCCAGAATTTCTCTAACATTTCTGAGATCGGGCAAAACAATACTGCTTACTCTATATTGAATTGCCAGTTCCACAATTGCTTTTGCCAACAAGCGATCAACATACTGACCTGACTCTGATTTTCTAAAACGATTATCTGCGAATTTAGTTTGAGCCTGTTGTCTTTTGGCATCATTTTCAATTTGCTGCTGCCTGTGTCTGAGAAACAGTTCGTATTGAGTGTGCTTTTTAGCTTTTTTCCCCTGCTTTGGTTTTTGCTGGATTGGCTTATTTAACAATTGTTTAGTGTTGCGACAAGCTATAATTTCGCCATTTACTAAATTAACTATTGCTACTGTTACTGCTTCTTTCAAGCCAATACACACTCCCATTGCGAGGAAAGGATTTTGCTGATGCTGGGGTTTACTGGGACGATTGAAATCGCGAAACGTTTTTAGAAGACGCAAAGAGGTTTGATTTCTCTTAAGATTTTGCTGTTGATTTTGGTTTAATGACTTTTTCTTTAAACTTTTGCCAATAGTTTGCTGAGTTTCGGCAATTTTTTGCTGGCGAATTTTTTCTGTTCCTTCCTGCGTCCATAATTCACTATCTACCGAACAGTGAAGATATAAATTATTAGTCAACCAGGGTTTTTCAGAATCTTCACTCTCTCCTTGTTTCCATATCAAACTGGCAGATCGCAGAGTTATCAATCCTGCTGGAATCTGCTTTTTATTCTTTCTGTATAGCTCATAGTCTTCATAAAAACGCTGAAACCAGTGAAGTTGGCGATTGTGACAAAATACTTCAAAAGTATGTTTGGTTAATCCATTGAAAGTCAAACAAATACGCCCTTGTTCGTTTTTAGACCAGTAAATATCTGTGTTAGTGTTATACGAAACTGGAAAAGGAATTGATTTTTCACTTTTCTGCAAACGCGCATTAATCAAGTTCATTTCTTCATTCTGAGTAATCAGAAGTTTTGCCTGTTCTAGAGCTTCCAGGTACTCGTCCTTAGTTGAATTTCTTCCTCTAGGTAAACGAGCCTTAAGTTTTTTTTCTAGTTGTTCAACCCGAATTTCTTTTTTACGTCTGTATTGCCGATATTTTTCGGGATATTCTGGATTTTTGGCAAACTCAAGGTTATTTTTTAGTAGATAGACAATAGCGCACTGTTGAATTAGTTTTTTGGTTTTTAAATGGAGTTTCTTCTCTTTCTCATAGCTTTTGGTTATTATGCCGTATACCTCAAAAAAGTAGAAAAATAAATTTTTGGGAATTTTGAGATCGGTTTTCTTACTTTGTTCGAGCTTTTTGTATTTTTTCGCTTCACGTTTCAGAATCTTTTCAGCTTCAGCTTGTAATTCACAGAGGCTCAGATTTGTTACTTCTAGTAATTCTTGTTCGCTCTTGAGTATTCCCAACCATCTTTTTTTGCCCCAAATTTTGTTTCTTGTCTCTCTATGATTGGTAAACCAAGATTTATAGGTACCTTTAACGAGTGTTTCGGCAGAAGTACTAAATCTACCTGGCATTTCTTTATATTTAGGGTGTTGCTTGAGTTGTTTGGCAATTTTATTGATCGCCGCGACAGGAATATTGCCTTGAGCTAGCCACGCATCCAATTCTCTGTGAGTTCTAATTCTTTCTAAAATTTCGTTTACCAATAGAGTGTTTTGTTCTGTCATCAAGTTCCATAGGTAGCGAAGAGTTTCTTCTGTAGTTTTTAAACGACATTGAACAACGTTTTTGTCAGTCATAGTTTTATTTTAATTAGAAGGCTTAAGCTCTGTTTCCCAATAAGTGCAAGTAGAGAAAAGAGAGACAGTGATAGAATCGACCTTCTCAAGAATTAGATATTTCCATTGCCAATGCTTGCTATTGGGATCGAAAGCATAAAAACGACCAATTACAACTCCATAATCTTCTATCGATTCATGACAAACTTTGTCCCCGTAGAGATACATTGGAATCTCTGCATTTTGAGGAAAGTCGATAGGAAGACTGGGAAAACAAGTTAAATCAACGACATTGCCATTTAAAATCTCTGCTGGTTTTTGAATTAATTCCAAATTGTCTGCAAGATACTCTACCAACAATGCAGTTAATAACTTGATATCTTCTTGTTTTTCCAATCCATATAAAGTGGCAATCTTTGCTTGTAATTTTTCGATACCCAAATTATCTGCAAGATTAGGCAAAGCTACATTCTTGGGGAGATTGTTTTTAATAAATTGATTCATACTTATTGCAGCGATGCCTACGGCTAGCTTCACAATCGCTCGAATAACTTTCTTCGAGAATCGATAGTATAAATATACAAAATATTAGCAATAATAGCAATATTTGATTAGAGTGCGATAATAGCGTTGTTGGTTTGTCTAGAAAATACTGTGAGAAAATGGGGTATGAGCAATATTGGTAGATAAATAGCGAGTGGTTGATAAACGTAGATCGTCTGAATATAAGGAATTGAGGGGATTCATTCCTAAGTCACTGACTATGGAATTCAAGGCAGCCTGCAAGCAAGCAGGACAAAATATTAACGATACTTTAGAGGAAGCTGTTAAGGATTGGATCGGGAAGCAAGAACAGTATGCGGAACGGCGATCGCAAAAAGTTGTACCCTTTGCCAGCAGTAGTTTTGCTCAAGATGATTTGAGTTTTTCTTCGTTACCTACCATCGCCACTGCCATTGAAAAGACTTTAGAAAATCCTGACTGGGGATTGAAACACTTGGCAAAAGAAACCAAAATTTCTGTCACCAGATTGAAGAAGTTGTTGTCAGGCGATCGCCCTACTGATGAAGAGATCGAGAAGTTAGCAGGATGTCTGGTTAAATTAGACGGCTTGGTTTTTGACCGAGAAGAGTTGACTGATATGCGTATAGCTGAAGAACTTAAGCAAAGACAGTTAGAAAGATTGAAAAGACAGCAGAAAAAACCTAAGAGTTAAATTGTTTTTTGGAGGTAATAAAATCACTCTTAATACGACTTTTGTTTTTTAGCCATCGAACTGTATTTCATTCCGCATTTATGACATCTACCTTCCACCCATTCCGCAGGAGCAGGAAAACGCTCCCCACAACTAGGGCATTTAGAGAGCAATCTCAATCTATGGCGATCGCATCCTACAGTAGATTTAAACTGCCATTCCAGACGATGATAAGGGCGATCGCTATAACAAGCAGCACAAAGACGAATTGGTTCTAACTTCATGGGTTGATTCTTGCTCGGCAATGTCGCGATTAATTCTTCTACATCCATTTCCATAACTTTACTTACTGCTTCTAACTCCTCTTGAGTGGGAAAGTGGTTGAAGCGGAACTTTTCCCAACGAGCAGTAACAGCACCAATTCCTGCAAATCGACCCAAACCACCTGGAGAGGAAAGACTATTAACCTCGTATCTTCTCCATCTACCTAAATAGTGGCTAATACTTTCTCCTTCATAAGGTTTTACATAACCTGGGCGAAACATCTTAAACTTTAGTCTGAATCTAATCTAGCAGTTCTTTGAATACCAATAATTTCATAAATATCAATTTCTTCTTCTGAAGATGGATCTAATTCTAGTTGAGCTATGGAAATTTGATGCAGATATTTATATAAAGGTTTTGACAATCCACGAGAACAACTGTGTAAGTACTCGATAATTTCTTCATGATTAGCTAGGTTAGGTTTCTCATCCCATAGCTCTAACACTTCTTCTTCCCAAGCTGCCACAACTGAAGCCACTTCATCTCTTCTCAAATTTCTATAATTATGCACTGCCAAAAACATATTACTAATATGCTCGTATCCCTTGGAATCAGACAATCTATTGTTGAGATCGTAAACTCCTGCCATAACAATAGAAATATTCAAATCTTCATAAATTTTGACTAATTCATCCATTGCTTTACGCTTGAGAAGATGAGCATCATCTACAATCAGCAATTGAACTTGATAAGATTTGAGAGTACCTTGTACACGCCTTCTTAAATCTCGTAGCTGACCACGATTTAAAGGGCGTTTGAGAGCATTAAGAATGTCAATATGTATATCGATAGCTCCCCCAGGCAGACTGGTTTTAACGTATAAAACTTTTACAGGAGTTAAAAGTAAATTGTCTTTCTGACGAACTGAACTATCAAAATAATCGTAACAAGATTGCGATAAGTTAGAGCCTTTATCTTCCAACACCAAACCACATTGCTTTAACTTCCGTCGCTGGTCTAACCATATATGTAAATCTTTATCTCGTTCAGTTTCAATAAAAGGATTAGCACTCAAAATATGAGCTATCTCTGCCTGAACTATTTCGTGCTTATTGTCTACAGGTAGTTTTCTTTCAATAGGTTGTTGAATTGATTTAGCCATATCTATTTATCTACTAATAATTGTGGTTAATAAATCTATCCCAGTTAGAAGCTTTGACTTTCGCGGGCTTAACTTTAGGTTTGTTTTGTCTACTTTTTAAAGTGACTGGCTTCATAACCAATAGTTTTTTCTGGTTCGCGATCGCCGTTTGATTGTCATCTCGAACGGGAGCTTTAAATTCAACAATATTAATTCCTGTCCGATCGCGTTCAATTCTTTTCTGTTCCTTCTTGCGATTATTCGCTTTACTTTGTTTTCTTTTATTTTCCACTGCTTGCTGCCTATCTAAACGCTCGGAATAGATTGAAGTTCGGTCAAGTTGTTTACTTTCACGAGTAATTCTTTTGCTTTTAGCCTTTTGCTCTCGGATTGAGAATGGTTCAGTTCTATCCTTCGCTTGAATTATTCCCAGATATTTTGCAGGCTGCCCATTTTCTTCTTTGGTATAAGCCATTAACCTCAAAATATTACTGGGATCGTAGCGTAAAGTTATATATTCAGATTGACAGTATCTCAAACATTCACCTTTGTAAATTTCGTTTTCAAATTGAATTTGTCCTTTTGCTTGCAGTTTACGTTGTGTAGATTTCAGCAAACAGATGTCTAATTTTCGCTCGTCTATTTTTTCTAATGGTTCGAGCAGCATAGATTCCCATCTACTAACGCGAGTTTGATTTTTAGCACGAGGATAAGGATTTTGATTATAGTTGTCTACTATGAACCTAACTAACAATCTTTCAAATTCATCCAAGGTAAAGCAAGCTTGTTCTTCGGCATTTTGAGGACGTTTATGGATATTTGAACCAGTATAACCAGGTATAGATTCTAGGAATTCTGTATTAATTGTCCCAAAGGGGCGTTCGACCAATCCTCCTTGTTGGGGATAAGCCCGCAAACGAAGTTCAATTCCTAATTGGGCGGCAATTTGTTTTAAATGATTTGATTTAAATTCTTTAGCTCTATCGGTTATGAAATATTGAGGTACACCAGATACATTCCATTCTTTCTGTAGTTTGTATTCTTCATCATATTCTTTGGGTAAAAAAGCATGGCGTAATGCCAGAGCTACTTCATGGGAGCCAGGTTTTTTGAAACTGATATGAAATCCTACAATGCAGCCTGAATTGGATTCAATGACAGTAGTTAGATAAGGACGACCAATTTCATTCCCATCCACATCCACTAAAAGAACATCTGAGTTTGTGTGATCGCATTGAAAAATTTGATTGCTGTGAGTTAATTCCAGTTGACCATCTGTGGTTTGGATAAATTGTTTTAGTCCTTGTCCTGGATGACGCAATTTTTTCTTGTTTAAGAATGGTTCTAATACCTTATAAACTGTGACATGAGAAGGAAATTCACCATCTTTTAAACCCAATTGCTTGGCTTCTGCTTCAATTAACTTCCATATTTGAAAGCAATTAACTGCCAACTTTTTATTGGTATTTTTCTTATTGAGTATGCGTCTTTTCTTTTCATAGAGTTTGATGATTTTTTCTCTCCATTCAGGACTAATGCGGAATTGTCCTTTGTCAGACCTGACTGTTGAAGCTAGTGCAGCGAGTCCTTCTTGTTCAACTTTTAAAACCATTCGTCGAATAGTTATAGTGCTTTTGTCCAGTTTATCTGCTGCTTCTTTAATTAACCTAGTTTTGGTTTTAAGGTCGCTAGCGTGACGAATTCCTTCAATTAACTTCATCTTTAGCTTGTCACTTTCCGAAAGCTCTGAAAAAATCATATATTCTTTCTCTTTAGATATATCTACAATAGCCATTGAGATATCTTCAGACAATTTTTCAGGAGCTAAATTAACCATATTGCGATCGCCTTATTGAAACTTTGCAGCAATTAATTACAGAATAATTTTAGCGTTATAAGCGATATTAGCGAAATTTATTTTCACTTCATCTTAATTAGAGATGTTCTGTAAATTAGAAGATTGAGTTTTTAGACGACTGCTGGCTCTAGCATTAAAATCGTACCTCGCTCCGCATCGACTTCTGCCTCCACCCCCAACGGGACAGTAAAATTATGCCGAACGTGACCGATCGCCGAACCATACCAAGCTGGAATCCCCAAAGGTGCGATCGACTCTGACAAAACCTGTTTTAAAGTTAGAGTAGGCTCGTCATCTTCTTCTGGGTCACAATCAGAGCAGCTAGCAAAGATAAAACCAGCCAGTTGCTCGAGAATCCCCCCTAGTTTGAGCTGAGTCAGCATCCGGTCTACTCGGTAAATTTCTTCCCCCACTTCTTCGACAAACAAGATGGTATTCTTCCAGGTTGGCAGGTAGGGCGATCCGAGCATAGAAGTAAGTACCGACAAATTGCCCCCCAACAAACGCCCTCTCGTCTTACCAGGAGTAATCGTTTCTACCCGATGACTAGTCAGATTTTGCAGCAGAATTGCTTCTTTATCGAGCAGAATCCGCTCGGCATAATTGAGGTTAAACCAATTCCAGGTAGATATGCCCACCGGTCCGTGAAAAGTAATCACACCACTGCGAGCGTAAATTGCTAGCAATAGCGACGTAATATCACTGAAGCCCATCAGAATTTTGGGATGACGGCGGATTAGGTCATAGTCCAGCATTGGCACAATACGATTACACCCCCAGCCTCCCCGCATGGTTAAGATGGCTCGAACCCGCTCGTCGGCAAACATGGCATTCACATCAGCAGCACGGTCGGTATCTCGACCCGCCAGATAACCGTAGCGATCTAAAACGTGCTTGCCTACCTTGACTTGGAAGCCATAAGCAGTGAGAAACTCGATCACCTCTGTGAGGTCTTCGGGCTCGATAGCACTAGCAGGGCTAATCAGTCCCACGGTATCCCCTACCCTGAGCTGTCGGGGCTTGATGAGGGGTTGTGAGGGGTCAGAGGCTGCCACTGGCAACTGGCTAACCAACAGAGTCCCTCCCAAAGCTTGCAGAAAATGGCGGCGAGTAATCCTCACTATTAAATCTCTCGC
>JASJEI010000085.1 GCA_030064795.1 Pleurocapsa sp. MO_226.B13 | reverse complement strand
GACGTTTAACTCCACAAAAACGCTTAAATTTCCTTGCAGAAAGTTTACGAGCCTGCCAATATTTCATTTTTAACCTAAAAAAAGCAAGCCTTTAATCATACCATAAAAAACTTTTGAAAGAGCTCTAATTTTTAGTTCGCGAGTATCTTTATCTCCTTGATATTTACGATCTATAGTTACAATACGATGCGAACCATCATCAAAGGGAACGATAAACGCCAAACCGCGATCGCTCGAATGTTGTTCCGTACCGCCTTCAGCATGATGACCTGATAGTTGCACGTCACCTAAGAAAGCCGTCCAGTCATAAGATGAACCTTCAAAGGGTAAACCTAAAGTTTTTCTGACTACACTTTTTGAGCCATCTGCACCTACTAGATAACGAGATTTGATTTCAAACTCACCACCTTCTAGGCATTCGATCTTACTGTAAACTTCTTCGTCGGTTTCTTGGAAATCAGTCAGAGTTCTTCCTCTTTCGACTTCTACACCTAATTCATTAAGACGGCTTTCTAAAATCGCTTCGGTTTCCGCTTGAGGTAAAACTAAGATAAAAGGAAACCTCGTATCTAATCCGTACATATTCGCTCGTAGTGGCTTCTCGGAACTAGAACTAAAATCAATTCCAGGAGAAGTATAACCGCGACGTACCATTTCATCGGCAACTCCTAGAATATCCATTTAACATTACGTCGGGCTAATTCTATTGCGGTAGTCAAGCCCGTAGGACCTGCACCAGTAACTAAAACATCTGTGTTGTGTAACATAAATTGTTAATCCTCCTTGTGCTTGTTATTAAATTGAGTTGAAAAATTTATCTTGTTTGAGAGCGAACGTTTTTGTATAAAACGTTTGATTTAATTTTTATTTGTCAATGCTTTGCGTAAACAACATCGTTGAAGATATCAATTACTCTCAAAATCTTTTAAATCATTGCCCTGAGCTTATAAGTTAATTAGTTATCTATTTAAACCATAACTAGATCGGGCTGACGATTAATCTATCAAAAGTTAGATAAATTCAAACGTTCGTTTTAACAAAGTTTTGAGCAATGGCTAATGTCTTTTGCAGAAAGACGCGATCGCGCAAAACAAAAAAGTAAGAACAAATTATAAAGATTGTTCATTACCGATATTACAATCATGAAATATAGCTTGTCTTGTCAATTGTTCCGCTAAATTTGACGATTATTGCTATTTTTAAACCTGTCAAAACAGATTGTATTCGGGTAGGGGCAAACAGATTGTTCTCCCCCACCTGACGAAGCGCATTATCTATTCTCTTGAGAATAAGATGGCGATCGACTCTAATCAGTGAACTTGTGAAGGTAAGGTAGTCATATCTCTTGGGGAAAGATAACTGACAACTGGATATTGTGAAACTTTAACCTGTAGAGCTTCTAAAACTTTGTTGGCAACGAGTAAAGAGGAAGCAGGATTTTGACCCGTAATTAAATTGCCACTTTGCACGGCAAAGGGTTCAAAATTATCTACTTCTTGAAAATCTGCTCCTAATTCTCGTAACTTGGTTTCCAGCATGAATGGCACGGTATCGGAGAGTCCCACTGCATCTTCTTCAGAATTAGTAAAAGCACTAATTTGATGTCCTGCTACTAAAGGACTTCCATCTGGTTTAGTAGCAGAAATTAAACCCGCAGGGCCATGACAAACCGCAGCAACTATTTTATCTTGAGCATAAGCCTGAGAAATCATTGTTGCCAAAGGCTGACTTTGAGGTAAATCCCACATCGTACCGTGTCCACCTGGAAGAAAAACCGCAGCATATTGGCTAGAATCTATTTCATCTACAGCAGGAGTATTTTCAATTACTACCGAAGCAGATTTGTCTTGTAAAAAGCGATCTACACTAGCAGCATTTTCGCCAATAGGCTTTTGGCTGCGAGGATCGATTGGTACTGCACCACCATCAATAGAAGCAATAGTTACCTCAACCCCTGCATCGATAAAAGCATAATAGGGGGTGGTCAATTCTTCTAGCCATAAGCCTGTAGGTTCTCCAGTACTACCTATAACAGCATGAGAGGTAGCAATAATCAATATCTGTAAGGGATTCATAGTTGTTTTTGAGAATGATTGGATTTGCTTTTCTCTACCTTATCTGAGGTTTAGCCAAAAAAGAACTTATAGTTTTTGATAACAGCCATAATTTTTTTTATAGCTAATCATGACTTATCTCGACCAATTACGTACTTTTCTCGAAGCCTATCGTCTGGGTTCGATCACAAAAGCTGCCGATCGCTTGTACCTAACTCAACCAGCAGCATCAGCACATATCAAGGCTTTAGAGGCATTAATTGAAAAAGAGTTATTTATTCGTCACGCCAGAGGAGTTAAACCTACGGCGATCGCTGACGACTTAGCAAGATCGGTTGCACCCCATTTAGAGCAAATTGAAGTTAAATTTAATGCGGTAAGAGCCAGAGTTAATAACATTTCTGGGACGATTCATTTAGCAACACCAGCAGAAATCCTCGATGCTCAATTACTTCCTGCTATTTCTTCTCTATTAGGTTATGATTTGCGGATTAGGATTCAATTAGGAGGAAAAGAACGCCTCTATCAATTATTAAACGAAGGTGCGATCGATCTAGCTATAACCGCATCTGAACCAGAAGATTTAGCCTTAGATTTTCAGCAAATTGGAAGAGAAACTTTAGTTTTAGTAGCTGCATCTGACTGGGCAAAACAGAACCTAGCTAAACCATTTTCACCCCAGGAGTTAATAAATTTACCTTTGATTGCCTACGATGAGGATTTACCCCTCATCAGACGCTATTTCACCGAAGTTTTCCAGAGCGATATTAATATTCAAGCAACTATAACCGTACCCGATCTGAGAATTGTGCGATCGCTTGTTAGTTTAGGACAGGGTTATACTGTATTACCTCAATATCTCTGCAAACAACAGTTACAAAATGGTAGTTTCGCTTTACTACACAAACCAGAACAACCACCTACTAACAATTTATACTTGGTATGGAATAAAGGCAGTCTCAGACACCCCAGAGTAGTTTTTGCTCGCGATCGCCTTGTAGAAGAACTCCAGGTAATTTGATTCTTTCTATGACACTTGTTCGAGCCTCATTAATAAAATCTCAGAATTATCAATCATTCCTTCTGTATTCCTTTGAAAAGTTTTAATGTGTTCTGACTCCATGTGTTGCTCCCAAACAGATTTACTTGCCCAATTTTCGTAAAATAATAATACGGTGTTGTCTTCGATCGAACGATGAAGATCGTAGTTAAGACATCCCTCTTCTGCTAAAGTAGGCGCGATTAACTTTAATAATTCTTGGTAAAATGCAGTTTCCGACCCAGATTTGGCTTTGAATTTGGCTACTACTGTTAGTTGGCTCATGATATTTGCTCCTTGTAATCTAAATAGTTGTCAAAGATTGGTTTAAAACCACTTTCCCTATTGCCATTCCCGACTCAGCATAGGCATGAGCAGCAGCAACATTATTAAAGGTAAACGAGCGAGCATCTATTAAGGGACGAACTTTTTTTGCATCGACTAGATCGGCTAACTTGGCGAGGATTTCACCATGATAGGCGCGATCGATCTGATGTAACATCGGAATCAGCATATAAACTAAATGCAAAGTCAAACCTTTGGCGTGAAGTAAAGTTAAATCCTGTTTGGATAAAGAAACCGTAGAAATAACTGTACCGTTTAGCTTGGCTGCTTGAAAAGCATTTTGCAGATTGTCATTGCCTACTGTATCAAAAACTACATCAAAACCCCTGCCATCTGTATGTTTTGCGACAAACTCGGTAACGGGTGTCTGGCGATAGTTAATCGTAAAGTCTGCGCCTAAAGAGCCAGCAATCGCAGCTTTTTCGTCACTCGATACTGTAGCATAGACTTTTGCTCCTGCCCATTTTGCTAACTGTATTCCTAGATGACCGACACCTCCAGTTCCACCATAAATTAAAACTTTTGGACCAGAGCGAACTTTGGCTCGATCGATTAATCCTTCCCAAGCGGTAATTGAAACTAAAGGTAAAGCTACTGCTTCTTTCATCATTAAAGATTTAGGTTTATGGGCAACGAGATTAGGATCGGCAAGCATATATTCAGCTAAAGCTCCTTCAGTTCCTTTAACACCTCCCGCACAACCATACACTTCATCACCAACTTTAAATTTAGTAACCTCCTCTCCTACTGCTTCAATAATCCCCGTTACATCACCGTGTAAAACAGCAGGAAAATTGGGAGCAATATCGGCTACAACACCCTGACGTATTTTTGTATCTGCTGGATTAATGCTAGTGGCTGCTACTCTAATTAAGACTCGATCTGGAGCAACGGACGGTATTGCCACTTCTATCTCTTGGAAGACATCGGGCGTACCAAATTCTTTAATCACAATTGCTTTCATGGTCTGGATGTTCGTTTTTAAACTACATCTCTTATGTACCATTAACCAAACAGTGCAAAGAAGGATTTACGTTAAAGTGTTTTAGTTACCTTTTGGTAAGTTATGATGAATTCAAATCTCAATACCGAAGAAACTAAAATCAGCTATCCGCCACAACCAGCCCTCGATCGCATCGCCGTATCTTTCTTTAATTAAGCTGTATCTCTGCTGAAAATCTTCCTCAAAATCGGGTTCGTCATAGTTGCCCACAAACAGCAATAACTTGTGAGAAGTACCTCGAATAATTTCAAACAGTCGTTTATCTACACCATTGCTGCCAAAGACAAAATCGGGAGCGCGTAGCGAAGCCATGCCCGAAGGGCTTATCGCCAGCGTGGGGAGCTTCGCCGAAGTCTCGCCATTGCTTAAATTCAGCAATTTCTTTGATGGGATGTCCCGAAGGTATGGGTAATTCTCGATATTGCTCGACAATCGGACTGTTGCGGTAATTAATCGTCAACATTGCCAAACGCCGATCCATGCGTTGCTGGATTGGTTCTAAATCTAACATAATCGACATCAGGCGATCGCGAATCTGCCTCGATATTGGATGGCGCAACAGCATCATTTTAAAGGCTGCATCGCTTTTTTTTACCTGATTTTTTAGTAAGGGATAGCGTTCTGTATTATAGCTATCCAATAGTTTTAACTGTGAATTATAGCGACCGCGATCTATAGCCTTTCTCAAATAGGTGAGGTACAAAATTTTCCGAACTCCGAACTCTGAACTCCGAACTTATCCTAAGCAGGGTGTATCTCATTAATACGAGAAATGCTATATTCTGATTCTAAACCTCCTGATAAGTGTGTTTTTCTTCTGTTAATTCTGGTTCTTTTTCCGATCTTTTCTTTTCGCCTCGTTTAATAATCAAATACACCGCAGGAACGAAATAGAGAGCTAGAATTGAAGAACCGCTAATGCCACCCGCGATCGCCGATTTTATTATTCTCATTGTGGTAAAAAATCAAACAAATATTTTAAGAGATAATATTTCCTATAACTTCTAAAAACTTTTGTAATACAACAGAGGTATTGTCTTTTCTCCAAACAACAGCTAATTGTAATGCGATCTCGACTTCGTTCAACTGTTTGTAAACAACCTCTGTATTAATTAAGTTTTGCAGATTAGCAAAGACAAAAGATATACCGAGTCCAGCAGCTACCAAGCCGATTCTAGTTTTACTCGCGGGAACTTCTTGTACTACTTCGGGAACAAATCCAGCACTTTCACATAAACTAATAAGGCGATCGTATAATACAGGCCCTTCATAGCGTGGATGTAGAATAAAAGATTCGTTTTTTAATACTTTTAACGGCAATTTTTCTAAGGTTGATAAAGGGTGTCCTTTCGGTAAAACCACCGCCAAACTCTCTTCTAAAATAGGTTGTATATTAAAAGATTTATCTTCAATTGGAAGATAGAGAAAGCCCAGGTCACTCTCATTTTTCAAGAGAGCTTGCACTTGGTCATGGGTGGAATTTTCATTCATAATAATTTCGACATCTGGGTAACTTTCGCGAAAAATTCTCAGGATTTTAGGCAAAATGCTATGAAGAGCAGAAGCAACAAAGCTAAGCTTGATTTGTCCTATTTCGCCACGGGCAGCACGTTTAGATAACTGGACTGCTTTTTGAGCTTGATTTAAAAGTTGTCTTGACTCCTTTAAAAACACGGCTCCAGCTTCGGTAAGTTTAACCTGGTATTTACTTCGATAAAAAAGTTGTATTTCTAATTCGTCTTCCAAGTTAAGAATTTGTTTGCTTAAAGCTTGCTGAGATATATAAAGTCGTTTTGCAGCGCGACCAAAATTAAGTTCTTCTGCAACTGCTACAAAATAACGAAGCTGACGAAATTCCATGACTTTGTTAGTAACTTTTAGTTGTTAATTTAACCTAAAAAAACTGTTGGACAACAATTGAAGGCTTATTTTATCTTGGAAATGTTGGTCTTTGGGTTTTGACACAAAAAAAGTGATGCATCAGAAGAATGGGTGCAGTATTGCTAGTGTTAATAGCCATAGCTATTTTTGTTCTCGGCTTCTCCTCCAGAGCGATCGCCTAACCCTAAAAGAATGTAGTTAATGGAGATTCAAAGCTAACTCCAATATTTACTGCAACAAAGCTAATTAAAATTTTAAGAATCAGGAAAAATCATGAATGGTCAACGTCAAATGAAGCGTCGAAGTATCTTATTAGGAGGAATGGCAGCTTCTACCGCGAGTGCGATCGCCATAAATAATTTTCATATTCCTCAAGCTGCTAATGCTCAGCAACCTCAATTTCGCTGGCGAATGGTTTCTCGGTGGAATGAGGTATTTCCCGATCAACTCCAAGCAGCACAACGGCTGGCTAATCGGATTGCAGCTATGAGTGGAGGACGATTAATCATTGAGGTGTTTCCTCCTGATGAAGTAATCCCCTTACCAGAAACGCTACAAGCGGTGAGAAACGGCACTTTAGAAATGTGTCGCAGCCTTTCCTATGATTGGCGACAGCAATCTCCCGTAATGGAGTTTTTTACTGTCTTTCCCTATGGTATGACTTCATCTGAGATGAGTGCATGGCTCTACTATTTGGGAGGACAGCAACTTTGGGATGAAGCTTACGCTCCTTTTGGCGTGAAGCCATTTCCTGCTGGCTCTTTGGGGGCGCAGTCCTTTGGTTGGTTTTTTAATGAAATTAATAGCTTGAATGACTTACAAAGTTTAAGATTTCGCACTACAGGGTTAGCTTTAGATGTGATGTCAAAGTTGGGGGTAACTGCCACAACGATGAGCAGAGAAGAGATAGCTCAGGCAGTAGAGGCAGGTGAGCTAGATGGATTTGAACTTGTAGGCCCTCTTGTCGATCTTCACTACAACTTACACGAGCTACAAGCACCCTATTACTATTTCCCCTCTAACCAACCATCGGGATTAGTGGAGTTAGTTGTCAATCGACAAAAGTATGAGGCTTTACCCACTGACTTACAGCAAATTATTGCAGTTGCTGCTCAGGCAGAGTACGAGCAGGGTTTAGCTGAAGTCAACTACGGTAATGCTCAGGCACTCAATACCTTAGTTAACCAACATGGTGTCCAAGTACGCCAACTATCTCCCGATATACTAACAGCTTTAGGGAATGCCTCTGGTGAAATTATTGCAGAAATGCGATCTAGCGGTGACGAGATGATGAAACAAACCATTGATTCTTTTCTATCTGCTCGTCAGGTATTGATGGAGTGGAGTCAAACAAGTGAACAAAACTTTTTAAATGCTCGTTCATTAAATTTTACCTACGGTTAGTTGTTTCCTGTGGTAATTTTTGCTCTTTTTCTGGTTTTTTCTTTCTGCTTCGCTTAATAATCAAATACACCGCAGGAACGAAATAGAGAGCTAGAATTGAAGAACCGCTAATGCCACCCGCGATCGCAATTGCCAAAGGTCGCCAGAAAGGTCCTCCACTAATTAACAGGGGGATAAAACCTGCAATGGTGGTAACGGTAGTAGTAACAACGTGGCGGGTAGCTTTGACTACTACATTCTCGATCGCAGTACGGTTTCCTTCTCTAGCTTGGGGATGTTCGTTGAGGGCTGAAAGTACGATTACCGTATCGTTAATGGCAATACCCACTAAACCCATCGTGCCAACAATTGCCATAAAGCCCAAGGGAGAACCAGCAACTTTAAGAGAAAATAGTGCTGTACCGATACAGCCGATGGCGACTCCGCCAACAATTCCCGCCTGACGGAAAGAACCGAGGGAGAGTACTAAAGCAGTTATCATTACTACTAGCAATAGAGGTGCGTACTGCGATAAGTCGCCTCTGGCTGTACTGCTTTCTTCCTGTTCTCCGCCCCATTCATAACGGTAGCCTGGGGGTAGTTGAAAGTTTTCTGCTTCTAATCGTTCTTGGAAATTAGCTAGAACAACAGAAGGTAAAACACCTGCGGTAATGTATCCTTGAACGGTATTGACTCGCTGTTCGTTGTAACGGGAAATATTGGCTAGTTCGGGGACGAGATTAAATTCTCCTAAAGCGGACGTGGAACGAAAATCGTTATTATTGCCACCAGCACTTAGATTCAAGGAAGAAATCTGGCTCAAATCGGCACGTTCGGTATTGCTTACCCTGACTCTTACAGGGAGGTTTTCTGTTGCTTCTAAGATCGAACCCCCAATTGCACCTTCTAAGTAAGACTCTAGCTGTTGGGCGATCGCGGTATTGGTTAAACCAGCTTGTTGCGCCTGTTCTTCATCTACAGTTAGCCCTAGTTTGGGTAGTGCTTCGGTGAGGTCATCGCGGACGTGAATTACATCGGGGACAGTGGTTAGGATTTCTCTAGCTTCGATACCTAAACGTCTCAATTCATTGAGATCCGAACCAAAGATTCGCATTTCAATTGGTGCATCGTAAGGAGGTCCTTGCTGTAACTGTCTGACCAAAATTCGGGCGGAGGGAAATTGCGCGTCTAAGTTATTCTGTAAATCTTGGACAATAGTAGCAACTTCCTTATCGGTGTTTAGTTGTACCATCGCTTGAGCGTAATGGGATTGATTCTCTCGATTGCCCGTAAAGTTATAGTAAAACTTGGGCGCACTTTCTCCCATAAACCAGTGGACATCCTTGACTTTCGGATTATCTAAAATTGTCTCTCTGGCTTGCAGCATTTTAGCTTCAGTTTCGGCGATCGCCGTTGAAGAAGCAAACTCTACCTCGATTTGAAACTGATCGCGGGATACTAAAGGAAAGAATTGATTTTGCAGAGTCCCCGCAGCGATAAAGCCAATTAAGGGAATGCAAAAAGTTAAAGCGATCGCCAGTAAGGGTTTGGCAGCAGCAAATCTTATCGATTTACGATAGGGACGGACTAGTTTAGGAGAGGTAAAACCTTCATTCCACCAAGCACCAGGTTTCAATAAAAAGCCTTGAATCTTCTGCGCTAATGTTCTAGATTGATTCTCCCCTGCCCCTCTGCTCCTCTGCTCCTCTGCCTTACTACGACTTCTGGCTAACATTCGCGCTGCTAAAGAAGCAATTACCGTCAAAGATAGTGCCAAAGAAGAAATCAACGCCATAATTACGCTAAGGGCGATCGAGCCGACAAATTCTCCCGCAGCACCAGGGAGTAAAACAATTGGTAGGAAAGTTAGAATTGTGGTGAGAGTAGAAGCAAACAGGGGAACTTTGAGATAATTTACCGTTTTGGTTAAAGCTTCTAGCGGTTTTTCCCTATGTTCCATTTCCATTTGAATTTCATCCACTACCACGATCGCATTATCGATTAATAATCCTAAAGCGATAATTAACCCCGTTACGGACATTTGCTGAATGGGAATATTTAACACGGTCATCCAGCCAAAAACCATACTGGTAGTCAGGGGTAATGCCACACCCACTACTAACGCCGAACGCCAACCCATCGAAACCAAACTGACACCTACTACTAGCAGCGCACCCACAAACAAGTTAGAAAGTAAAGTCCCGATGCGATCGTCAACATATCCACTCTGGTCGAAGATTAGATTTAAACTAACTCCTTGAGGTAAGGTTGCTTCAAAATTAGCTATTTCTGCCTTAACTTCCTTTGCCCATTGGTCGATCCGCAAACCCGATTTCATCAGCACGCCAACGGAAATTGAAGGTTTTCCGCTAACTAACGCCAAATCCGTCGGTGGTAGCTGAATACCACGATTAACAGTAGCAATGTCGCTAAGACGGGTAAACTGTCCCGAACTATTTTGGATCGGTATTTGACGGATGCGTTCTATGGTTTCCAGTTCGCTATCCACCTCAATAGCAATATTGGCGCGATCGCTGCGGTATTGACCAGCCGAGACTTTAGCATCACTCAGATTCACTTGTTCGGCTAATTCCTGGGGCGAAAGTCCCACCGCTACCAGTTCCGCAGCATCAATTTCTACCGTAATCTCTTCGTTAGGATCGCCAAAAAGTTCTACTTCTTCCGTTCCATCTACGCCCCGCATGGCTACTTCTAGCTGTTCGGCATAGCGTCTGAGGATCGGATAATTAGGTTCTGTTGGCTGTTCCCAACTCAAAGAGGCGATCGCGGTGTAAGCTTTAATCTTTGCTTCTTCCAGTTCGGGTACTCCCGCACCCGCAGGAAACAAAGCAGCAGCATCAGCCATCTCATCGCGGACTTTCGACCAAATCGGTTGGGCATTCTCCACTGCATCGACCAATTCGACACTAACTTGCGAATTTCTGCTTCACGACGAACATTTCGCTCACTGCGATTATTGGTGGCTTCCACCTCGGGATGCTCTACGAAGACAAATAACGAGTCTAATCCCTTAATCAACTCATTTTGTAAGCGAATAAAGTTGGCCTCA
>JASJEI010000496.1 GCA_030064795.1 Pleurocapsa sp. MO_226.B13 | reverse complement strand
TAGCGATGTTGCGATCGCAAAACGGTCAACCGCCACAGGTTCCCGAAAATAGAAGATTGATTTTATTAGATCTGAATATGCCCAAAATGAATGGTCTGGAGTTTTTACACGAAATTAGAGAAGATGAAACCCTAAAAAGAACCCCTGTAATTGTTCTGACTACCTCGGATGAAGACAAAGATAGAATTGAAGCCTATAATTTAAATGTTGCTGGCTACATTCTTAAGCCTGTTACCTTTGTTAATTTTGCTGAGGTTATGATTGCTCTCAACAAATATTGGGCCTTATGTGAAATGCCTTAACCAACTGATAATTAGCAACAGATAATGATTAGTGAGCAGTATTCAATATTATTAGTAGATGATGATGAGGTAGATCGCTTAACAGTAAAACGAGCCTTTAAAAAAGCTGGTCTTTCTGTCAAGTTGACTGAGGCGATCGATGGACAGCAAGCAATTGCTACCCTTGAAGCTAAAGAAAGTAATGTCATAGTTGATGTTTCAAAAAATAACAGTTACTCTGGCTTGATTAAAAATAAGATTGACAACTTTGACTTAATTTTACTCGATTATCGTTTACCAGATATTGATGGCTTACAGCTAATTACGGCCATCAAAACTCTAAAGATTCAATCGCCGATAATTGTTTTAACGGGACAAGGTGATGAAGAAATTGCTGTGGAAATGATGAAATCTGGAGCAGCAGATTATCTCTCAAAAGCTAAAATTGAACCGAATAATTTAGCCAAAGCAATTAGTAATGCGATCCGAATTCATCAAGCAGAGCAAGCAGTAGAGTTGGCAAATCAGCGACTGCGAGCTAGTAATGAATTGTTAGTCTTAAAAAATCAAGAACTAGAAAAACAACAACAGCAAATTAAATTACAGAACGCTCAATTACAAAAATCTTATAATCTTAAATCGGAGTTTTTGGCAACTATGTCTCATGAATTGCGCACGCCTATGAATGCGATCATGGGATTTTCTCAGCTACTCCTGCGTCAGTATCCCGATCCCCTTTCCAAGCATCAGCAAAATCTAGTACAGCGAATTCTCAACAACAGCAAAAACTTGCTGGACATGATTAACGAGATGTTGGATTTCTCTAAAATAGAAGCGGGAAGATTGGAAACAAATCCCCAGGCATTCGATCTCAAACGTCTGATTAAATTAACTGTAGATGAATTACGTTCTTTGGCGGTCACAAAACATTTGAGTTTAGTTACCGAAATTGAATTAAAAGACCAATCTTTATTTCAAGATTCTCAATTTGTCAAAAGAATTTTAATCAATTTATTATCCAATGCGATCAAGTTTACTGACTCAGGAACTATTACCGTCAAAGCTTGGGAAATAGAGCAGAATTTAATTGCGATCGCTATTATTGACACGGGTATTGGAATTGCACCAGAAGATCGAGACAAAATCTTTGAGGCTTTTCGACAAGTAGATCAAACTTTTACCAGACAACATTCAGGAACGGGTTTGGGTTTGGCAATCACTCGCTCTTTAGTCAAAATGATGCAGGGGAAAATTACTTTAGATAGTAAGCCAGGGGAAGGAACGACTTTTACCGTAAAAATCCCTCGTAGGTATGATGCTTAATTCGATGAATATTTTTACGATTACTTGTATTTAAAAAATATTTATTTATAAGCGCGTAATGTCTGTTAGAGAAACTATTAATAGTAATTATATTTTGGCGGTAGATGATATTCCCGATAATTTACTATTAGTGCAATTAGCGTTAGAACAGGAAGGCTATCACGTCGTTTTGGCTCACAATGGCGAGACGGCATTAAAACAAATTAAACAATCGCCTCCCAGTCTAATTTTATTAGATGTGATGATGCCTGGGATGGATGGGTATGAAGTAACACGGCGTATCCGTCAAGATAAAAATATTCCTTTTATTCCGATACTTTTAGTAACTGCTAGAGAGGAATCTAGTTTGGTAGAAGGTTTAGATGCGGGTGCAGATGAATTCGTGCGTAAACCTTTTCAGATTGATGAATTACAAGCTAGAGTGCGCTCGATGCTACGTCTCAAGGAAACCATCGATCAAAGAGAAAATTTTGTTTCTTGTCTGACTCATGACTTGCGTACACCTTTAGTAGCTGCTAATCGAATGCTAGATTTGCTCAAACAACAAGCCTTTGGGGATGTTACTTGCGAGCAAAAAGAAGCCATTGCCAATATTGTCAGCAGCAATCAAAATATGCTGGAGATGCTTAATACGCTTTTAGAAACTCATCATTATGAATTAGGGCAAAAAAATCTTAGTTTTATTCCTGTCGATCTCAGACAATTAATTTTAGAAGTTTTCACCGAACTAGAACCTCTGGCTAAAGAAAAAAACATCGAACTGCAACACAATCTAGCAGATGATGTTGCCAAGATTCAGGGCGATCGCCTGGAACTACGTCGGGTAATTACTAATTTAATTGGCAATGCGATCAAGTTTACAGATACTGGTAGTGTCAAAATATCCTTGTCTCAAAAAAACTCAGAAGTCATATTGCAAGTAGAAGATTCGGGAATTGGTATTTCTCCTGAAGATCGAAAAGCAATTTTTCAACGATATCATCAAGGAAATCATCGGCGTGCGGGTAAAGGCTTAGGACTCTATCTCTGTCAACAAATTATTCACGCTCACCAGGGAGAACTTACAGTGCGATCGCAATTAGGTAAAGGTACGACTTTTACGGTTTCAATTCCAGTTTGATTGGCAAGAGAATTCCTGTAGGGCGAACGTCCTAAAGGATTAGCTGAGTCTAACGACTTGCTTGCGCAACCGCGTCGCCGTTCGCCCCTACTAACTCCTCCAAACCTACTTATACCAGTTCTCAAAAGTCATTGGAGACTTGGTTTTAATTCAAAATTCAAAATTCAAAATTCAAAAACTAAACATAGTAGGGATTTGAATAATTTTAATTAATAAAAAATAATTTGCTATCTTTCTAGCTAGTTTCGAGAAATGGTATAACCTTTGATTTAAGTAGGGATAATTCCTGAATTGTCCCTACAGATGATTGACGGGAAACAAAAGGATGCAGCGATTGATAAGTAGAACGAAATTGTTTGTAACTAAGTGACCAACGTTGCCATCCTTTTAAAAATCACATTGAAAGGAAACGTTATGAAAAAACTAATTCCAGGAAATAATCAGACAATCTTCGATCGCATTTCTGACCGTTTGTTTCTCTTGATGTTGCAGTATGTAAACCGAAAAGCCCTGAAAAATTTGCAAAAAGATACTGCTAATGCATCCTCAGTTCAACAGAAAGTTCTGAGGGAAATTTTAAAACTGCAAAAGAATACTGAATACGGCAAAAAGTACAATTTTGCAGCTATAAAGTCGGTGGCTGACTTCCAAAAAAAACATCCGCTCACTACCTATGAAGACTACCGCTCTCTAATTGAGAAGATAGCTAACACGGGAGACTTTAATCGACTAGTAGCAGAACCAATTATTCTCTTTCAAGAAACAGCGGGAACGACTGGTAAAACCAAACTGATACCAAGAACAAAACGTCTATTTTCTACTTACCAAAAAGCCGTCCAGGCTGTGTTAGGACTGACAGAGGCTTACTATCTTCAAGAGAAGACGCATACAACCAGCTACCGTGGTCTTCCCTTTGCTAACGCAGAAGAATTAAAGTTGACAGCCAGTGGCATACCCAGAGGAACAGGAACTGCTGGGGGGTTAAGACAATCTAAGTTTGTGCAAAATCTTTTACGTCTAAAATATACTAGCCCTCCTGGCGTATTCTTAATCTCGGATTACAGCAGTGCTGATTATTGCCATTTATTATTTGGTCTGCTAGAACCAGAGCTAGCCTACATCACGGCGAATTTTGCCTCAAATGTATTGCAGGCTTTGCAAACCTTGGAAAAAATCTGGCCGCGACTAGTAAACGATATTCGTTGTGGTCGAATCGATGAAAGCCTAGAATTGGATGCGTCTACTTGGGAAGAGTTGCAAAGTTACCTCAAGCCTAATCCAGCTCGTGCTGAGGCACTCTCGACTGAATTTGAAAAAGGATTTAAAGGTATTTTACCGAGGATCTGGCCTCAACTATCGTACATACAGTGCATAACTACAGGCTCTATGCAGCTTTATAAGGAAAAGTTACAATTTTATGCTGGCGATATACCAATATACTCTCCTGGTTATGGGGCTTCTGAATCCTGGGTTGGAGTCAATTTAGAGCCAGAAAAAGAGCCGACTGGTTATTTAATAACTCCTCATGCAGCTTTCTTTGAATTTATCCCTGTTGGTGAAGTCGATGCGGATCTACCTACCACACTTGATTTAACCTCACTCTCTGTGGGTGAGAGTTACGAAATCGTGGTGACAACGTTAGCTGGACTCTATCGATACCGACTTGGAGACGTGGTTAAGTGCATTGGTCACTATAACCAAACCCCAATTGTAGAATTTCTGTACCGCCAGGGGTCTCTCCTCAACTTAACTGGAGAAAAAGTCAGTGAAAATACGATTTTTACTGCCCTCACTGAAGCCATAAAAATTCTTGGGGATGGCTGCCAAATAGTAGATTACACCACAAAAATGGAATTTTCTTCCCGTCCGTGGCGGTATGTAATCTACATAGAAGTTTCCCCAATTTTTGAATCTCCTTCTAACTTAAAACTCTGCCAGGAGAAAATGGAACGAGTTATTTATGACTTGAATAGGCGTTATTTAAAGTTGAGACAAGCCAATATTATTGGGTTACTTGAGTTGAAGCTGGTGAAAAATGGCACTTTTGAAAGCTTCAAAAACCAAATTCTTTTGCAGGGTGCTTCTGAGACTCAATTCAAGATGCCACGTTTGCTCAAAAGCTCCGACATGATGGATTTTTTAGAAAGTAGGGTTATTTATCAATCGGATAAGCAATCTTTGTGACATACCTTTAGCCTAAAGGCGTAAAGGCTTTTTGCTTCAACCCGACATAACTAGAGGGATTCCCACTCGCACTATAAATACAAAGAATAAGTTACCTGCTTAAGTTGCGATCTTTCCTGGACACTATCTAGCAACTACAGCACACTGAAAGTGTAAAGTTCAATTGCCTAATTCTTGACTTGCCACTTAGACAAGCAGTCAACTGAGAGATTTGCGACTTTTGAGGCAATTCTCACCAAACGATCTTTTTTCCTCCCTCACACTAATTCCAAGGAAGGAATCATGAAAATTCAGTGGCAAAAACTATGGGTCAAAATCATCTTTTGGTTAGGAGCAGAAATTTTGCTTAATTTGATTAGACTCGATGACTTAGCCGACTATAGCGAATTTCTCGGTCAGCAAAAAGAAATGGCATCTATAGAAAAAGCTTATCCAACATTAACGGTGAATTTTGCCTTTTGAAAATAACTACTGTCCACAGAAAAGTACACAAATACAAGCCGGATTACATAGAGAAAAATTAGGAGACAAAACCATGACTAAACAGATACTCAGCACTCAACTTGCCTTAGAAAAAGCAACAGAAAAATTAGGAACCGAGGCTATGGAGTTAGGACTTATTTCTAATTTTGTTGTTCGTTGTTTTCCAGATTGTTGGGAGTTTTACATTGAATCGAACTTTTTTACGCCACCAGAAGCATACCTTTATTTGAAGAAATTACTCGGATTTGAGCTCAATTTTAAGGAGGTGCCCAAATGATTCGCCTTTTAGTCAACTCTTTAGAGTTTCTTGTTAACCACTTCTATCGAAATCGTTGGTATCCCCGATTTTATGTCTTAGAAACAGTGGCTCGTGTTCCCTACTTTGCTTATATTTCAGTCCTGCATCTTTATGAGAGTCTGGGCTGTTGGCGCAAAGCAGACTGGCTTAAAGTTCACTTTGCCGAATCGTGGAACGAACTACACCATCTACTGATTATGGAATCTTTAGGAGGCGATCGCCACTGGATTGACCGTTTTATAGCCTGCCACACTGCCTTATTTTACTACTGGGTCATCGTCATACTCTATCTGATTGCACCGAACTCAGCTTATTATTTTGCCGAACTGGTGGAACGACACGCTTACCATACCTATGACACATTTTTGAAAGCGCATGGGGATGAACTCAAAGCTTTAGAAGCTCCCCAAATAGCTGTTAACTATTACCGTGATGGCGACCTCTATATGTTTGATGAATTTCAAACCTCTCACCCACCCGCAGAACGTCGCCCGAAAATTGAAACCCTTTACGATGTGTTTGTTGCTATTCGGGACGACGAGGGAGAACATGTCAAAACTATGGTAGCTTGTCAAGAATCAGATGCTCAATCTGTTCTCGAAAGTCCTCACAATAAAGTCTTTTACTCGGCTTAGATGTCTTTATTCCCAGATCGAGGAGGTATTTTCTATGAAAATTACAATTTTAACCATTGGTTCCCGTGGCGATGTCCAGCCTTTTATTGCCTTGGGATTAGGATTAAAACAAGCCGGACATCAAGTCCAACTAGCGACTCATTCTAACTTTAAGTCTCTAATTGGCAGCTATGGATTGACCTTTTCCCCAGTCGAAGGAGATGTCCAAGCCAACATGTTGGTAGAGTCTGGGCAAAAAATGCTAGACGCTGGTAGTAATCCCTTCACTTTTATACATCGTTATGCCCAGATGCTTGAACCGATGACTGAAAGAGCTCTAGTTGACTCTTGGAATGCCTGTCAAGGAACCGATGCCATTATTGCTCATGGGACAGCCTTTTGGGGATACGACATTGCTCAGAAATTAGACGTGCCGTTCTACCTAGCCGGACTGCAACCGTTCTCTCCCAATCCGGATTTTCCGCATCCAATGATGCCACCTGCTCTGCGTCTGGGAGGTCTAGTCAACCAGTTAACCTATTTGCTAATGTCGCAACTCTTCTGGCAGATTTTTCGCAAGCCAATTAATCAGTGGCGTGGCAATACACTTAATTTACCAACTTGGCAGCAGAATCCTTTTTGGAACAGGGGTTGGCAGCAGGTTCCCATTCTATATGGTTATAGTCCAACTGTCATACCTAAGCCGGCGAACTGGACTGAAAAACTCCAGGTAACGGGCTACTGGTTCTTGGATAGCCCTCCCGACTTTTCACCCCCACCTGAGTTAGTAGATTTTCTGGAAGCTGGCCAACCTCCAGTCTATATAGACTTTGGCTCGATGACGGGTCGCAATCCTCAATTAATGACAGAAATTGCTTTGTCAGCTTTGGAAAAAACTGGGCAGCGAGGCATTTTACTAACAGGCTGGGGAGGAATTAGTAACGCTAATTTACCAGATTCCGTCTTCAAAATTGATTCGATTCCTCATAACTGGTTATTTCCCCAAATGGTAGCTATTGTCCATCACGGTGGTGCGGGGACAACAGCAGCAGCTTTGAAAGCCGGTGTACCGAATATTGTGATTTCTTTTATTACCGACCAGCCGTTTTGGGGACATCGCGTGGCACAGCTAGGAGTCGGACCCAGACCAATTCCTAAGAAAAAGTTGACAGTGGAAAAGTTAGCAACAGCTATTAGAACGGCTGTTGAGGATAAGGTGATGAAAAAGCGTGCGGCTGTACTCGGTCAAAAAATTCGCTCAGAGGACGGAGTAGCGCAGGCGGTGAAAGCATTTCATCAGTATCTTGACTCATTTCATTCTCATACAAAACTACCTCAAAATTCACAAACTAACAGATTTCTAGCCAAGTTTCTAGCCAAGATTTAGAGGAGTTCAGAAAGCAGATGAGTTAAGTAATTGTCAAAGGAGCAAAAATAGCTGTGCTGAGTGGCGATCGTAAAAAAGATAATTAATCAAGAATTGACGAGGGAGTTTAGCCAATTTGTTAGTGCTTCAGGCATCACGGAGTCGAGAGGTCTTTTCATCGCCGTCACAAAATCTTCATTAGGCTCACCAAGTCTTCTGAAGCTGTGATCGAGTCCGGGAAAAATGTGAATTGTTACATTTTTATTCCCAGCTTTTAATAATGCTTGCTGCATCAGCAATGCCTCTGTTGGGGGTGTATTGTGATCCATCTCGCCGTGTAAAATCAGCACCGGACATTTTACCTTGTTTACAAAAGCGGAGGGCGGATTGTCAACATGCTCTTTTAAATCCTTCAGATACAAATTCTTTGACCAATGCTCATCTCCGAGTAGGAAAAAATTTTCGCCCCTTTTAGCACTAGCGATCGTGTCGTCAATCTGTTTGTAGGTCCAATACATCAGCGGGACATTTTGCTTAAAGTTGTCGATCTTGGCGCGATCGCCTTTCCAAAATGCTTCTGCTTGCCATTTGACGATCTGTTCTAGGTTATTATAGATTCCTCCCTGCCAGATATAGAAGTGAATGTTGGGGTCTTGGGCTGCTAACATTAAAGCAATAACGGCACCCTCGCTTTGACCGAGAACGCCTATTCTTTCGGAATCGATTTCTGGCAAACCTCGCAGCCATTGCCATGCCATGCGGGCATCGGAGACTAAATCGAACAGACTGGTAGTATTAAAATCTCCTTCACTTTGACCACAGCCTCGTTTATCGTACCTAAAAGTAGCGATGCCGAGATGCGACAAAATTTTGGCTTCATCGCGGAACAGATTTCGCTCGGGCAAAGGAGTGGGAAACCAATCGGTTTGTGAATTATCTAGATTTCCGTCTCGTGTTTGAGGAAAAGAGCCGCCAATGAAGAGACAAGCGGGAGATTTTTCTAACCTATTAGGTAGGGTAAGTGTGCCATAAATTCTTACCCCATTTGATTCAAAAAATTCAAGTCTATCCATGTTTCTTACCCAGAGCAGGCAAAGGAATTACACCCTACTTAAAAGCATTATAAAACTTTAACGAAAACCTAGTCATATATCTTTAAATATTGTCAAATCCTTTTTGACAAAAATGTCTGCTTAAGTAGACAGACATAAATAACCTGAAGTATGTAACAAAATGTAAATTCGCTTCAACTTAATATCAATCAAAGGATTAAATCTACTTGACAAAAGTAAACATAGTTGAGTTTAATTATCCCGACCTACTT
>JASJEI010000495.1 GCA_030064795.1 Pleurocapsa sp. MO_226.B13 | reverse complement strand
AAATTGCTACTCAGTTAGGTTTTATCCGTAAGTTACGCGATCGCCCTTCTGAAGGAGGAATCGTCGAGCGTCCGTTTAAGACCTTAAATCAATCGTTGTTTTCTACTGTACATTAAAGAATTATTTGTCAATTTTAAATAATTAATGTCAAAAAACATAATCAGCTAGAAGCAAAATACTATAAAGCTTGTAGCTTTTTTTATGCCTAAATAGACCAATAATAGATTTAAAGAATTAAATGTCAATTCTTTTTAAAGACGTTTTGGACTTTAAAAAATTAAGTGTCAATTTTTTCAATCAAAATTATCTACTAATTTTGGATGTTAATCTCAGTGATTAATGCTGCTACAACTTTTGCATACCAAAGATTATACGAATCAGGATAGAAGACAGAATTAAATAATTAAATGTCCAAAGAGGATGCTTATACTCAGACTTAGAACGGAAAAATTGTATAGCTTTTTAAAGAGCGATCGCTCTGGCTTTTTTGAGATCGCCTGCTTTCTGATTCAGGCAAAAGTAGTTTGATGCTGAAGCGATCGCTTTTTGTGGGTTTGATTTGATTGGGCAAAATATTAATCAATAAACTTTGCAGGCGATCGCTCATGTCATTCCGATCTAAAATTACCCTAATCTCGAAATTAGAATGGACTAACTGATATTGATAATTATCTTTGAGAATAGTTGCGATCGCCAAAATGACAAAAATCTATTCCGACTTTCTCAGCTAATCATTTGGGTGGTAAAAACTTTTACTTTAATTGTTTAGGCTTTATTTTGTTTCTTGCTATCTTGCCAGCTCTGTCTCCTCTTCTACCAAAGGTATGCCATCGCATAAGGTGCGGTCTGTTTCTTCAGCATTATGTTGTAGATAACCTATTATTTCTTGACAAGCTTGAGAAAGCATATAATCTAGGTTGAAATTTCCTACCTTCCAAAGCTTTGCTGTACTGTCACTTGAGGCGGTCACAATAAATTGCCCATCAGAACTAAATTGGGCACTTCTGACTCCACCCAGATGTGGGAGAGTAGTATATAATTCTCCCTCCCTGTTCCATAGTTTCACCGGAGCGCCCCATGAAGCAGTAACAATGAATTGCCCGTCGGGACTAAATTGGACGCTATTGACCTGACCCTGATGTGGGAGAGTAGCAACTAATTCTCCTTGGTCAATTACCAACAACAGTCTGGAATTGGGCATTGGTCACAAGTTAAGACTAAGTTGTATTTGTCAAGTGTTTTTTATTAATTTTAACAAACTATTCAATCTCTTGCTGTTATTGATGTTTGAAGCTTTCGCTCCAAGATAAGATCAGAAAGCAAATATTCAACTTTCGGTCTATTTCAGGAGCGCGAGCGCTGATTGAAGAAAGCGCTCGCGCTCCTGACAAGAACTCTCAAAAGCAAGCTCGGCCAAGCATTCCCCAGTTTGATAACGATTTATAACGTGATCTTGACAAATTTTCTATAATCTTAACTTGTGACCAATGGGAATTGGGATTTTGCTTACCCCAAGTTTTGATTTTTTGAATAAACTGACTGGATTTGTCTTGTGCTTGTTTGCCTAAAATTGGTGAATCGCCAGATTGCTCTGCTGGATTACTATCTAGCTGTGATAAGACTCTTGCCAGAGAAGTATAAGGATTTGTTCCTGGGCGAATAGGATCGAATATCAGCCATTGCTGGGCTTGATTCTTTCGTAAACAAGGAATTAAACCAGCTTGAACTAAACTGGATTTACCAGATCCAGATATTCCTGAAACGACAGTTAATTGATGATGGGGTTGAGAAACCTTAGTAAATAACTCTTTAATAACTTCTTCCCGACCAAAAAATAACGCAGCGTGTTTTTCTTCAAAAGGATCTAGACCTCGATAGGGATTATTTTCCTTACTTAGTTCAGGTGTTTTTTTGAGATTTAAGGGAGTATTGGGAAGCTTAAATATATATTCTCCGCGATCGTGTTTCTTGAGGGGGAAAAAACCTGGAGTTTGTCTATCTTTAGAATTTAGTTCGACATAATCCCTCAGATAAAGATACAACTCAGTCGCAATAATAATCCCATCATTATTTAAATCTCCTTTTTCTTGTTGCAGAGCTTCAATTAAACCTTCGGCAAAAGGAGAATGCTTTCTATTTGGTTCAACATCTCGATTATTGAGAAATTCTAAAGCCCCTTGATTATAAGAAGCTGATGTAAGAACTTGCCAAGCAGGAAATTTAATAAAGCGATCGTAATGAGCTTCGGTTATATCTTGACTAATAGGAATTAATTTACGATAACTTGCCCAACGAAATGTTCCTGCAAAGCAACAATCAAGTATTACTAATAGATGCCTGCATTCTAGTTGAGCTAACCAATCATGAATTTCCCTCATCTTTAGTAGAGAGCCTCGATCTTTCATATCGGCATCTTGAGGCACAAGATAGCCTTCTGGTCCTTCATCGCTATTACGGGCAATACCATGTCCTGCAAAATAAAAGATTAAGCGATCGCTCTCTGTTGGCTTAATCTTGTTAGGCAGAATATCTTTTAACAGAGTTTCTAGACGCTCTTTTGTTGCATACTGATTTACTATTACCTCTGACTCAAATTTAGGATGAACTAATTTATACTTGTAGCTTTTGTTGAGAATTTCGGCGATCGCAAAAGCATCGGGGATAGCAGTTTGTAGAGTATCTATCCCATTTTGATAATCATTGATGCCAATAACAACAGCTAAACTGCGATCGAACTCTTTCGTCATCTTGTATTCATGAGATTACTAAGATAATAAATTAACGTATTAGGCTGTTATCTTAATTTTTCTCTAGTTTTATTGTATTTGATAGAATTTAAGGCGATCTCCATTAAGAATCAAAAATTAATTAATTCTTATCTAACCCTGCCAACCCCAAACCTTTGATAGCGAGATGAGATCGCATCTCCTCTAGCGTCAACTCACAATCCTTCATATTTCAGCACCTACTAACAAAAATGCTGCCCAACAACTAGGATGCTTATACTCGGACTTAGAACGCACTATTTGCATGGCTCTTTGAAGTGCGATCGCCTTATTTCTTAATTCAACATAATTCTGATAGAAAGCTACCATTAATTCTTTAGTAGCGCGATCGCTCACACTCCACTGACTAACCACAACTGTTCTTGCTCCTGCGATTAAAAAAGCTCGACTCAGCCCCAGCATTCCATCTCCAGAAATGCGCCCTAGTCCAGTCTGACAGGCACTAAGCACCACTAAATCCGCAGGTAAATCGCGATTGTGGGCTACTTCTCTAGCAGTTAGTAATCCGTTTTCGGTTTCAGTGGGAAAAAAAGCCACAAAGGATTTCAAGGGCTCTTCTGTATAGGCAATACCATGGGTAGCGAGATGAATAATATTGTGGATTTGGGCAAAATCTTTAACTGCTGCTTCGGTTGCTGCTTCTTTTAGAAGTAAAGTATGCTGGCGATCTCCCCAAGATTCTACAATAGCTTGAGCTTCCTCTTCTGCTCCTGATAATGGTGGAAGAGTAATTTCAAAGCCATCCTGAGTGGGAACTTTGGGCATTACTGGATTGCCTACTGCAAGAATTTTTGATTTGTTTATAGTTGCATAACAGGGTTGGTTACGGATTTCCTCTAAAGTCTGGGCGGAGGGAGTATAAATTAAAGACCAGCGATCGCACATATACTTTCCATCTGGCAGTTGAAGTGCAGCAAAGGGAACAAGCCATAATGAAGCATGAGGTTCAATAACTAAAGTATTTCCCTCAGTGGGAAAAGCCTCAGCTACAGGAGCAACCAGATCGTCATAAAATCCTTGCAGTAAGCTTTCTAGGTCAACAGGAGGAAATTCTACTGATTCTACTTGTTCTACTACTAATAGTTTACGCTCCACTCCACGGGATGCTTCATCTATCTTCATAGCTCTTCGCAGACGGGCAACTTTCTGCTCTAATTCGTGACAGCCTATGGGACTGACATAACCCGATACTTTACCATCAGGAGTAACGGCAAAAATAGCGGTGCGATCTAAGAGAACATAGAATACTAATCTGGCTAAGGGGGATACTTCTATAGATTGATCGGTTTCCTTTGCCGAATCTATGGCATTGTTATTTGATGGATTAGAGGGAATCCCAGGTGCAGCTTGAACTCTCATGTCGCTAAAGGAATTGCTCTCTACTTCCATTGCACTTAGCTTAAGCTCTAAACCCTCGACTTTTTCCTGTTTCTTTAGTTGGGGATGCCTGCGTTTCTCTCCTCCCATTAAGTCACTTAAGGCTCTCCCTCTAGCACTTTCAGCGATTTCTAGAGCAGCTTGATAATTACCATTTTCTCTTTCAGCCAGATCGAGATGAGCAATTAACAACCTGTCAAATACATCTTTAACGCTATCAAGAAAGGTCACTTTTCCTTCATCTGTGCGTAAGTCTTGTTGTCGTAATTCAATTAAATCTAGAGCTTTTTGAAAAGATGCGATCGCCTGTTCCAATTCTCCTGCTTCCTGATGACAACATCCCAAGCCCCAATAACAATGTCCCAATGTTTCCCAATCTTTTTCTGTTTGAGCTATGTCAAATGCTTGTTGATAGATTGGTTGGGCATCACTAAAACGTTTTTGTTCCAAATACAGTCGTGCTAAACCTGCGGAAGTTTTACCTCTACCGAGATTGTCTTGTGCTTGTTCGTAGAGGTATAATGACTGTTGATAAAGGGTTTCAGCTTCGTTGAATTGCTGGCGATCGCTATTGATACTTGCCAATATTGCCAACCCACGACGTTTTCCTAAAGGTGCATTTACTCGATCGAATAGTTCCAATGCTTCTTGAAGATTGGCTTCAGCTAGTTCTAAGTTATCCTGTCGGCGATAAATTTCCCCAATATTGGCGATCGCATAAGCTTTCAGCAACAGATTATTATCAATTTCTGGATATTGCAGTGCTTGTTGGTAAGCATTTAAAGCTGGTGCTTCTTGAGGTTGGCGGAGATAGGCATTACCTAGATCGAGCCAGAGTTTAATCGGTAGGGCTGGATCGTTAGCTTCGGCTTCGAGAGTTTCTGCCACTTCTGCACTGTAGAGATCGGGGGGAGGTTCGGGATTACTATAAAAACCTTTAGAAACTTGACTCAGGCGATCGATTACCGATTCTACTTTCAAGGTATCTTCTGATTCTAAAGCTTCTAGAGCAGCTTCGTAGGCAATTACCGCATCTTGGATTTCTCCTTGAGCTTGAAAGGTATCTCCGATATAGTTGAGGATGACTGCGGTAAGGCGGGAAAGCTTTTCTTCTCTGGCAATTTTCAAGGCTTGAGCGTAAGTATCAAGAGCAGTTTGATGGTCTTTTTGCTCTAGAGCTAGTGATGCTTGATTAGTTAGAGATACAATTTCCTGATTCATCTTCATGATTCGTTAATCCTCAATTAAGGCTAAAAAGATGAGTATTAATTAATCGTCAAGCTGCCAAAGTTTAATTTCCCAATCATCTCCAGCACTAGCAAGCATTTGACTATCAGGACTAAAAGCAACTGTTCTGACTTCTCCTAAATGTCCTGTTAGAGTCTCTAGCATTTGCCCAGTTTTAATATCCCAAATTTTAACTGTATAGTCCCCACTGGCACTAGCTATCTTCCTTCCATCAGGACTAATTGCCACACTCCAGATACGACCCGCATGACCTCTAAGAATGTGAGGTTGTTGCTTTTCTGCTGTTTCTAAATTCCAGAGTTTAATAGTGCGATCTTCTCCACCACTGACAAGAATTTGCTTGTGAATAGCTAAAGAGAGAACATCACTTAGATGTGCATAAGGAATAACACGATAAGTCTCGTCCAATCCAGAATTCAAATGCCAAATTTTAACGGTATTTCCAGCACTACCACTAACTAATATCTTGCCATCTTGGCTCATAGCTAGAGAACGAATACCGCTAGAAGCTGCTTTTACTGCATTTATCATTTCCCCTGTTTGCCCATTCCATAATTTTATAGTGCCTTGCCTGCTAGTACTGCCAGTGGCAATGGCACTTAGATCGGAGTTAATTGCGATCGCATTTAAAACCGTTTGGGAATGTTGAGAGGTTTTAATGGTTCTAATACAGTTACCAGTTTCTGCTTCCCAAATTTTCAAGGTATTATCAACACTAGCACTAATAATGAGCGTACCATCTTCACTAATCTGAATACATTTAACTCTTTGTTTATGCCCTTCGAGAAGGCGAATTAACTGCCTAGTCCGTAAGTCCCATAATCTTAAAGTGCGATCGTTACTACCACTGACGAGATACTTGCCATCTGGACTAAAAGCGATCGCTCTAATCCAATCGGAATGACCAATGAGAGATTGTACAGAATACTTAAAATTTGGTTTCTCTTCTGGTTTTGGTGGTTTAATGGCGATCAAATTTGCTTTCTGTTTCAAAACTGGTACTAAATATTCTGGTGTTGGTAAGGCTAAATCTTCATCATCTTGGACTAGGTATAATTTACGTCGGATAGCTGCATCGTCTGGATACTCAAATTGAATCGCAACCTTGCCCATGCTATAAGCTTTTTTAATTGATTCTCCTGCACCTATAGCTCTATAAAAACCTTCTGCAAAGGTAATTGCTGCTTCATCGAGAATGGAGCGATTCATGCCTACAACATAATTGATATGTTCAGCAATGGCATTAGCTTGAACCTCTGAATAGCAACCATTGAGAACAATACATTCAATGCGATCGCTGAATATTTTAAATAAGTCTGTTAAAGCTTGAGTACTGGCAAAATTAATTTCCCCTGCATCATTCATTAAAACTATTCCTTCTGTTCCTTCTCCATGCCCGCAGAAGTGAACTATTTGTGGTTTAACCTCTATTAAGGCTTTTTGTAAATCTTCTGAGCGAACTGCACCTCTGGTTTCGATGATAAATTCAGAACCTTTTAAGGCTTCTCTAATTTCTCGTTTTTCAATATCTAAATCTAGTGCAGAAGTACCTTTAGGGTTAGAAGATACAATGAGAATTTTTCTTAAAGAATGTTCTTTATATCGAATAGTTGTGATCCTTATTTGTTTTGTACTCCAATTGTTAGTGGGAGCTGACAATAATTCTGCATAAAAATCAAGGGTGGATCTAATGTTGCTATCTCTTGATTTTCGTCGCAAGATTACCTGATCTAGTGAGGATAACTCTAGCCAACGAAAGTTGAGGTAATCTTGTGTAGCAAATACTTTGAATACATCAGAGACTCTTTCTTCCCCCTCTGGAAGACTCATTTGTAAAATGATTGTTTTATGTTCGCCTGGCTCTAAAGGAGTATGGAGGGGACTTGTTTTTATTGGAATTGGTTCAACTTGGGTAATTTCCCAACTAGATTCTAAATCTAGAACAGTAAAGTTTAAAATCTGAGAATAATCGTTAATAATTTTGATAAATAAATATTCGCCATCATGAATAGTTGGATTATCAGGATCTTCAAATGGTTCTGGTTTAGGTGTTTCTCCTGATTCATAGTCTGCTTGTTTGCCTAGTATTTCAATCCTAATTTTGCTGTATATTTCAGAATTAACATTCTCTAGTCCTTCAACCAAATGATATTGAACTATATGTTCTAAACGCTTAATAAGTTGTTTTACATTATCTTCATTAGCTGACAATGAAGGTTTGATATTAGGAAAAGCTGCTTCTGTACGATCGCTAATTATAAACTTTTTATTATCATCAATTTTAACTATATAATCAGCGTCAGATTTTTCTTTGGTTAATTGAATCCAACTATTCTCATTAATAAGATTTTCAAGTGCTTGTAGGACTGGAATATTTTTATTTTCGTCAGCAATAAAAACTCCTTTAGTTAGTTTATATTTAGGTTTTTCTGTTTCATCTTTACTTAAATACTCAGTGCTAAACACAAATCGATTGCTTTCTCCAAGTAACATTGGTGTTTGATTTGGAAACTTTTGCTTGATTTTGGCAGAGACTATGTCATACAACTTTTTATAAGTTAGCTCTGGTATTATCTGAGACAAGGTATCTAACAACCAATATGTTAATGCTCCTTGACGTTGTTCGTCATTTACTGCATATTCATAGCTATATTCAGAAGGACCACAAGCAGCTAGAAATACATAATCATCCGCCCGAAGAGTTTCTTCGTCGATCATCCCCCCAGAATGCGAGCTATCTATAATAATAGTTACAATTAATCGACGCTCAAGCATTTTCTTGATAATTTCGGTAAACTCAGTATCTCGCAAATATTTTGCCTCAGCATCTATATCCATCGGAACTAAGCATTGATCAAAACCATCTTTACCTTTTATTTCAGGAACAATAGTCTGAGTTCGCCCACCATGACCAGAATAGTGAATATAAACTCGATCTCCAGCTTGAGCAGTTCTAGTTATTTCCTTGAAGGCATTAATAATATTTTCATAAGTTGGTTTGATTTCTGATCGAGCCGACCTAAATTTAAATTTAATCTCTTCTAAGGGGGATGTTAATTTCCAGATTTGCTCCTGGGGAACTTTAAGGGTATTTTGAAAATAATTGGCTACACGGTCGATATCTCGAACGCAACTATTTAGATTCTTGTAGTATTGATTGGGTTCATAGCGATCAATTCCAATCAGTAAAGCATAAAAATTTGATTTGGAAGTCTGCAATGGAGTAGCTTCAGTAATATTATTCTCCAACTCGTCAGCAAACTTATAATTTTCTAACTCCTCGGCAAATTCTGCGTATTCTCCTCCCAACTTCCTTAAAATTTTTGCAGTAATTTGTGCAAAAGGTTGAATCGTATCTTCTCTTTGTTTTTCGTCTGCCTCCTGTGGTGCTTTCAACAACGCCATAAACTCACTCATAGATACCCCTAACTGTTCTGCTATGTAGCTAGAAACAGCATTAACCACATCAACAGAATCATTTACGGGGGCATCTTCTAGGAAAAGATTCCTAATCTCTAAATCGATAAATTCGTATTCCACTAGATCGGGATTATCATTAACCTTATTTGTTTCTTCCTCAATTTCTTCTATCTTTTCCAAAGATTTCGATTTAGG
>JASJEI010000494.1 GCA_030064795.1 Pleurocapsa sp. MO_226.B13 | reverse complement strand
ATCAATCAGAAAATCCTTATTTATTCATTTGTGACAAATTAGGGTAGTACGCTATTTTCAACTGGTTTTTAGTTGTTAGCTAGTAAAAAAATCTTCAACCTCATCGAGAAAATCGAGACGAATCTATTGTTCTGTATCTAAGTTAAATTACAAACGACTACTGACTACTGACTACTGACTAATAATTATTTAGCCACCTTAAACCGACCTACCGTAGATTCTAATTTGGCTGCTATCTGAGCGGTTTCTACAATTGATTGTGCCACTTCTGTAGAAGACTTTGAGGTGTCTGCTGAGAGTTTGGCAATCTTTTGCATCAACTTCGTAACATCCTCAGAGATATCTGCCTGAGAGATGGTGGTTTGAGAAATAGAACCCATTAACTGATGGATTTGCTGAGATTTTTCTAGCACTAGATTCAAACCTTGTTTGGTCGTCTCGACTAGCTTGGTGGTTTCTACTACCTGTGTCGTACCCGATTCCATTGCTTGGTTTACTTCTTGGGTTTCGGTTTGAATTGCTGCGACAATCTTGGTAATTTCTTTGGTTGATTCGGCGCATTGTTCGGCTAATGCACCCACTTGTTCGGCAACAATGGTAAAGCCTTCTCCGTATTCTCCCGCACGTCCAGCTTCAACACTAGCGTTGATTGCCAAGACATTGGTTTTGAGGGCAATTTCTTCAATAAACGAGACCGCCTGAGAAATTTTCTGCGAAGATTCTCCCAAACGCTTCATTTTCTTTGCCGTTTCGCTGATAGTAGTCCGCAGATTGAGAATGCTATCTACGGTGTAGTCCATATCATTGGTGCTATTTAAAACAGTCTTATAAGTATCGTCGGCAATTTTTTCTGCCTGGTTAGCGTTGGCTGCTACTACCTGAATCGATTTGTACATTTTGGTAATAGCTTTGAGAGTGTTGCGTGTTTCTTCTGCTTCAGTGGTAGCTTGTTCGGCTAGATCGCGAATCGCCTGTTCATTTTGCTTGAGAGAAGAATCCACTTGGCTAGTAGACTGTTTGGCTGCGATCGCAATTTCTTGCAAACTGTCAATAATAGCGTTAAATAAATCGGCGACAGTACTAAGTTCAATTGAATTTAAGCTAGCTCTAACGGTCAAATCTCCTTCTGTGGCATCAGAAATTTCATCGATTAAAGAATAAATTGCCCTCTCTAGCTGCTCTTTTTCTTGACGCTGTCGCTCGGCTATGGTTTGCTGTTGTTGCAGAGATTCTTTAACCTGTTTTACTAGGCGATTAAAATTACTTGCTAAGGTTCGAGTTTCTAATGTACCTTCGAGATCTGCTTCAATATCTAAATCTCCTTGTGCTACTTTTTGAGTAGTTGCAGATAAATCGGTTAATGGCTTAGTGATTTGTTGAGCTAAGATAATAATCACACCAATGGAAATAGTCGCTAAGGCGATCGCCGTTACTCCAGACACTTTAAGTAAATTCCTTGCTGCTCTGGCTACTAACTCATAATCTACTACATTAATTGAGACAAAGTCAGTTTGGGGAACAGTGGACAAAGTATAGATCCGATCTCGATATCTAAATGAAGCAATGGTACTGGTTTGAGAAAAGATTTGTTTTTGACTGAGACTAACATGGGAAAAACCTGGTAGCTGGGCGATCGACTCTCGCGCTTTCTCCATACTCAAAAATGCACTTTCTGACTCCTCTGTCTCTTCGATTGCCTCAAGACTTAAGGAGTTGCCTTCAACTCTGACTATAGTTTCGATTACTTCTACAATTGACTCGTTTCCAACTATATTGAGGTGTTCTAAATTTGTGTCTTCACCTCGATCGTCTTCTTCATCTTTGTCAGCAGTATCCATTTTGAGACCACCACTACTATAAACAACAAAACTCTCGTCTGGATCGACAACTAATAAATTTGAGGATTGACGTTTATTTTGGCTAAATTGACTAGCGAGGTCCGCACTCAATAATGCTGTAGGAATGGCAGCTTTGATTACCCCTAAAAATTCGCCAGTCTGTGGATCTTTTATCTCCTCAGAAAAAGGAATAACATTGGTATTTGCCGACTCATCAAAATCAGGTTCATCCATCATAAATCCCTGTTCTTGAGTGATTTGCCACCAAGCTTCGTCTCTTTGGACAAAATCTGAGGTTTGGTTGCTATAAGCAATATTTAAGCCATTACGCTCGGTTATCAAAATTTCAGCAATTTTGCCAGATTTAGTTATTTGTTGCAAATAGTTGTTTAGACGATTATTCGGTGTTAATAATTTAGTAGCAGCAAACTCTGCTTCTAGCTGAGAGATCGGTTTTCGCGCTAATCTGCGTTCTCGAACATTCTGATTGCTAGCTTTGACTGCTTCAATTATGTTGGGATTTAAAGCCATCAGATCGACAGTTTGAAAAGAGTTACGAATAAACGTCGAAATTGTCGTATTTACCATGAGAGAATTGTTCTCAAGCTGTTGTAATATTTGATTTTTAGCTCGACGTTCGGTAAGGATATATCCAACCGTACTGGCAATTACTAAAGGAATTAAGACCGCTGGTAAAATTGAAACTAGCAACCGATAACGAAGAGTTGAAACTCTCTTAGATTTTTTGGCTACAGATTGACGGGGAGAAGTTATTTTGGATTCTAATTTTGTAGGTTTTAGTTGAGTAGTCATAGCAATTTAGATACCTCGAACTATATTTACTTGTCAGATCGAAGTTAATACTTCTTATGAAATACGAGTAGTTTTCTGGGGACAATCTTGCCTTAGTTTCTATTAGCTAAGTTGTCTAAAGTTGCTAAGATTTTTTGGAACTCAAGTATAGGAATTATCATTTTCTCTTCTCGCACCGCACCGCTAAAATGGGAACATATTTTAGAGGGAAAAGTATCTAAAGAGAACAAAATTTCTTCGGTTTTTAAACGTACAATCGATTGTAGACGAGTTACTGCAAAACCAAGATAAATTAGTTGTTTGGTAGTAGATTCTAGAATGATGACTTGATATTGTTGAGGAGCAAATAATTTAGTGGGAAAACCTAGTAATTGAGCTAGATCGAATACGCAAAAAACGCGATCGCGATAGCTAGTAATACCGATGACCGAGCTTGGCATACCTGGCAGGGGAGTTATCTTATCTGCTGGAACGATTATCGAGCCTTGGACTTGCTTCATTGAGAGTAAAGCTGGTAGATCCTTGGTCAACTGGAATCTAATATAAGCCTCACCCGATGCTAAATTTGCCCGAAATAGATCTGGTAGATTAGCTTGAACCCTGGCAGCAGCATTAGATGTTTTCATAATTTATTTATCCTCTTGTTTTTTGTAGCGCGCTGAGTAATTTTTTCCGAGCCTACGAGGTGTGGTAACATAAGCATTAATATTTGGTTTTTTAGCGTCTACATTTAAGCTATATCCTTCTTTGTTTCAACCATACTGATGAGAATTTTTAGGTGGTGACGATCGTCATCAAAATCAACTCGAACTTGGCTGATGGATTTTAGCTCATTGCCTCTTGTATTGCATTGATTAATTCTTTTTCAGTGCAAGGTTTGGTAACGTAAACCTTTACACCTTGCTTTTTAGCCCACATCCGATCGACATCTCTATTTTTAACGGTACAAGCAATTACGGGAATATCTTTCGTGTCGGGATGTTTTTTTAGTTTACGGCAGATATCTAACCCTCCCATTTTGGGCATCATCCAATCAGTAACGATGGCATCTGGTTTTCTTTCTAAAGTTTTGGCGATCGCTTCTTCTCCATTATTCGCCTTGATAATATGATAACCAGCATTAATTAAGTATTTAGCCATCAAATCCAATTCAGATTGTAAATCGTCAACAACTAAAATTGTTTTCATCATTGTTTTTACTTTTTTAGGAATTATTATCGATAAGATTCAGAAATCTTGTGTTTAAAAGTAAATATTTTTAGGTATATTTTTCAACAATTTCAATCAATTCTTGCTGAGTAAAAGGCTTAGTAAAATAATCTGTTGCTCCAGCTATTTTTGCTCTAGCTTTATCAATTAAACCAGTATTTCCTGTCACCATTACAATTGGAGTATGATTGCAATTATCACTTCCCCTCAACAATTCACATAGCTTGTAACCATTGATTTTAGGCATAGTAATATCTAGTAAAATTAGGTCTGGTTTAAGACGAAAAATAATCGGTACGGCTTGCACGGGATCGTCTATAGCTGTAACTTCAAACTTTTCTAAATCGAGAAAACGCCTAATTTCTTCTAAGATTATCGGACTGTCATCAATAGACAAGATTTTCTTTTTAGGAGGAGGAAGCGATCGCCTAATTTCTGTTTCCGAGCGAGGAATATTAGGTAATAGATCTAGAGGCGAGCGGGGGTTGCGTAAATAAATTATCTGCTCGTCTATATATGGAGATAAGACTTTTGCTACCTGAAGCTCATCTTTTTGCAGCAGTAGCGACAGTTGACGAATGCTAGTGCGCCCCTGCATCACTCGGTCTAGCTTATTGAGGATTTGATAATTTAAGGAACCAGAGGCAGAGGGTAACTTTTGTTGCCAACCAGAAGCAAAATAAGGACGTTGATGGACAGAGAGCAATTTGTCGCTGCAATTTTGCCATTGCACGAGCCTTTTTTGTTCTTTATTCAAGCATTCTAAGATGTTAACTGATAAAGAGTTACCAAAGCGTTCTTGAATCCAAGAGGGAATTGGCTCTTGAGCATTCCACAAGAAAGTACCTCTTTGCAGCCAAAGACTAGATATTAGTGCATCTCTAGTTATATATTCAATAAGTTTTGAACCCTGAAATGTATCTAAATGTTTTTTTGCTATTAGCCAACAAACAACATTGCCATAAAGATTTTCACCATCGAGATGTTCTTGTCCCTCAAACTGTATTTTTCCATAAGGCGTTGATTTTAAAGCTGCTAATGCTTGTTGCCAGCCAAGGTAACGTAGGTAATATTTGATCTGATCTAGTAGCTGGGCAGAACAGTCAACATACTTTAAATTTCCCTGGTGAAAATAAATTTTCCAAGAAACTAATCCCTCATCTAATTCCAGACAACCAGAACTTTGAGAATTTGCCAGTCGCAATAATAGTTCTCTGGGATTAATCTTGATGCTTGTTGGCATGATTATAAAAATCAATATATGAAAAGAACGAGCAGATCGAATTTACTGGGTTTCTCAATAGAAAATTAAATCTACTCGGTAGTTCAAGTCGTATTCCGTATTTTTACTTAAGGTTTAGGGTTGTTCTGTATCATACTATAGAATTAACCAGAGTAGATAGACTGTTTTATTACTTAATTATTTAACGGCGACGAAAGTTAATTTTTAAGCGATCGCGGGGATGGGGAGTAGGTATGGTAACTAAGTTTAGATTTTGTTTGGGGAGGAGTTCCCAGGCATATTTTTGCAACAATTTGGCAGCAAAAGACGCATTTCTAAACGAGCCAACTCTTTACCCAAACACTCGCGCAAGCAACCACCAAAGGGAATATAACCGAAGCTGGTTTGTTTATCTACCGAGCGATCGGGGGCAAATCTATCGGGATCGAAGCGATCGCTTTGGGGATAGATTTCTTCGTCCTTATGAGTTTGGGCAATTTGATCTTGAATATTCCAGCCCGGAGAAATACGATAACTGCCAAAGATCGAATCCCCCCAGGAGGTTCGGGCAAAGAATTTAATTTAGTTTCGCTGACAGTCATAAAGATATATTTACTCGCTTGTCTTTATCATATCTTTCCTTTAAAGATCATTTTCACTCCTGTTTTGGGTGCCAGAGTAACTCCTCGTCTAGCGGGAGATTCCGAGCGGTTGCCGACTAATTCTAGGTCGTAGTGGGCGACAATTGTAGCTAAGACTAACTTCATCTCTAGTTGGGCTAAAGCTTCTCCAATGCAACGACGTTTGCCACCACCAAAAGGAAAGAATTCATAGGGAGAATATTCTCTTTCTAAAAAGCGTTCGGGTATAAATCGATCGCGCTGGGGATAGACATCTTCTCGTTGATGAAGCAGATAAATGCAACCCATCACTACCTGTCCTGGTTCTAATTTATAGCCGATTAGTTCTAGGGGTTTTTGGACTACCCTAGGAAAAGTTAACATCCCCACGGGATAGATCCGCAAGGTTTCTTTACATACCGCATCCAAATAAGCAAGTTTGGCAATTGCCATCGGATCGGGGTCTGAACCCAAACTAGCTATTTCCTCTCGTAATTTAGTTCTAATTTCTGGTTGACGATGCACCCAATATAACGCCCAGGCGATCGCCGTGGCGGTGGTTTCGTGTCCCGCGAACATCAACGTCATCAATTCATCCCGCAATTCTTCATCTTTTAAAGCTTCTCCTGCTTCATCCCTTGCCGACATCATCAGAGATAAAATATCCTGACGATCGAGATCGTTTTCTGTTCTTCTGCTAGCAAGTTCTCGATCTATTGCTCGATCTATTGCTTTTTGCTGGCGTACCAGATTTCCCCAAGGACTCCATGGGCCGAGATCCTGTTGCAACCAAGGAAAAAATAATAAGGCAGAGGTGAGGGTAGATTCAAAGATATTAGCTAAGCTAGTGAGCCGTTTTTGGAATTCTTGGGAAAGTTCGCTATCGTGTAATCCATAAACCGCTGCTAGAATTACCTGCAAAGATATTTTCTGACTGATTTGACGAGCGATAAAAGAGCGATCGGGTTGAAGATGACCGATAATATCGTGGGTTAGATCGCAGATTAACTGGGCATAGGATTGCATCCTTTCCCCGTGAAATGGAGGCAAAAGCAACTTACGACGTTTTTTATGAGGCTTGCCTTCTATTAATAATAAAGAGTTTTCCCCCACCAGAGGTTTTAATAGCTGATTGTCTTTGCTACCTGCAAAAAAAACTCGCGCGATCGCTAGTAATGATTTGTCGCATTGCTTCAGGATGGTTGACAAACACATAGCCATCTTCCCCCGATATATCGGCAATAAAGATATCGGGAGCTTGTTGCATCGCTCCATCCATATATTTGTGTGGTTTAGAGATCCATTGAAATTTTTGTTGCAGAGATGATTCTTTGAGCCTGGGAATTAACTTCATGATTAATTATTGAGATTTATTAAGCTATTTATAGTTTAATAATTTTTTCTCACAGCAATCCCCCCTGCTTTTCTTAAGCCAAGAAAACTCAGAGGGGAATTATTAACTTCGATCTCTGCAACGACTTGCTCGATCGAGTAACGATACTAGTCTTCTTCCCAATCTTCGACTAATAATAGTTCCCGAATTGAATCTTGAGAGGAAAAATCAAAATCAGATAATTCATTTTTCCAATAAGACCAATCATTGCCCAATAAAAGAGCAATTTTACCAATGCGATCTTCTGGTCGGACGATTTTAGATTCTACCAAGGAGGATACCTTGCGTTGCAATTTCATCATCGGATGCGCAACTTGTTTTGTCATACGCTCAATCTTGCCTGTTATGATATGTTTAGTTGAATAGTTTAGGGTCTGGCTCTCTGTTTGGCTTTACTTTTAGATTTTCTGAAAGCCTGAAGTTTGCAGCTCAACCTGACACACTTTTAACCTACGATACACTATTTCGACAACCTCCGATCGCAATTAGTACGGTAATTACGATCTAAAGTGAGGAAATCCGATATCCAGACAGCTTCGAGCAACACAAAGAACCAATGCAATATGGGAAAAAAATTAAATTTGCTAATACATATGGGAGTAATTTTTGGCTTAATTCCTCCTGCTGTGGCGTTAAATGATTCTATAGGAGAAAAAGGAGTTAATGCTTTACGCTTACACCAAAAACCTTATAACTTGTTGGGTCGCAAAATTGGTATTGGACAGGTAGAAGTAGGTCGTCCTGTAAAATTTGGCAAAGATAAGGCTGCTAATACCCTAGATGTAATTTCTCCCAGAGCAGTTTTTTATCGCGATCGCCCTCCCATTGCCGATAAAAATGTAGACGATCATGCCAGCATGGTTGCAGAAGTGATGATTGCCAAAGACAAATATTTGCGCGGTATTGCTCCAGAGGCCAAGCTATATGCTTCGGCGATCGGTTCTCTGAATGCGGGAGGACAAGCCCAGGAGTGTCTGGCAAGTCAGCACATTGCCGAACAAAATAGTGGCGACGTTAGGGCAATTAATTTTAGTTTTGGGGAGTCTTTAGACCGAGATGAACGAGAGGAGGCTCGTTTGGATGGCAAAGCTTTATTGACTGCCTGTATTGATTGGTCGGCACAAAAACATAATGTTCTCTATGTCATTGCTGGCAATCAAGGTAAGGGAGGTATACCGATCCCGACGGATAACTTTAACGGGATCACCACTGCCTATACAACCAAAAGACAAGGAGAGTTTAATAAGGTCGATTTTGCCAATTTGAGCGACTTACCCGTAGGAATTGGACGTAGCTTTATTAAAAAAGAAATCAATCATGGGTTGAGACGAGCAGTTAGTTTGCTTGCTCCTGGAGGACAAATTTCGGTCTACAACCAAAAAGGAGAAATCGAGCAGGTTAGCGGTACGAGCTTTGCTGCCCCCCACATTACGGGGGCGGTGGCATTGTTGCAAGAATATGGCGATCGCCTGTTACGTACAGACCCCAAAAACCACAATTTAGGGCAAAATTCTACTTGGAGCTTGGATTCTCGTCGTCACGAGGTAACGAAAGCAGTTTTACTTAACTCCGCTGATAAAATTGCCGATGAAGAAGAAGGTTTATTGCTCGATATGGAACGTACCATCTTGGGAGAAAAAAATCATAATTGGTTTGATTCCGATGCCTATCAAAACCCACGTATTGCTTTAGACATCCAGATGGGTACTGGTCAACTCAATGTTTGGCGAGCATATCAGCAGTTTAGCGCGGGACAGGCTATTGCCAACCAGCCCGTCAAGTCAATGGGTTGGGATTATAATCGGGTAACAGCTAATAACTATCAAGAATATTATCTAGAGCAACCTTTAGTTGCAGGGAGTCATGCAGCCATAACCCTATCCTGGGATCGTTTGGTTACCCTCAATGATTTTAATCGCAACCACAGATACGATCGGGG
>JASJEI010000493.1 GCA_030064795.1 Pleurocapsa sp. MO_226.B13 | reverse complement strand
GAGGACACGGGGTTCGAGGTCTCCTCGAACCCGTGAGATGTCCGTTTCCGCACCTTGAATGCCCCGTGTTTCCTCAAAAGCCATGTCCTTGTCTTTGCGCCTTTGCGAGAGATAAATATTAGTTGTCTCAACCTTTGCTTCAACGGCTGTAACTAATAACCAAACCAAATTATTCTCCAATTCAACAAGCGATCGCTCGACTAGACATAAGAGCGATCGCCCTCAAATTTGATTGTATTTTCAAAAATTAGCTTATTTTACTCTGTTTACTTGAAAAGAGATAATTTTGCGGGAAAAATAACATTCATACAGACCAAAGATCTTTGGCTTTAATACTAAGAAATATAACTTTTTAGCCAGTTAATAATTTGATAATTTTTTAGTAAAAATGTTATATAATTTTAATAGATAATATAGATCTTCAAAATAGCTGGCAACAGGCGATGAAGATTTAACCAACAAAGAGCCAAATTGGAATACTAACTACGAAGCTCTGGTTTGGTCGGTTGACGAACTAAATAAAATTAGCGATAAAGTTATTTGGTCAATAGTAATTAGTAGATATTGGGGAAGCAAATTCAGATGGAATACTTTAAAACTTGCTACAGATAGACAGAAAAAGGAGCAGAGGAGCGCAAGTACAGAGAAAGCAGAAAGATGAAGAAGGTGGGAAGAAGCAACGACTAACCACTTCTAATTCCGTAGCTTGCTTAGGAACGTTCGCGAGTTTCCGAACTAATGTGTAGCATTTATTTTTGTGTTTCAGACAAGCGATTAGCACAACCCCTCTAATTGCTCAAAACTTCTACTAAAAACTAAAAAATAAGGATTATTTCGGAGTTCAAAGCCTTGGGGCAAAGTGTTTGCCATGTCTAATATCTGGCAGATCGAAGGCATTCAGCGAACATCGAAGATCGATCCGTCAGGAGGATGTCAATGGACAATAACTTAACTAACGTAAATTTTCTCACTGACAACAACGTCAGTGATTATAGTCCCCAAATTTCCGAGAAAAATGTGGTCTGGACTAGTTACGATGGCAACGATAATGAAATTTATCTTTACGACCACGATAACGCCAGCGTTATTCAACTAACTGATAATGATATTTACGACAGCAACCCGCAAATTTGGGGCAATAATGTTGTTTGGTCTGGCTACGACGACAATGATAACGAGATTTATCTCTATAACGGCAGCGAAACCATTCAATTGACTGATAATGATGTAGATGATAGCAACCCGCAAATTTGGGGAAACAATGTAGCTTGGTTAAGCTACGAAGGAGAACCGAACTATCACTACTACTCTGACAACGCTATCTATCTTTATAACGGCAGCGAAACCATTCGGCTAACCGATGCGGAAACTGTTAAAAATGACTTTAGCCTTGAGGGAGATAATCTAGCTTGGTCTGATTATGACGGTAAAGACTCAGAAATCTATTTCTATGATGGCAGTAATATTACCCAGCTAACTACTAATGGTGCTAGCGATAACGATCCGCAAATTTCGGGTAACAATATAGTCTGGTCTAGCTACGAACAAAATGACAGTGAAATTTATCTTTATGACGGTACCGAAATTATTCAAATAACCGATAATGACGCTGACGATTACAGCCCGAAAATTTCAGGTAACAATATAGTCTGGTCTAGTTACGATGGTAACGATGACGAAATCTATTTTTATAATGGTAGCGAAACTATTCAGCTAACCGATAATGACAGCTACGAGAGCAATCTTCAAATTGCGGGTAACAATATAGTCTGGTCTAGTTACGATGGCAACGATGATGAAATTTACCTTTACAACGGTAGCGAAACCATTCAACTAACCGACAACGATACTGGCGACTATAATCCTCGTATTTCTGGAAACAATATTGTTTGGACGGGTTATGACGGTAATGACGACGAAATTTACCTCAACTACAGTCCCAATCTAACTCCAGGCGAAATTAGCGGTTACAAATGGCACGACCTCAATCAAAATGGTCTGTTTGATGGCGATGAATCTGGCATTGAAGGCTGGAGGATTTATCTCGATACTGACCGAGATGGTCAACTCGATGATGGCGAAATTTCCACCGTCACCGATGAAGACGGCTTTTATTCTTTTGCTGACTTAAGATTTGGTCGCTATACCATTGCCGAACAAAACCAACCAAGATGGCATCAGACCTTTCCTTTTGCCTACCAATATCAATGGCAAGACAGCAAACAACCAGATGGTATTACTTATGACTGGGTAGATATCTCTGGAGTAGGAACAGAATTAAACCTGGGTGATGACGAAGCAGTTGAAGTCACTTTGCCCTTTAATTTTGATTTCTACGGCACAACTAACAATACAGTCAAAATTTCTTCTAATGGTTACCTAACCTTTGACGACAATGGAAGCGAATACTCTAATAGCCCTATTACCGATTCTTACAACCTCAGTAACTTTATTGCTCCTTTCTGGGACGATCTCAATCCTGCCCATGGTGGTTCAATCTATCATCATTACGACTCAGCAGGCGATCGCTTTATCGTTCAATACCAAGATGTTGCCCGTTATGAAGTGGAAGGTTCACTAACTTTCCAGGCGATTTTGAATTCTGATGGTAGTATTGTCTATCAATACAACAATCTAGAGGCTGCGGTTAATAGTGCCACTGTCGGTTTGGAAAATCCCGATGGTGATGCTGGCTTGCAAATTGTCCATAATAATAACAACGATGAAAATCCTTATCTGGAAAATGGACTAGCGATTAGATTTACTCCCGTTCGTAGTTCCGATAACTTCAACGGTCACGAAGTCTTTTTGGGGACTGGGGAAACTATTAGCGACCTCAATTTTGGCAATTACCTCGAAGCAGTGAGGGTAGAAAGCGAAGACTATCAAGACTATTTTGATACTACTTCTGGTAATGCTGGCGGAGAATACCGCGATGACGATGTAGACATCGGAGTGTCTGGAGATGTTGGCGGTGGCTATACCGTCGGTTGGACAGAAGCTGGAGAATGGCTAACTTATAACGTTGAAGTTCCCGAAGACGGTACTTATCAAGTTATTGCCCGTGTTGCTTCGGACCTTGATACTGCTCACAGTTTAGATGTCTCTATTGGGGGACAAATGACCAGCATCGACTTTGACGGTACTGGTGGCTGGCGAGCTTGGTCGGATGCCGTGGGTGGTGACTTGGAATTAACTGCTGGTAGTCACGAACTCCGCGTCGATCTGGGTAGTTCTGGTTTTAATCTTAACTATATCGATCTAATTGCTCCAGAAGATGTCAGAATCGAAGCTGAAGATTATCAAGGCGATTACTATAGCTCTGAAACTACTTTTTACGATACCGATTATGAAAATATTGGTGGTGGATATCGCAACAACTCGGTAGATCTCGAACCGACTAGCGATCTCGGTGGTGGTTTTAATGTCGGTTGGATTGAATCTGGCGAATGGCTGACTTATAGCGTCGATATTCCCTATGATGGTAATTATCAAGTTGTAGCTCGTGTGGCTTCGGATTTTGATGCTGCCCACAGTTTTGATGTGGCGATCGACGAACAGGTGACTACTCTCAGTTTTGGCAGTACTGGTGGTTGGCAGACATGGGAAGATGCAATTGGCGACACTGTTTATCTGACTGCTGGCACTCATGAAATGCGTTGGGATTTTGGCAGTAGTTATTTCAATGTCAACTATCTGGATCTGATTAGGGAAGATGTGTAGAGCATTATCTGGTTGCTCCTAATGGTGGATTGTGAAATGGACACAAAGTAGCGTGATCTGGATGAGCCAAATCTCAGGAAAAAAGGTTAGTAGACATCCATCAAAGATGGGAATATCTCAACCATGGGTCTTGAATACAGATTTGGCTTCGCCCACCCTTCGCGAACGAACTGAGTGGTCTTTTGGACAAACACGCTTTAATATCGTGTTTTTAGGAGTAGTGCATAAAGGAGTCGCTTATCCATCCCAAATAGGACAATTGTAACTTTCTTGAGGTTGAGAATCTGAGCTAAAGATAAGCTGCCATAGCTATTTTCCACTACAGCCAAGTCACCGAAGCACGGTCCACCCTCTTTACTGTGAGCATTATTGGGAACCTAGACTTTGATAATGTTCCCAATAATCTCCAGAATCTTAGAATAACGAACCAGTGTCTGTGGCATAAAGCAGGTTTAATTTAAGCAATTTTCTCTTTTGTTTCTAGAGTGGCGATTACATCTATATCCATACAGAAAGCATACCTAATTTTCATGGCTTTTACCTGAGGATAATAATCCTCATCTCAATCTTTTTGTAGGTTATTAGTTAGCTTTTTTTTGTAGCAATAGCTACTAATTGGTTCGATAAAACTATTAGAGCTAAACTATGCTCTTAAACCAATTATCAATATTAAAAAATTGGTTAATTCATCGCTATTATCTATAAGTTATTTTGTTACTTAGAAAAGTAACAAAATAATTATCAGCTTTTATACATTTTTGAAGCTTTAGATTTTTTTTAATAATAATTTAATGTCAAGAAGTGACCAAGAATAAAAAATATATCAATCAGTTGAAATCAATTAAACTGTTATATAATTAGGATAAACTGGGAGATAGCTATTAGTTTAATTATCAAGTAATCCTAACAAAAATAATCACTTATTCAAATTTTTGTAGCTATAATTTAAGAGAGTAGAGTATAGTTCTAAATTAAAAATCCTCTCAAAATTGTCTAAAATCGGAGGATACTATTAAGTATTGGACTTTGGAAAATCACCTACTGACATAAGCTCTAATTGAAGGATTTTGCGTTATTTGAGGCTACATCAAGCTCTGTTTAGCGAATAACTTGGGAATTTGACGCAAAAACTATTTTCACAACTACTACCAAGTTACTCCGACGGCTACTTATCGATAATAGATCCTATTGACGGTTAATTGAAAACAAAAGACTTGTTGCCAATTAAATATGTGTGTTTCAGCCAACCATTGTCAAATAAAAGCTGATTGGCAACAATTCCAAATTCCAAAAACTCCCTCCAAAAAGTCAAGAAAAATAACTATAAAGAGGTAGGAAGGGCGCGATCGCGAGTAAAGGGACAAAAACATCCCGATCGCTCCTCTAGAGCGAGACTTTCGCTTCCCATCAGTCACAATGGAGGTGCCAAATGAATAGCCCGAAAAATGTGCAACTATTTGGATTACCAGCAGAAAAGGGAAGATGGTTTTATGTCTTGTTAGGATTGCTGGTTTTGTTGTGTTTGGGTACGGTGTATTCTTGGAGTATTTTTCGTAAACCCCTCGAATCTTTATTCGACATCAGTGCTACCCAAAGTCTATTACCTTTTACCGTTTTACTGGTAGTTTTTGCGATTTTAATGCCGATTACTGGCTTCTATATTAATAAATTAGGCGTGCGTTTGATTACGGTAATCGGTGGCATAGTTATGGGAATGGGCTATATCCTTTCCAGTTTGGCTTCTAATATTACGACTTTGACGATCGCTTATGGTGCGATCGCTGGAGCGGGAGTCGGTATTGTCTATGGTGTACCACTGACAGTTACAGCTAAGTGGTTTCCCGATAAAAAAGGATTAGCAGTAGGTTTAACGGTCATCGGTTTTGGTTTATCCCCTTTCATTACTGCACCTTTAGCCAAAACCTTAATTGGTAGTTATGGAGTTTTATTTACTTTTACGATTTTGGGGAGTATTTTCACAGCGATTATACTTGCCGTTGCCACTACCCTAAAACTGCCCCCGAAAGAATGGAAACCCGTTGGTTATACTCCACCCCCAAACTCAGCACTAGAGAGAGCTAAAGAAACAGCAATGCTCAAATCTCGCTCTTTCTACTCTCTTTGGTTATGTTATACCATTGGTACTTTTGTCGGATTATCGGCGATTGGGATTTCTAGTCCTGTAGCTGAAGAAATTATTAAATTGGATGCAAGTACTGCGGCTTTTGCTGTTTCGCTCTTTGCAGTCTTCAATGGTGTGGGAAGACCTTTATTTGGTTGGTTAACCGATCAGTTGCAACCCAAAGGAGCAGCGATTACTTCCTATATATTGATTCTGATTGGCTCCATTATTATGATCTCTGCCAGTGAAGGTCAAATAATATCCTATATCTTCGCCTTTTCCTTTTTCTGGTTGTCTTTGGGGGGTTGGTTAGCGATCGCACCTACGGCTACTTTAACTTTTTTCAACCCAGATAACTATGCTAAAAATTACGGCATTGTTTTTACTGCTTATGGAGTCGGTGCTTTATTAGGCACTTTAGTAGCAGGACAATTACGGGATTTATTTGGTAGTTACACCTTAGCTTTTTATCCGATGGCTGGATTAGCGATCGTCGGCATTATTGTGGCTGAATTTACCCTCCATCACCATCGTCCCCGTCAAATGCATCTCAAACAGGGTTGACACGGTTGACGAGATTTCCCTGTTTCAGCAATTAATTGGCAATGATTTTAATGCTGAAGTAGGTAAGTCCGAGCGAAACATAATAAATCTTACTTAATTGAGTTAAAGGAGATAAGATCATGACTCAAGCTGTAATTGAATCAATTCTTTCTGAAGAACGTTTATTTCCTCCACCGTCTGAATTTGCTCGACAAGCTCATATCAAAAGTTTCTCGGATTATCAAAAACTCTATGATTATGCCAAAAATGAACCCGAAAAATTTTGGGCAGAGTTAGCGGAAAAAGAATTACATTGGTTTCGCAAATGGGATAAGGTACTAGACTGGCAACCACCTTTTGCCAAATGGTTTGTGGGCGGAAAACTTAATGTTTCTTACAATTGCTTAGATCGTCATCTCAAGAGCGAAAAACGAGACAAAACCGCTTTAATTTGGGAAGGTGAACCCGGAGATGTACGCACCTTTACTTATGCTCAATTGCATGAGCAAGTCTGTCGCATGGCTAATGTAATCAAACAATTAGGTGTTAAAAAAGGCGATCGAGTTGGTATTTATTTACCGATGATTCCCGAAGCAGCCATCGCCATGTTAGCTTGCGCCAGAATCGGTGCTCCTCACACTCTGGTTTTTGGTGGTTTTAGTGCGGAAGCCTTAAAGGGCAGACTGTTAGATGCAGAAGCCAAATTAGTAATTACTGCTGATGGTGGTTGGCGTAAAGATGCCATTGTTCCCCTCAAAGAGCAAGTGGATCGAGCTTTAGAAAATAATCGGGTTCCTAGTGTCAAAAATGTTTTAGTGGTTAAACGTACCGAACAAGCGATCGCCATGAAAGTAGGTCGAGACTACTGGTGGCATGAATTAAAAGCCGATGCTGCTGCTGATTGCCCTGGCGAAGCAATGGATAGTGAAGATGTACTTTTTATCCTCTATACTTCTGGGACAACAGGTAAACCCAAAGGAGTAGTTCACACCACTGGCGGTTATAATCTTTACACCCATATCACCGCTAAATGGGTTTTTGACCTTCGTGATGATGATATCTATTGGTGTAGTGCAGATGTGGGCTGGATTACCGGTCATAGCTATATTGTTTATGGTCCATTGTCCAATGGTGCTACGATTTTGATGTATGAAGGAGTACCTCGCCAGTCTAATCCGGGTTGTTTTTGGGATGCGATTGAAAAATATGGTGTCACTATCTTCTATACTGCTCCTACTGCCATCAGAATGTTTATGAAAATGGGAGAAGAATTGCCGAAAGCCCGTAATTTATCTTCCTTGCGTCTGTTGGGTACGGTAGGCGAACCCATTAATCCTGAAGCTTGGATATGGTATCACAAAGTAATTGGTGGGGGACGTTGTCCCATTGTGGATACTTGGTGGCAAACGGAAACTGGTGGCATCATGTTAACCCCTTTACCCGGTGCAACTACTACTAAACCTGGTGCTACAACTTTTCCTTTCCCTGGAATTGTTGCTGATGTAGTCGATCTAGACGGTAATCCTGTTGGTGAAGGTCAAGGCGGTTATTTAGTTATTAAACATCCCTGGCCGAGTATGATCCGCAATGTTTATGGCGATCCCGATCGCTTCCGTCGTACTTATTGGGAAAAGATTCCTGTTAAAGATGGCAATTATATCTACTTTAGTGGTGATGGAGCCAGAAAAGATGCCGATGGCTATTTTTGGGTCATGGGGCGTGTAGATGACGTAATTAATATTGCCGGTCATCGACTTGGTACTATGGAAATTGAATCGGCTCTTGTCTCCCATGCTGGAGTTGCTGAAGCTGCGGTTGTCGGACGACCAAGTCAAGTTAAAGGGGAAGAAATAGTTGCTTTCGTTACCCTCGAAAATAACTTTGATGCCAGCGAACAACTCGAACAGGAACTAAAACAACACGTTGTGGCTAAAATAGGTGCGATCGCCCGTCCAGCTCAAATTCGTTTTACGGATGCCCTGCCAAAAACCCGTTCGGGTAAGATTATGCGTCGCTTGCTTCGTTCCTTAGCTATAGGGGAAGAAGTTAGTGGAGACACCTCCACCTTAGAAGATCGTGGCGTTTTAGAAAAATTGCGTGGTTAAGCTCAGAAGCATTAAGGAGTTGGGTAGTAGTCTGTCAACTTTTAAATGATGGGTTGAGATGAGCAGAGGAGGCATGGGAAGATATTGAGCGACAGTTTACCCTTCATTAATTATTGATTCAATCCTGTTTAAACCCAAGATTCTGCGACTAGTGAATCCAAATCCCAAGACTCTGGATTTTCCTCGGGTAAATTTAGTTTCAAAATAGGTGCAAACTGCTTCAATCTTTCAAAAGTTGCAGACACAGGCTCATTCCGTAAATCAGCTGCCCGTGCAATATGCAGAGGGGAAACATCACCCTGAAGCAGAGGCGTATCGCCATTAAGATGTTTGGATAGCATCAGAAAATCATCCGCTGTTGCTCTCAGTTCAAACAATTCTTGCCAATTGAGTTCGGGTAACTCTAGTCCGAAGGGCACAAACAATTGTAACCGCTCCACAATCTCACTCACGGGGCGCTTGAGCACTCCAGAGGCTCGCAGCAGATGTAACGGGGGCACAGTTCTCTCTAACCAGGGGCTGTAACCATTCAGAGCCTGGGAAAGCAGGATGAGGTCGTCTTCACTGAGGCTGAGGTCGGACAGTGTCTGCTTATCAAGGGCGGGTAACTCTAGTCCGAAGGGCACAAACAATTG
>JASJEI010000459.1 GCA_030064795.1 Pleurocapsa sp. MO_226.B13 | reverse complement strand
TAGAATCAAGAGATTGCAGCGCAAAACTATTTGTTTTTCTAAAATAGTTCCTATGCACGATCTAGTTATTGGACTGTACATTAATAGGTATGAGTTTGGTAGACAAATTTAACCTCTTCAACACCTTTGTTACACTACCGAATCATTCCAGATATCTTGACCATTTTTTTGTAGCACACTGCCCATAATTCCAGGCAACAGCACAACCATATCATTCATTGGTGCTTTAAGCATCGACGCACACTCTTCATATCCAACATCAATAAAATTTTACAGTAGTTATAGATTGGAAAGTTGGAACGTCTATTCAGATCTATAGAATAATAAAATATTTAATAAATAATAGTTTGTATCCTACCTAATTTACTTTTCGGGTAAATGTTACTAAAGTCTTATTCCTTCGCATCTGTTGCAGTGAGCCTCCCCGTCCTGGAAAAGTGTCGCAAAACATAATGCATAAATCATCAACTTTTGCCACTGACATTAACAGGTGTAAATTTCAGCGATAAATGAGACTAAATCTTGGGAATTAAATGACACTCAAAGACGTTATTGAGGCATAGCAACGATTATGGAAGAAAATAATATTAAACTTAATTTCTAGATTTTTTGGTTTGCTCAAAAATTAAATCTTCTTCTGGTTCGTCTTTGAGTTTTCCGTTACTCAAACGGTTGAGCTTTCTGATGCTGAGTTCAACTTGTTTGGTGGTTTCTAACTGTTCGATTAATAGATCGAGATATTTCACTACAGCTTGTCTGGCTTGACCTTTCTTTTTCCAGACCTGTGCGTCCTCTAGGACGTTGGTAATACCAATGAATTCTTCGTCGTCTTCCCCCAAAGAAAAATTAGCAGCATAAGCTTTTGCTTCAGGTATTAACAATAATACATAACCTAACTGTCCCTGGCGAGGACTACCAAACCCTTTGCCCATTATTGTTGTTTTAAATCGTCTCTTGCCTTAGTTTATAAGAAAGCTATTATCGCCAGAATCAATCGTGTTTTTTTGTAATGTTTTGGTTTGAGTTTTCAAAGGCTAAAACCACTACGATTCTTTTGGATTCAGATATCGATAAACACTAGCCTTAGACAAATTGTAATCAGCCATCAAAGTCTTAATCAGCACTCCCGATTTTCTTCTTGACCGAAGTTCCTCAATCTGCTCTTGGGTCATTTTTCTCTTCCTACCAAAAGCCACCCCTTTCTCTTTCGCCTTGTTAATCCCATCCATCTGACGCTCGGCACGAATCTCCGTCTCAAACTGTGCGATCGCTCCAAGCATATTAAACAGCAACCGTCCCGTAGCATCTGAGGTATTAATATTCTGGTCGAGTACCTGAAGATTAACCTGCTTCTCTCTAAGGATTTCAGCAATCTGACATAGGTGCAAAGTAGAACGAGCCAAGCGATCTAAGCGCGTTACCACCAAAGTATCCCCTTCCCTAACATATTCCAGACAAGCTTGTAATTTGGGTCGTTTTTGATTCGTCCCACTTTGTTTCTCCTGATAGGTTTTGTCGCAATGCTGTAATTTATCCAACTGCACATCGAGACTTTGACCTACCGAACTCACCCTTGCATATCCAACGATCGCCATAATCAGAATTTGAAACTCAATTGTAAGAGTTTAGGGACAAAAAACCGAACAATATTACTAAATTATTGCCTCATAATGTCTCATAAACTTTTAGACCTGGTAAGAATTATATTTTGAGACATTAATTGAGACAAGTCATTTTTTATGTCTTGTAAAGTCCACTTTTTGAGACATGACTTTTTTATGCTAAAAAATTTCTATGATAATTCGTGACAATTATGTCAGAGAAATTTTTGGCTTCAGAACTATCCGAGTCAGATAGAACAATTGCACTATCTAGATTCAAAATCATTCAACCCTTTTTGGAAGAAGGTGTTCCTTTGCCGAACATTGTCGCCACCGAAGATGTTTCTCTTTCTACCGCTAGAAGATGGGTAGCTCGTTATCGCCAAGATGGATTAGCAGGTTTAGTTCGTCCCAAACGCCGAGATAAAGGAGTGCATCGTTGTCTCAATGAGGAGGTAAAAAACCTGATTGAAGGGTTGGCTCTTCAAAAACCACCTAAGAGCATTGCACATATTCATCGTCAAATTGAATCTTATTGCGAACGCACTCACCAACCAATTCCTTCTTACAGAACCGTTTATGGCATTATCCGCGACCTCGATCCAGGTTTAGTCACTCTAGCTCACAAAGGGTCAAAAGCCTACAAACAAGCCTTTGACTTGCTACACAGGCAAGAATCGGAGCGTCCCAATGCTATCTGGCAAGCAGATCATACCCTGCTGGATATTTGGATCTTGGACGAAAAAGAACAGCCTGTAAGACCTTGGCTGACGGTAATTATAGATGATTATAGTCGAGCGATCGCGGGATACTATATTTCCCTAGATACTCCCTCGGCATTACAAACTGCCTTAGCGTTAAGACAAGCCATCTGGCGCAAAAATGATTCTAATTGGCACATCTGCGGTATTCCAGAGATTCTCTATACAGATCATGGCAGTGATTTTACCTCCCGACATATCGAACAAGTATGTCTCGACCTCAAAATCCGACTGATCTTTTCTACTGTTGGTCAACCAAGAGGTAGGGGGAAAATCGAACGATTCTTCCTCACCGTCAATCAGATGTTGTTAGCCAAACTATCTGGATACGCACCTGCGGGACATAAAACACCCAAGCCAGTTTTGACATTAACCGAACTGAGTTCAGAATTCGATCGCTTTATCGGCGAATACAATCAATCGAACCATAGTGAAACATCTGAAGCTCCCCAAAAACGTTGGTCAGCAAAGGGATTTTTGCCCCAGCTTCCCGAATCAATTGAAGAACTCGATCTACTATTACTGACCATCAAACAAAAACGACGCATTCATCGCGATGGCATTCGCTTTCAAGGATTGAGATACATCGACCCTTTATTAGCTAATTATGTGGGAGAAGATGTTGCTATTCGCTACGATCCTAGAGATATGGCGGAGATTAGAATCTACTATCAAAGTCGCTTTCTCTGTCGGGCAATTTGTCCCGAATTAGCATCGGAAACCGTGACTCTCAAAGAGATTGCTGCTGCTCGTTACGCCAGACGCAAAGCACTAGATCGACAGATTAAAGAAAGAATCTCTATTGTGGATGCTTTGATGGGAGTTAAAAGTAAATCAAAATCCAAATCATCTCCTACAATATCAACTGAAAAAACCAAGTCCAAATCTCCGCGTTTAAAGCGATATTTTAATGACTAGCTTTTATCAAACAGGTGCAGATGATACCCAAGCTATTGCCGAACAAGAATCCTTTGTCGTTACTAAAGAATATCGAAGGTTTGCTGAATTTTGTGATGCCTGTTTGAGAGAGAAATATATCGGCTTATGCTACGGTGAACCTGGAGTGGGCAAAACCCTATCGGCACGCTACTATGCCAAGTGGTATTTTCTCGAAAAGCGTTTGCCAACTAATTTATCTTATCTTCCCCTTCATCCAGATATTAGTAATTGTCGCACTCTACTTTATACAGCAGAAATCACCAGCACTCCACGCAAGATTAAAGAAAATATTGGCAGTATGCGGGTTCAGTTAGGACGTTTTGTCGAGGAACTCTTACCCAAAGAGCAAAGAACCTTGATGGCGAGAGATATCCCAAATTATTGCCATTTAATTATTGTTGATGAAACAGAACGCTTGAAAATGGGAGGTATCGAGCAGTTTCGAGAAATCTATGACAAAAATGATATTGGCTTAATTTTTATTGGGATGCCAGGATTGGAAAAACAATTATCCCGCTACCCTCAACTCTATTCCCGTATTGGCTTTGCCCATAATTACCGTACCCTCAGTAAAGAGGAAATGAGATTTTTGCTGGAAATCTATTGGGAACAGTTTGGTTTGAGCATGAATCCTAATGATTATACCGATGCAGAGGCTATTGCTACTATTTGTCGCGTTACTAACGGTAACTTTAGGCTGGTTAATCGCTTATTTCGTCAGATTGAGCGCATTATGAAAATTAACTCCCTCAGTTGTATCACCGCCGAGGTGGTAGAAGCTGCTAGGGAATGTTTGGTAATTGGTGCGGTTTGAAGAGCAATGAAAATTGGCTATTTTTTTGGCATTGGGGAGAAAGGAATTGATACTGTACCAGAACAGATTGAAGCTCTCAAGCAAGCTGAATGCCAGATAATTTTTGGCGATGAGATCGGCAGTTTCCTCGACGAACAATCCAATCTGGAATCAGTTTTTGAATATGCCAGAGCGGGGGATATTTTGGTCATCTGGCAAATTTTCTGTTTAGCTCCGAGACTGCGACGATTTGTCAACATTGGTCATAGATTACATCAGCAGAAGATGGGGTTAGAAATTTTGGTTGGTGAAGCATCACAAATAAAACCTCATACTCCAGATGGCGAAAAGATGATGGCTACTTTTTCAGCTTTTGACCAGATCGAACGGGAGTATGCTTCAGAGAGAACGAAGAAAGTATTAGCAAAACTGAAAGCTCAAGGAAAGACTTTGGGCAGACGGAGTAATTTCGAGCAATGGAAACCCAAGCTCATTGAGATGCAGCAACTGGGCTATTCTGCTTACGAAATGAGTCAGTCAACTGGATTATATTCTAGAACTGTCAAGAAATACTTGAAGCAGCTTGAGCAAGAAATTTAGGAATGAAAATGTCACGCCTTTGAGTGTCATTTAATTCTAAAGATTTAGTCTCATTTATCGCTGAAATTTACATACCAGTGTCGGACGGGAAGCTGCTATGAAAAGAGGGGTAAGATTCGGTCGTCCGAAGAAGCTATCTCCAGAACAGAAGGAATTGATTCTGAAATTGAGAGAAGAAGGAAAATCGGCAACGGAGTTGGCAAAAACCTTTAATGTAGACCGCTCCACTATTTATCGTTTGGGTGAATAATATTTTTCAACAACCAACGCTGGCATGGAGGGCATTTTTGCAACAGAAGCGAAGGAATGAGAATTTTAGTAACAATTACCCAGAAAGTGAATAACGGGGAATCAGTAGAAAAAGCTTTTTTAGCAAAGCTTATAGGTCAACTTGACTCTCTAGTTTACTAGAAAGTTTAAGATGGAAGTCAAAGTAAAATTAATTATCCGTTGAAATAATAATGTCTAAACTTTTATCTAAAATAACTATTGCTTCAGTGGCGATCGCTGCTACTGCTGCTGGAACTATCTACTTCTCCTCCGTTTCAGGAGATAACAATATCGCTAATAAAAATAATTCCGCAGTAGCAAATGAAACTAGCAGCCCAGCAACCTTAGTCAGCGTTTGGGACAAAGAAACCGAACCAAATTACTCAGGGATAACTGAAATGACCGTGTATCGCAGTCCTTCTTGTGGTTGCTGTGGTGTCTGGGTAGACCACGCCAAAAAGCATGGTTTTAAGATTGAAGATATTAAAATTGAAGAGATGGAAGCTCTCAAGCAAAAGCATAATGTTCCAGCAGAATTAGCTTCTTGTCACACCACTATTATCGATGGCTACGTCATGGAAGGACATATCCCTGCCGATGATATTAAACGTTTCTTAGCCCAAAAAGCAGACGATTTAGTTGGATTAGCCGTACCAGGAATGCCAATTGGTACGCCAGGAATGGAAGCGCGTGATATCAAACAACCATTTCAAGTATTGGCATTTAACGACAAGGGAGAAGTAGAGGTATTTAAAGAATACCAATCTTATTGAATTGTTGCAGGTTTTCTAACCGAATTAATTATGGTTAAATTTAACCGTCGCCAATTTATTGCTTTGGGTGTGGGGAGTGCAGGTGCAGCTTTAGTCGGTAATTGGTTGCGTCGAGATATTTCAGGTAGAACTGTGACTTCTGCGCCAGTTAATTCTGCACCCTTATATCAAAGCAGCAATGGGTTACTAGAACTAGACCTAGAAGCCAGCGATCGTTCGGTAAATTTGGGTGGGCAACAGGCATATCTTTTAACCTATAACGGGCAAATTCCCGCACCCCGCTTGGAAGCTAGATCGGGGGATAAAGTTCGCATCCATTTTACTAATAATCTCGAACAGCCTACTAATATTCACTATCACGGCTTACATATTCCCATTACAGGCAACGCAGATAATGTTTTCCTGAAAATCGAACCAAGAGAAAAACTAACCTACGAATTTCAAATTCCCGAAAATCATCCATCGGGTACATTTTGGTATCATCCCCATCTACACGGTTTGGTAGCAGAACAACTATTTGGTGGATTGGCTGGTCTATTTATCGTGCGGGGTGACGTAGATGAACTTCCCGAATTAAAAGCAGCCCAAGAAGAGTTTTTAGTATTACAGGATTTTTCCCTTGACAATGGCGGAAGACGTTCGGACTCGGCACATATGTCTCTAATGATGGGTAGAGAGGGAGAGATAATAGCTGTAAACGGGCAAGTAAATCCTAGTCTTAATTTACCAGCAGGGGGATTACTGCGCCTACGAATTCTCAATGCTTCTCCTTCCCGTTTTTACAGACTAGCCTTAGAAGACCATGCTTTCTACCAGATCGCTACCGATGGCATTAGTTTGAACGAGCCTGTAGAAGTCAATGAATTGCTACTAACACCAGGTCAACGAGCCGATATTTTAGTCAAAGGAGACAAAGAATCGGGACAGTATCGTCTACTTAATTTACCCTACGATCGCGGTAGCATGGGCATGATGGGTGGAGGCATGATGGGTGGAGGCATGATGGGCGGTAGGGGAATGATGGGCAGAAATAACCGCGAAGAACCCATAGCTTTAGCGACAGTCAACTATGCTTCTGCTGTTGATTCCTTGGCTTTACCAACAAAACTGAATTCGATTGACCCATTACCCGAACCCCAGACTGTAAGAAGATTTGAACTCAATCATGGGATGAGTCCTGGAGTGGGTATGGCTTTTCTAATCAATGGTGAATACTATCAGGGCGATCGCATAGACACTCAAGTCAAACTCAACACTGTAGAAGATTGGGAATTAATCAATACAGGAGTTATGGATCATCCCTTCCACGTTCACGGCAATGCTTTCCAAGTTATTAGTCGCAATGGTCAATCCGAACCTTTACTAGCTTGGCGAGATACGGTGTTGGTTAAAAGAGGGGAAACAGTTCGTATCCGCATACCTTTTAGTGATTTTGCAGGAAGAACTGTCTATCACTGTCATGTTCTCGACCACGAAGATTTAGGCATGATGGGTAATTTGGCGCTCGACGCTTAGTAGGCGTTTGCGTAGTAAGTGAACAATTAACAACGCTAAGCTGTCCAGTTTGATGGACAAAATTACTCAAAGCTTTAGCCTATCAAAGTTACATTGGTGGCAAGCCCATCTTTTCTCTAAGAATAGCTCGTTGTTCACGCTGACTAAGAGATGACAATTCTGGCTCTGGTTCGGCGAGACGATGTCGAAGTTTAACGCCCCTCATGATGGGATTTGATTCCACCTCGCTTTCTTCAGTGGGAAAAAGAGTCCCCGATAATTGATCGAGATTGGCAGCAACTCGCTTCAGTACTCGAAATACCCACGAGCGATCGATACCTACATAAGCTGTTCTGGGGTCAATTGAAGCACGGAGATTGACTACCACTTTTTCTCCACGAGCTAATTTTTCCAACCATTCGATACACCAACGCAGCACTTCCCCTTCATCTGCTAACTCTTGCTGTAATTCAGATAGCGAGCGTTTCTGCTGACCATCTGATTCAAATTCTATTCCGCTCAAAGATGCTGATAGATCGTTCAGCCAGTCAGGAATTTGATCTGCTTCATCAGTGTGTAACAGTTGATGGACTCTGCTTGAACTTAAGCCAGTGACTTTAGCTATTGTTCTGATTGATAAACCTTCAGTATGAGCCTTCACGATCGCCCAGATGCGTTCTCGCTCAGCATCTTTAACTCTTGTAGTTGCCAGGCGTAAACGGTAAGCTAAGCGTTTATCTTTTAATTCTTTCTCTTTACTTCGGTCTAATGATTCCATACCAGGGATAAAGCTAGGGAAGCCACCACTGAGTTTATCAGCTATTTAGGGATTTCGTCCACAAAACTGGACAGCTTAGCGTTGTTAATTGTTCGCTTGCTACGCAAACGCCATCTTGAAAATAATATCTGGCTGGCGATCGCTTTAATCTAGGGGTCGATTTCCGTCTGGGAACGTAGCTCAATTAGGCAGAGCAAGCGACTCTTAATCGTTTGGTTGTCCTAAAGGATACCGCTACGCATATGGGTTCGAGTCCCACCGTTCTCATGCTTCTGTTAATGCCAGTCTTATAGTGAGACTGGTTTTTTGTAGAAGCCGCAATTGGCGAGAGTTACCGCCGAGACGGCGCGAGCGCCGTTGCGCTAGATTAAAACTCGCTTCGCGATAAATAGTTAGAAGCTTGGCAATTAGATGGGGATTTTGAGGGAGTAATTTCGAGTCTACCTGAACTTTTCTGACATTTTTCCCGAACTTTTCTGAACAAAAGGTGATTTTTTCTGCCTGAGAGACGGGGCATACTATATTCATCAAGAAAAGCAAATGAATTTAAGGCAACAAAAAAGGGAGAACCGAAAAATGAAATTACGTTTTTTAGGTCAAGCTTATTCCGCTTCTAACAATCAAGTTGAAACCGTCGCTTCAGAACACACTGCTCGTTTTTTAGGTAGAACTTATACTCTTCGTCGCCCCGTTCGTCCTATCAATTCTGCTTCTGGTATTAGCAAAAAATATCGTGGTGTACCTTACGGTGCTTAATCTTCAACTCAACAACCTTCTTCAGTGGAT
>JASJEI010000458.1 GCA_030064795.1 Pleurocapsa sp. MO_226.B13 | reverse complement strand
GGGTCAGAACTGTTTCGATAACGTTGTTTTAGTTCTTCTGCGCTCAGATAAGATTTTAACCTAAGTAATTTGGGCATTGATTAATGTCACATTGATGGTTTTAATTATTTTAGAACTAATTAAGCGGACTTCATATAACTGGTAGATAGCCCGACAGATACACCAAACTCTTAAATCGGCATGATCTATAGTCTTATAAAAGTCAGCAGATTGTAGTTTGATAATTCCCTGTTCGTTTAGAAAGATGCGATAGAAGTGAATATAGTTGCGTTAATCAAACCGTGTCTGAAAAAATTCCTGTTATAGACTTTGCTCCTTTTAGAGAAGGAGATAGATCGCAAAGAAGTGCTATTTCCGCCGAAATTTACCGCGCTTGCCAGGAAATAGGGTTTATGTACCTGAAAAATCCAGGCATCGATTCGGATTTGGTTGCCGAAACGTTCGAGCGATCGCGGAAGTTTTTCAACCTTCCTTTATCTGAAAAAAATAAGCTGGCATGGTCGGACGAACTGATACCATTTCTCGAAACTAGCTAGAAAGATAGCAAATTATTTTTTATTAATTAAAATTATTCAAATCCTTACTATGTTTAGTTTTTGAATTTTGAATTTTGAATTTTGAATTAAAACTAAGTCTCCAATGACTTTTGAGAACTGGTATGAGCAATCGCGGTTATGTTGGAGTAGGACGAGAACGCCTCGACGATAGCAAACCAGGGGATTTAAAAGAAGCATATAACATCGGTAAAGAAATAGACCCAACACGGTTAAATACAGCTTTGCCTTCTCTATACTACAATCGCTGGCTGGAGAGAGACGCTCGCTTTCGCGACACGATGTTAGATTTCTTCTCTGCCTGTAATGCTGCTGCCATGAACCTCTGCGAAGCGATGGCGATCGCGCTTAATCTGACCGAATCTTTCTTTGCTGACAGACACGACAAACAGGATAACACCCTAAGACTTCTTCACTATCCACCCGTCGAACAAACCCCCTCACCAGAGCAGTTAAGAGCGGGAGAACATTCGGATTACGGTAGTTTCACCCTCCTATTTCAAGATGCCGTTGGGGGTTTAGAAGTGCGTAACGCTGCGGGAGAATGGATCGAAGCACCCTTTATTCCCGAAACCGTCCTGGTCAATACAGGCGATCTGATGCAACGCTGGACGAACCATGTATTTTGCTCCACCAAACACCGTGTAAGAATTCCTCAAGAGCTTAGAGCCAAACAATCTCGATATTCAACGCTTTTTTTTGCCATTCCAACCACGATACTGAAATTAGGTGCCTAGAAACCTGTCAGAGTAAAGAACGTCCTCCTCTCTATCCCCCCATTACTGCTGGAGATTATCTTCTTTCTCGTCTTCAGGCTACATATTAGGATTAGTTTTTATAAAGAATTTGGCAGGGTCAAATTTATCTATGAAGATAATTGGGGAGAACCAATTGTGTAATTCGCGATCGCACCCAATCTAACCCATTCAAACTAAAAATTAATTTAAACAAACTCTGTATACTAGACTAGTCCCGACGGTGACGTTGGGATTTACTTTTTTAATCTGGATCGTACACCTGCCCCAGATTCAAGCTCAAAGAATATTCAGTTAGAACATCAGTATTATCAGGGGGTTATTTCCATCGTAAAGGTGTCACTTTGGAAGTTGAAGCCTACAGGAGAAGAACCGACGGAGTAAGAGTTATACAATTCTCCATTATTATCGTAGATATTTAAAGTCAGGTCAGAGCCACTGCTAATACTGATGATTCCTTCTACTCCTTCGTTATAGCCTAGAGGGACTTCAAAGCGATCGCTCTCATCTAAAACCATTCCTTCAGATAGTTCATCATAGTAAGTGCCTATCTTTTCTAATCCCTGTTGCTGCCAGGTGTTTATCGGTTCGTTGTCTGGATCGCTGCCTAGCTGTTCTCTATCTGGTTCTGATAGTTGTTCTACTTCACCATCACTGAGCCATTTAATGTCGTGAATGGTAATCAGCGAATCACCTTCAGTATCGTCCGTATCGAGAGCCAGAATACCCCACTCGTCGGAGACAACATTAACGGTAGAGGTAATTAGTTCGCTTTCATAGATTCCTTCAGTTTCGTTGTAGTTGGTAGCAAGTCCGCGATCGCCTAACTTAGTTAATTCCTGACCATCCCAAAGTAAAAACTGGTCGGAGTGTAAATCGTTTTCAGTTGATGAGACAGACCAAGTTATCTACTGGATTCCTGGTTCTGTTACCCATAGTGCAGCCGTTCCTTCCGTACCGTACTGGCTGATATTCACCATGTCGTGAAAGAAATCAGAAGTTAGAGTAGATGCACTTACCGCCTCTGTTCCAGTACTAAGAGTGTTACCGTCGATCGCTCCCATACCGTCTTCGGGAGTAGGGTCGAACTCCATTGTTTGAATCTCTGGCTCAACTTCAGCAGATGCTATCTTTTCAATCCCTTTAATTCTCAGTTGGGTAGAACCAACTTTATCTACTTCATCTACCGCCATAAACATCAGTTGACCGTCGGTAACTTCCACGTTCGATGTCATCCAGTCAGTCTGATAGCGAGTTTTACTGGTCTGTTCTGCTTGGGAACGTTCGGCAAAAACTTCCATCACGCCGTCTTCCCAGTAATAAATAGTGTCGCGATTGGCGAAGCCTAGAGAGCCAGTCCAGTAGAAAAGGTTGACAAAAAAGGAGTATTGTGTAAAGAGGAAAAATCAGCACAGAATTATTGGTGTCATCTATGCGTCCTCCCAATTGGAATCCTCCTCTAGAATTGTCTCCGACTGAACAAAAGGTAGTCAAGCGGATCCGTAAAGCTAAACTCTTCGTATTTCTGCGTCATTGTCGGCATCAACTGTTCAACGACGAATTTCAACAGGAACTAGCCACTCTGTTCAAAGACAGCACCGTCGGTTTCTGTCCAGTCCCAAAGGGCGCAGTTAGCCTTAGCTATAATCCTACAAGCCTATACGGGGGTATCAGATATTGCTCGGATGCCAGAACTGACTCTAGAGGAAGCGGCTTGAGCTTTGGCCATATTTGGGACTTACACCTCATTTGATTGAATTTGTCAACCCCTTCTACTGGACTGGCTCTCTAGCCGAAGGCATCGCTTTCATCTTCAGAAGAATAAACTTTGTAGGTTATCTCATAAGTTCCGTTTTCTACTTCCCACTTAGCCAGACTTCCTTCAGTACCTAAATCTAGGGTATTGCGTAGCGAAGCCATGCCGTCAGGCTTATCGCCCGTTAATTCTAAAGACAATGTAGACATGGCGCGTAGCGAAGCCATGCCGTTAGGCTTATCGCCAGAACCAGTACCGATTGAGGTATAACCATCTTTAAGATCCACATCTCCCAGATAAGTAGTCGGTGCTAACTCTATGGGCATCGGTGCATCGTAAGGTAACTCTTCTAGATAATCGAAGTTGTCAATGGTAAATTCAGTAGTGCCAGTCTTACTGTTCTCATCGATGGCAATGAAAGTAACAAAATCATAGATAACGTCTACTGTGGCAAACTGCGGATCGTGTGTCCAACGTGCTGTAGAGATTTGATTTCCAGTCGAGCGATCGCCTATCAAAGTTAGCTCCTTGCCGTTCCAAACATATAGCTTATCCCAACCGTTTTTATCTTTGCTGTACATCGACCAGTCGAAAGAATAAACTCCAGTCTCTAGGTTACTAATCGTGGCAGCAGAACCTTCTGTACCGTAGGGTTTGAGGAATTCTCTGTCGCCAGCAGTAAATAATCCTAGAGAAGAAGCAGCGCGATCGTATGCTCCAGTAGAAAGAGTAAAAGAAGTCTCATCGACTAAAACGTTTCCTAACAGATTGGAGGGAATTGAAACGGACATAATAATACAAGTATATTAGTTTACTTGACCAAGCTATCCGCTAGAATCTGTTTCGTTAAAGTGCAGAAAGCATTCTGTATTAGAAATAGTTTTTCGCTACTTATTTCTGGATTTCTGTGTGTAAAGTCGAGAATTCTGTAGTAGTGCAGTAATCACTTTTCCTATCATGGTAATTATGGTTGCTCGATCTGCCTATTCCCAAGGTTTTTTACTCCAGATTCAAAAAAGAATAGACCGAGCGGGCAAAAAAAGTGCTAAATCTCTAATTCAACAAATGCAAAAGCTCGATTTTCTCAATTTCCGTACTACCAACCCAAATGCAGAAACGGCTGACCTCAGCGGGGCTGACCTCAACGGGATTGACCTCAGCGGAGTTGACCTCAGCCATGCTGACCTTAGATATGCCAACCTCAGATACGCCAACCTCAGTGGGGCTAACCTCAGCCATGCCGAGTTCAGATATGCCGACCTCAGATATGCCGACCTTAGATACGCCAACCTCAGCGGGGCTAACCTCAAATACGCCAATCTTAGCGATGCTAACCTCAACTGTACCCTACTCAACGGAGCAAACCTTAGCGATGCTAACCTCAGCCGAGCCTTGCTATTTTTTATAAATTTGCGAGAAGTTCTAAATCTCGAACCGCTTCAACTAAAGGCTAAACCCTCGCCTTTTTTATGTAACGTTGCACTGCCGAATTATTCCCAGCAACCAAATGTGAATCCCAATCGCGCCTGCGATCGATTTCCCCAACTTTTAAGCGATCGCTATAATATTTCACTTGAAGAGGCTCAATGGATAGTCGATGAAGCTCGACAACACCAATGGGACTAATCATAACTGGCACAATTGGCTCAATTACTTTTCGCCTCTTTAGAATAGGTGACCTGCCAGTCAACCAAGTCAAGGGCGATCGCCTTTCTTATCTATAGGATCGCGCTCATTGAGGGAGCTAGAGTCGCACCAAAAAGACCGCGATCCGTCTGAGATCAAATGCCCATTAGTGCCTGGGCGAGTCCGATGAAGAGAGGTATGCCTATGGCAAGGGCAACTGGCGTACCGACGGCTGTGGACGAACCGATGTAAGCAGAGGGGTTGGCAGAAGGAATACCAGCTCGTAAAGTGGGTGGCCCTGAGATGTCCGAACTGGAGGCTGCGATAACGGCTAAAATCACGACTCCTCCAAGACTGAATCCCGTGATGTAGTGAGCAATCATGCCAAGACCGAAGGCAATTAAACCATGAAGTAGCGGAGCTACAAAAGCATATAGAGCGTACCACTGACCCACTTTGCGCAACTCACCCAGTCTTGCGGTTGCTTCCATACCCATTACTAGCATCAATATTGAAAGTAGACCTCGAAAGAGGGGATCGAAGAAGCTTTCATAGACACTTTCTGGTTGAGTTAATATGCCTAGAGCGAGGCCGAGTAGCAGTGCCGATAGGGCAGAACCCTGTAGGCTTTCCTTGATGATGGGCCAGATCTTGACCCGCTTGCCTGCATTATCGCCCTTGGGATACCCGCTTGCGGTAATGCCCTGCTCGCTGGGATACCTGCGGTTGGCACCACTCTGCATAACAGGATAATCACTTTCGGTAACGCTCTGTATGTCAGGGTATCCGTTTGAGGCAACACTTTGTATGTCGGGGTATCCGTTTGAGGCAACACTTTGTATGTCAGGATATCTGCCTGCGGTAACGCTCTCCTTACTGAGATCCTCTTGCTTGCCGATCTTATCCTCTTTGCTACGCTGTTTGCTGGTATAGATGCTAGCCAAGACGATGGCAGTGACAAGGGCGGGGATATCCATGAAGGGATAAAGTGCAGCAGCCCAGGGTTCGTATTGGATGCTTTCGGTTTCCAATAGGGTTAGGGCAGCAGCTAGGGTAGAGCCACTTACCGCACCGAACAAGCCCGCAGTGGCAATGGCATCGACAACTTTGACTTTGGGCATTTTAGCCAAGGTGTAACGCCCAATGAACACGATCAGTATTCCTATTATTACAGCGAACACTGCGGGTAAGAGCATCTGGGCCAGATTGGCATTGCGGATTGCAATACCTCCACTCAGACCAACTTTGATGAGCAGCATGAAGACGATGAACTTGTAGATCGCATCGGGAATTTGCAGTCGGCTATTGACGGCAGCAACAACCATACCACCAATCAGAAAACCGAGTGTAGGGGACTGTAATTTATCTAGGAAAAGCGTCAAGAAATTGGACAAAAAATCCATGTTGTAATTCCTCTTTTATTAATTTAATTTTTTGATCGGCTGCGTAAAAAACTTAAGCAAGTCCTAAGAATTTAAAACTTGTTACTAGATCGAATTAACAATCTAGATTTATAACTTAAGACTGAATCGTATCTGTATACGGACAATAGTCAATCTATTCCAAGGAGGAACGAACTAGCTGGTTCGGCACTTAGGTTCCCTTCAGGACTCTTTTCTGAGGTTGGTAAAAGGTTTGTTGTAGGGTCGGTATTGGTTGAAAACCTATGGGACGCGCTATGGAGTGCAGACCAGACAATAGCAGCTAGAAGACCCACCCCGATGCCCCAACCGAACGCCCAAATATGAGAAGGCTCTAGAGTAAACCGCAGGTGGCGATCGCTGTTGTAAACATGGATAGCCCACCCTTCGTCTGTAGATGGTTTCACCTTTGTTTTATTCATGATGGTGTCCTCGTGTTTCTAAAATAGATAAGTTAAATTCAAATTTAGTGACTTCTTTAGTGACTTCAGACATCATTCCAAGAATAATTTTCAGAGTTTTTACTGATTGAATAGATTCTCAAAAGCCAAACAGCCGTCGATTAGTCGCAATCAATAGCTATTGAAAAAAAACTATGATTTTTGTTTTTCCATAGCTTTTAGATTATGTAAACATCATACATTGATTTAAACTTTTGGGTTTATTTTTAAAATAAGTATTTTTTATATAAAAATTAATTTTTGCTTTATGTTTTTCTAGATTGAGCAAACATAGGAGAAATTGTGGTGATGGAATAGACTTTTACGCGATCGAGTTTGTATCGGTCGTCGGGAAAAGCATCTAGTACCCTTTGGGCTTCTTCTTGAATAGTAAAATCACTACAATTACAATCAGTTTGAGTACAGGTAGGTAAGTCACTTGTACTTATGTCAGTAGAACAGCCCGTGAGAAGCAGAATCAGGATAAGTATTAATCTAAAAATATAAATTGTCATTAACCGTGATGTGAGAATTACTTCTCAATTGTCATCTTTAATCTCACTAGAAATGAAATAAATCAGCATGAGTATTACCTGCGCTCGACTTATAGAAAAACACACTCAAGCCTGGCATCAAGCCACAGTGCATCCATTTCTGACCCAGTGCCAGTTAGGAACGATACAGCCGAAGCAATTTAACACCTGGCTGGTGCAGGACTACCTGTTTGTCGTTGAATTTACTCGGTTTGTAGCACGAGTCTTAGCCAATGCTCCTACCCATCATTTCGATATCCTGTTAAGTGGCTTGAATGCTTTATCTGATGAGCTTATTTGGTTTAAAGCCAAAGCAGAAGAGCGATCGCTTAACCTATCAGCCGAGCCACAACCAACCTGTAGTCAATACTGTGAAGATCTGGAAATGATAGCGTCTATGCCTTACGCGGTGCAGGTGACTGCTTTGTGGGCGATCGAACTAGCTTACAATCAAGGATGGCAATTACCAGGCACTATGCCAGAACCCTACGCAGAGTTTGCCAATCGCTGGGGCAATCAGGATTTTACCGAATACGTGAAACTCTTAGAACAACTAGCCGATGAAGCTTTGTCAACGGCAGATGAAACGATACAACTAAGAGCCGAATCGGCTTTTTTAAAGATTGCCAGTCTCGAAAAAGACTTTTGGTCGATGGCAATGGCAATTATCTAGGGTATTGGCAATGGCAGTAATCTTACTTTTCCCCAATCGAGTTAAGAAATATGTATTAATGGTCATCCAGAACAAAGTTACTAATGCTCAATGCGATCGCGAGTTGATTTTGATTTGGTTGGGTGGCAAGTCGGAGACTACCCAAGTAAGCTATCGTTCTACAGTGGAAAAGTTCATTGAATTCATTGCCAAACCGTTGTCTGAGGTGAAGTTAGAGGATTTGCAGTTATGGGAGAGGGGACTGGTGGCTCGATTTAAGCCTACCACTGTGGCGAACAAAGTACTACTAGAAACTCAGTTCCTTGTAGTACTAACTGAGTTTTTTAAATTACGGCAAAGAGGAAAGTCTATTAATAGACAATTAAGGAGATTTTTCTTGTAGCCTTTTTTTTGCAGTCGCGATCGGGACAGCTATTGCCACTGTAGCCATAGGGATGAACTGCACACACTAGCTCGACACCTCCATAAATTTGACGAGCGACCCCGCGTCTTTTCAAGACGCTAGGGAACGCGCGAGTGTTGACCGTGATAATGTTTACAGATTTGACAATCTGGTAGAATCGACTTCATGTATGCTACTTTATACATCTCATCTTCTTGTCGTTGCAACTTACTCATTTGTTTTCTTTGAAGGTTTTTCTCGGCTTTTTAATCTCCAAGTAATAATATTAGTCGAGGAATGAGTAATAAGAAGGGCGATCGCATCTTCTAGAAACAATTATCAGAGGCATATCAGGAGACTTTAAATTTAGCTAATGTCTAGTTGTGCTTTGACTACTACCGAGAGGTATTTTCACATATCCCCTGATGCTGGTAGTAGTCAGAAAGATTGATTTTTAGGTGGCGAACAAGTCAATAGACAGTCTATTATCAGACGCTCACGGATATTTTTTGGTTCAAAAATTCATGACAAAAATTGAGAACATAAGTTAACTTATGTATCTTTTTTAAATACTTAAAAGAGAAAGTGCTAGATTAACAATTGAAGTCTAAAAGGCTTCCCTGACAGAACTACAGGTTTATTCACATTCAATTAAGGAGAGT
>JASJEI010000457.1 GCA_030064795.1 Pleurocapsa sp. MO_226.B13 | reverse complement strand
GGGTCAGTGTCAAATAATCTGGGTCTATTCTCAATTAATGTGGGTCTGAGCGAGTTTTATTCTCAAATAATGTGGGCCCGTTAATGACATTATTTCGGGTCGAAGCGATTATGATTTCGGGTCGCAACAGGTAGGCAGCATAACCATCACTGATAAGCCAGCCGAGAAAAGCTTCTGTGACTAAATAAGATAATTCTTCTTTTCGGCGAGAGCCAATATGAAAGACTGCGGTCTTGGTGGTTACGGCAACCCAGAGCCAATATAGTTTTCCACTCTCGTACCAATGAGTTTCATCTAGGTGAAGAAGCTCTGCCTTTTGTAGTTGTTCTACTAACTCTTCAACTACTGGCACACAAGCAATGCCCGCTTCTCTAATACAGCGATCGATAGTTCCCGTGCTCAGTTCAGTTTGAGTCCAATCGATTAGAAATTCTTGAATCTTGGTGCGACTCATCCGATAGCGTACTCCCAACGAGGCGATGAATGTCGCTAGCATTGGCCCGACCAACACATATTCTGTTAGCTTTAAATCTCTAGCACGCCCTTCTACCTCAGAAATATATCCTGTCCCTGGTTGAGCATGGGTGCAATGACCACAGCTACAAGTTCTCTGATAATAATGATGTAATTGCGTGACGATGCGAAATCCCGATTCTGCTGCTTCTAATTCCAAAACATAATAGCCCATATATTTTTGAGCATCTGATTCTGCTAGATCGTGATTACAAGCAGAACACTGGTGGGGATAGTGTGGAATGATTACTTCGGCCTTCAGAGGTTGACTGCGCCCAAATCCTTTTCCGCCTGGTTGTTTTCCTGGCTTTCTGGCAGATTTTTTCTTCTGAGGTTTTTCTGCTGATTCTTCTATTTGATTCCCCTCACTTTTGCCCGACCTAGTTTCAGATTCTGAATTTTTTTCCGACTTTTCTGTTGTGGGTAATGAGCCGTAAGGATTATCTTTTGATGGAGGCTGAGAACTATTTTCCGAACTTTGCTGTTGCTTTTCCCATAACTCTGTAGCTAATTGATGTAGATTTTTGGCAACTTCTACCAATCTCTCTTGTTCGAGAGACTTGAAGTAGTCTTCGTTCATCTGTACCAAGTCATCTTTATCTAATTTAGCCATGTTTTTAACATACACCACCAGGGCGCAGTTGGCTCCTTTTTAACTAGGGGGAGTGAACGGTTACCAGCACGACTGATGCCATGAGGCATATAGAATCTTTCAAACTGTTTAAAATCTACCGTCTTATTGGCTATGTGATAGTCATAGAAATTAGTGACAGCAGTAATGGCATGATTGACAGTTCTTTCTGACCTAATGGCTTCTGCTGGTTGCATTGAAACAACTTTGGTGTCACCTACTCTCAACCAATAAGCAAAGTCTTCCATATCAGACACATTGACTTCACGCCAATCCAAGCATTTATGAGCTAGAAATTCCCACCAGTACTTCAGGTCTTGACCGTAGGACTTCACCGTATTAGGTGACTTAGTAGTGGTTAGAAAAGTCAAATACTGCTGTATGGGAGTGACCACTTCATAGTCTTCATCGAGCATGAGCCAGATGGTCTGATTGGTTGTGGGGTCAGTACCTTTTTGTAATGTTAAACTCATGTACTTATCATACAGTACTGACTACGTTATAAAAACTAATTTTTGTAACAACCTATAATTAGACTGCGTAAAAAAAATGCTTCTTTGTTGTTGTTGTTTATTATTAAATTCTTGTATTAAATAACAGAGGTTTACGTACAGGATTCTAAGAGTACAGCCATAAACTTAAACGTCCAGATGGTGCGTGATGGCTACGCTTGGCATTACGAAAGATATTCAAATAATTGTCCGATTCGTGGTGAGTTTGCGATCGCTCAAGAATTGGCTCAGAAAGAGAAACTAGGAATTTGGAACGGCAAGCCTACTGCTCCTTGGGAATTTAGACGGAAGGCTAAGAAGTAGTTGCGATCGCCTACTACTCTTTTATTTCTTAGCTTCGTTTCGCATAGCAATATAACTGTCTCCTAACTCGATTAATAGAAAAAGTGTCTACTAACACCCTAAAAAGCGATTTAGTGGACAGTATATTTAAGGGAAATTGAGGTGTCTACTTTTTTAGAAGTTATCGGACACGAGATTTCATTCATGATCTTCTAATTAAAAATGGAAATAAAGTTCTGCTCCAAATAGGTTTGAAACTACTGTTATAATTGTATTTCAGAGATTACTGCCAAACGGAAAGCGAGTGCTGTAAATACTTAGAAAGAAGTTCTCGATTAAACAAAATTTAGTTGGAACTTTTGCGAGCTTCTTTAGCTTTAAGCCAATCACTAGCGTCAGTAAATTTCCATTTTCTATTTGGACCTTTTCTCTCGATTTTAAATCCGAGTAAATTTCCTATTTGAGCTAAACGAGTTTTGATTTCTCTGCCTTCTTTTGATGAGATTGCTAATCCTTCAGATATGATGGCTTTCATTTTTTTTAGCTCGCTCTGTTCATTAGTTGTGTCAAGTAAAATCCATTGACGATTTGTTTGTTTGATTCTAAGTCCAAGTAAAATTCCCAATCGAGCCAAACAAGTTTTGATTTTTTCACCTTCTTTTGCAGGATACAATAATCCTTCAGTTATAATGACTCTGGGTTGTTTTTGAAGATATAATTCGTTTATGTCAATGATAAGATTTTTGGGATTGGGCATAAATTTGTGCCAAAGACATACATATTTTCAAAAATTTTACCAAATCACCAAGGGACTTGCTGGTAAATAAGCTACCATTCAATTTGAGTAATTCCTCGATTCTCAGGAAACGGGGAATTATCGCTATGACTATCTTAAGTCCTGTTCTAAAATATCTTTATAAAACCTCTGGCCAATTGGAATTCGCTTTCTTGATATTGCCTGGAATATCCTTTGACCAACGACGTTGAATTCCTTTATTGTAGTTAAGATAAAGCTTACCATCTACGATTTTCCAAGCTTGAGGAGCGATTGAAGCTGTATAGCCTTGACTTACAGCCCAGGCACAGAAACCGCCATACTGAGGTGCGTATTGTTCGGGATTAGCAGCAAACAAATCGCGATGTTCTTCATTTGCGAATAGCCAAGTTGCCCCACTCCAATTATGGGCAAATTCTGGTTTGCCAGCAACAGGACTTCCCTGAGTAAAATAGGCTACGGGGTCAGTACCACGAATTGCCAAACCATTGTTATCCTTAAAAAAACGAATACGTGGACTATTAGCTTGAGCAGTGTCAACCTCAACTGAAGCATTTTCCGCACTATTGACTTGCTTGCTGGAATTAGAAGTACAGCTAACTAAGAGCAATAAGCTAGCAAAGATCAAGAGTGCTATGGTACGTGATTGGTTTTTCAACATAATTTTTAATCTGACAAGAAGAATAATTTTTGAAAATAATTAATACTAATAAACACTTTCAAGCTGAAATCTAGCTGAAACGATTCTGATAATGCGGTGAGTCAATGCATGAGTTTTTTAGATGTAGGAAATGGTCCAATCATAACCCTTTAATAATTAAGCATTCCAACATCTTTACTTCCATACAGTCAATGCATGAGTCTTAACGCTAGTTACAAACGTCCCTGCTGAAACCTGATTGTGTGGTTGATAATGACCTTTTTTAACTTTAGTTTTTCCGAGTCCAATTTTTTCTACCGACGATAATTCCGTTTCTCGGTAATACGGTTTCAGGCGATCGCTTGATCTCCCCAGTCAAACTACAATTAAAGATAGAAAGGCGACCGCGAAGCGTTCTCTTCGAGATCGCTCAACCTCATGAGTATCATCAAAATCATCAGCATCAATCAATACATTCTGGCAATCTACTACACTTCATACGATTGCTACAAATACAGCATCATCGATGACTATGGCACTGTCTACGAACCTGATGATATTTTCTTGAGCGCATCAGCAGCAGAACGAGAAGGAAGAGAAGCAATTAATGCTGTTTCTAATTAGTTTTGGGTGGTGCGATCGCTCGACCTCATCCAGCCAACTCTTCTAAAATCTTCCAATAGTCGGGATCTTCATCAAACAGCATCATGTCTCTACGCTCGTCTAAAGATTGATTGATAGCTTCAAGATGTTTTAAACGATCTTCAAGCTGAGTAAGTTCTTTTTCTAGGTCATATTTGCGGTTGTTACAGTAAGGAATGATTAAACCCATTCCTATAATCAACACATAAAGCATAATCCCAGAACCGATTAAAGCCAGAGTATTATTAATCCCATAAAACAAACCCATCATAAACGCACCAGTCATAGGCAGAATCAAGCTATGAATATGGAGAGCTAAATTGTGAGCAAATTTACGCCGTTTTAAAGTTTGCTGTTGCCTAATTAGTTCTTTCATAACGAAAAATGTTGGCATTATGAATTATTATATGCTTGATAGAGCAGCTAAACATAAAACTAGAGATGTTTCTAATATTGTGTAGCGAGCAATTATGGATGAGCGAGAAAGAACCGAATTAAATAAGCAGAAAAAGCTAGTAGATTGTGTCAGCCATCTTAACTCGGTTCTAGAAGCATTCGAGCGTCTTGAAGATTATAAAGAGAGAGTTTTACCTATAATTGATGGTTTCGACCTAACTCATACAGATACATATTTAGGATTAACTGAAAATCTCAAACGAGAGCTATTTTATATTAAGTTTTTTTCCGAACACGCTGCCAGCCAGCTAGTTAAATATCGCCGATTATGCAATCCAGACCAAGATATATATAGTATTAAAGAAAAGAAAAATCAAGAAAAGTACGGAATAAAGCCTTTAGGAGACTGGAAAAAACGAAGTGAATAAACGCAACGTCTTCTCGATGAATCGCAAAAGAAAATAGACGAAATGCTGAAAAAGCGAGAAAAAAATTCAGACTTATTCGAGATTAAAGACTTAAATAATATTAAAGAAAAGTTAGATGTAGCGTATAAAAGTAAACGGGAAAAACAGATTAAAAGAACCGAACGAATAGTAAGAATTGAATTCAGAATATTAAGGTTAGAATGGGCTATGTTTATTATCTTTCTTTGGCAAATTGGGATCTTGATTAAAATAACTGTCAATTAAGATTTTAAATAAATGCTATCAAAGTAAGATTGAATCAAATCGCTCCTCATACAAATTCAATCCAACTTCAAACTAAATGTAGCACTCTGTTGCTCTTACCTATGCCCTGAAAGATAATCGCATCATAGCTACTATAGAAATCACAACCTTACCACTTAGAAAAAATGCTAGTAGTAGTTGTATTAGTCCTAGTCATAGTCTTAACTTTACTTTTTATCGCTGCTGCAAGTGAGAAAACCGCAAAACCAAGCAAGGGGTCTAGCAGTACGGACACTGGTTTTTATGGCTTCTACGATGGCAGTCACAGCAGCCATGACTCTGGAAGTAGCAGCGATTGTGGTGGCGATTATTCAGGTGGTGCCGATCTTGGTGGTGCTGATGCTGGTGGCGGTTGCGACGGTGGGTTTTAAAATAGAGGGTGATGCGATCGCTTATTTATACTCCAAACAGAAACCATAAAAGATCATCTATTTACTCTCATTTAGTTCTCGTACTGTTCCACCATGAAGTAATTTTTGCTCCCGTACAATAAAAAAAAGGTTAGCGACCCTCTGGCTTGATGCCAAAATGAAGTAATAAAGCAGTAGTCTGCTGATAAGCCGACCTGTTTCCCTGTTCTGAAAAAAGTTGTGCTGCCAGTTGTAAATCCAAGATAGCTTCAGATTGATTGCCCAAATTAAAGAATACCCCCGCACGATGATAATAAGCCCAGCTATGACGGGGATTTCTTAAAATGGCATCATCAAAATCCGAAATTGCTCCTCGTCGATCTTCCAATTGAACGCGAATTAAACCACGGTAATAATAGCTATCAGCTATTTCGGGATTAAGGAGAATGGATTGATTCAAATCGGCGATCGCGCCTTGATAATCAAGAGATTGAAACTTTTGTCGTCCACGCTCAAGTAAATTCAAAGCTTCTGGGGATGAAAATGTTTGGTTTTGGTTTTCCGCCGAGATTTGAGCTTTCAGGGGAAGAGTTGTCACAGACACAACAACAAATACTGAACAGCTAATCAGAAAAAATTGTTTGATGAGAAATTGAAAAACAGCCATGAGCTTTTAAGGCAAAGACATCTATATTAATAGTGTATTAATAGTGTCTATTATGAAATGAGTTTCACAAGAACAATCTTCCAAGGTGAGTAAAGCAATTGATGGAAGGCGGAGCAGTAATTGAAGGAGACTATCGGTATCTATTGTGGCGTGAATGGGACACTCAAAGTAAAACCGTTTCCTTCATCATGTTAAATCCGAATAGTGCCGATGCAGAGATTAACGATCCGACTATTACTCGCTGCATTAACTTCGCCCTTTCTTGGGGCTATGGCAGACTGGAAGTAGTAAACTTGTTCGCCTATCGCACGTCAAAGCCATCTCTACTCAAACAGGTAACTGAACCAATTGGGAAGGATAACGATCGCTTTATTTTAGAAAGTGTTAACCGAAGCGATCGCGTCATTCTCGCCTGGGGCAATCATGGAACATGGCGAAAGCAGGATTTATATACTCTTGAGCTACTAAAAAACCAGAATCATCTCTACTCTTTAGGCATTACAAAAAAAGGTTGTCCTCGTCATCCTTTATATCTTTGCAGTAACACCAAACCTCTAAAATATCCTAATATTAGGTAAAGAAAAAAGGAAGAGGGTAATTTGGTTGCCAAAAAGAAGAAAAATAAAGAACTAAAGGGCAAGGAATTAGTCAAAGAAGTATGTCGGCGCATCAGGGTGGCGCGTAGTTATTGGGATGCCCATAATAATGCTGCCTGTCGAGGAGAGAGAGAAAAGGCATTGGTACTTTACGAGACGTTGACACCAGAACAAAAAGAACAGATTCCTCAACAGTTAAGAGTTTGGTTGCGCTATCGTAGTGAGAAATATTTTGGTAAGGACAAACCAAATGGGATGGCGACAAAACGCTTTTTACGCAAAAGCAAAAGAAAGTAGAAGGGTGCAGAATTCGTTACCTTGTTTGTTCTAGTTACAGAATGGTTGAGCGCTCCTTTTAAAGCAGATCGTGAAATGAAGCTATTAGAAAAGAAGGCAGAACAACTTTTTAAAAAAGAAAGTTCAATTCCGAACAGATTGATTGGAAGATGAAGTGCGATCGCTGGTTGAGTTGATTTGATCGTGAAATGGCGATCGCTATTGCCATTTTTAAAACGTCTAAATGTGGGAACGCTAAAGCTATCTTATATACAAAGAGGTTTGTAGAGTACGAATTGAATATCTAAAATTTTCATTTCTCACGGAAGCTATGAGAAAAAATCCTTTTTAATCAGCTTATAGTAAGGGCCAAGTGGCCCAGTTGTAGCTGGTAACTCCCCAACTTCACCCCAAGCACCAGCATAATCTCGCCAAGGTTGGTCGAATAAAACCTCTACATTTAAAGATGTGTCCCATATATAGCCACCAGATCTAGCTTTGTCAGTTTTGAGTTTTCCATACGAGCCAGGAAGAGGAAATAAAGCGTGAGTTCCCCAAGCACAATATATTTGTACTTGTCCTCGGTCGAACTCTAACTGCTCTTTTTCATAATAGGTGCGCTTTCCATGAGCATTAAGAACTCCACCAATTAACTCACCATTTTTAGTGACTGCGGTGTAGTCTTCCCAATCCCCTTGATGGCTAAGATCTAATATGACTAGAGAGGGATTATAACCAAAAAAGAACCAATATTGATGAAAAACATAACCATTGTTTGAGTCTATTTGACTGTAAAAGCAGGGAACATTGCCCGTCGGGTCGGGATTCCCTCTTGGTTTGCCATCGGGTTGTAAAAATACATTTTCTGTCAGGCCTCGATTCTTATCCTTCGGTCTTCGATTGGTACGGTCATCATTTAAACCAAAATCTTCTAAAACATCAAATGGTATATCGTAATATTCTGGGGACTTCTCATCTGTTCTGACCCACTGTTTAGTGACTTTATTGTATCCGCGATCGCTCGCTAGGCTTATATGACGGCGAAAACGAGACAGAGATACAAACGTCGTAGGATTCATGGGGAAGTATTCCTCGTCAGGATGAAGCTTGATTTTAGGAGCAAACATCGGATCGCCTGTTAGTCATCTATAAATGTAGTTTACTATGCTTGAACTAAAATGAGATATTAATTTGAGTAATATTTTCTGATTTGATTTGCCATCACCTGAAAACTAAAAATTCTCTTGTTAGTGTAACTGTACTAACATGAATTAATCATGATTGGCTAATTTTTTTCAACGACGGAAGACAAACAAATTCCCCGTTGCCCCCCGTCCTATCCTCGTATCCTCATCTAAGTATGAGGTGATCCATTGTTGAATAAGCTCAGTTGTTTTTCGCTCACGTTCGGTAATAGTTGATTGCCAAAGCAGATAGATTAGCACAGATGTAATAAAAAACTCTTAAATTTAAAGGAATGTTTTCTAGCTAACATATATAAAACCCATAGAAATAGGTCGTAATGAAAGAACCACCAAAAAACACGCTAAATATCGATGCGGGAACGATAGTTTTAATAATCTCTGTTCTGATTTTATTACCCTTATTAGTGACGGGGTTTATTTCTCACTAGTTAAAATTATTTTCAACAAAAAACCCAGTTACTATAATTCGCAACTGGGTTTAACTATATAACCTATCTGACTAGTTCGTTACATTTGAAAAACTATTGAGCAGCTTCCTCTTTGAGAAGATTTACTTTTACTACTTTATTTTTCTCTTCTTCAGATAATGGTAAA
>JASJEI010000456.1 GCA_030064795.1 Pleurocapsa sp. MO_226.B13 | reverse complement strand
AACTGAGATCTTGCACCTAACCTGTAATTGACTTGTGGTATCAGGGAAAGGGGTAAAGGTTAAGGGGAAAAGGATTATAAATTGATTATCGCTCCTGAATTATTAAGTTTTTTTGTACTGGTGCAAGATGTGAGTAGATCAGACCTTACTTAAAGACCCAGAATTTCAAGAGTTACACAATCAGTTCCAGACGAAAATTGCCTTAGCCGTTGAGTTAATTGAACAAGCCAGGAAAAGAAACCTACCATTTACTACCGTCTTGATGGACAGTTGGTATCTGACCCCCGAGCTGGCAGCCACGCTGAAAGAGTATCAGTTGGATTGGGTCAGTCTGCTCAAAAAAAATCGCAAGCTGGAAGTGAACAGTTTTGTGCTCCGTGATGAGAACAGACAACCAATAAATTTAAAGGCTCCTCACATCAAGGTTGAGGAGTTAGTACCAATAAAGTCGAGCTTAATGTACCGTTTTTTTCGGCTTAAGTTGGTACCCCCAATCAGTTTGCAGGGACTACCCGCGCCCACTTATCAAAAAATGTAAATTTTTTCATCATACTGCGAAAGACTTTTGCCAGAGGTCTATTATTTTATTTAAGAATGAGGATTTATTGACTTGTCAAACTTGTCTGAAATAGTTGTGGCTATAGTGCTTTAGAACTTCTCAGATGGACATTTTATTCAATCCTCGTTCCTTAGGGGCTGTTTAGAATTAACTTCAGCAGCCTGGTAAGAGCCTCAAAGGCTCACACAGAGATAAAGTATGAAGTTATTTTTGAATGCCCACTTAGTTAAGGATTACCCTATGCTTAACTCGTTTCGGCGGTTATTTATTATATATAAGAATTATCGATTCCAGCTCCTATTATCTCAAGTGCTGCTGCTGCTCTCGGCATTGGCTACCATCGGTGTTGCCAATCTTACCCAACACTTAATTAATCAAGGATTGCTCGCTGGCAATGAGACAGTGATTATCGATACAGGGATCTGGATGCTGGTGCTAGCGCTGGTTGCTGGATTGACCATGGCTGGCACCGCAGCCTATGCTGTCTTCTTTGCTCAGGGCACGGCATACGTTATCCGTACTGAGCTTTACCGAAAAATTCAGTCCTTTTCATTTGCTAACTTCGATCACTTCCGTACGGGTAATTTGATGGTGCGGTTGAACTCTGATGTCACCAACATTGAGAATGCTGTAATGTATTCGGTGATGTTGCTGCTCTATGCACCATTCATGGTAATCGTAGCTTTCATCCTAACCCTGATCCGAACACCTAGCTTGCTTTGGATGCTAATTGTGGTCACCGTAGTGATAGGAATCGTCATGTTCCTAATTGTGCCGAGGATTTTCCAAGCCTACGACCAGCGGCAAGAGCGATTGGACGCTCTCAACAACAGACTGCAGGAAAACCTGTCTGGTGTGCGTGTGGTGAAAGCGTTTGTGCGAGAGGAGCTGGAAAAAGAACGCTTTGCTGAACGTGCCAATGCTTTACGTAAACCTGCTTTTGTAGCGGCCTTTCGAGTGGCATTGCTCCAGCCAGTACTGAATACAATTACACTATTAGCTAATGCATTGACGATCTGGTATGGTGGCGAACAGGTCCTGAGCCGAGTCGGATTGACCCTCGGTGAGCTGATTCAGTTTACGCAGTATCTCAATCTGGTTGTGATGCCCTTGGGGCTCATGGCGATTGTAATTCCGTTTATCTTGCGGGGAGATACGTCAGCTAGACGCATTTTCGAGGCTTACGATCTCGAACCTACGATTGCAGATGCCGCTGACGCTCGTCCCCTCGAGCCCGATTCTGTCCAAGGGCGCATTGTTTTCGATAATGTCATGTTTGCCTTCCGCCGCCCTGATGGCCAATTCGACCCACCTGTGCTCAAGAACATTAATCTTACTATTGAACCCGGTGAGCAGGTAGGTTTTCTGGGGGCCACGGGTGCGGGCAAAACAGCGTTGGTTAACCTCATTCCCCGCTTCTATGATGTTACCGAAGGGCGAATCAATATCGACGGCGTAGATGTGCGCCACATCCCCCAGAACAACCTGCGCCAAATTGTGGGTATAGTTCTGCAGGAGGCGGTTCTTTTCCAGGGTGAAATTCGCTTCAATCTTAAATTTGCCAATCCGACGGTGGAAGATGAGGTGATGTTCGATGCAGCCAAAGCTGCCGATAGCTATGGTTTTGTTACCAATATGCCAGAACAATGGGAAGCACCAGTTACTCGGCGGGGCTATAATTTTTCTGGAGGGCAACGTCAGCGTCTTTCGATGACCCGCACCCTCACCATGCAACCGAAAATCCTGATTCTGGACGACAGCACGAGTGCTTTAGATGTGGCGACAGAGAGCCGAGTTCAGGAAGCTATTCCTCAATATACCAACAACATCACTACTCTTTATGTCGCTCAACGGATTAGTGCTGTTATTAACTTGGACAAAATTGTGCTGTTGGAACATGGAGCGATCGCTGACATAGGTAACCACGAAGAACTGCTCGCCCGTAGCCCATTATACCAGGAAATCTATAAGTCTCAATTGGGTGGTGATATCCTTGCTAGTGTGGAGTTAGAGTCATGACAAACGTTTCAGCAAACAATAGTGTTAAGGAAGCAACGGTGCCAGGTCGAAATCGAGCACAACAGTCTAGCCAAGCTCTGTGGCGTTTAATCAGCTACATGTCCAGCGGCAAAAATCGTGGTCCGTTCATTGTCGCCACCCTAGTTCGGATCGCCTCTGTAGTGGCAATGGTGACAACACCCTACTTCATTGGTCAGGCAGTGAATGTTTTGTCTGCTCCCAATAGTCCAGCGGATCAACTCAGACAATGGGTAGGATTGAGTCTGGTTGCCATTGTAATTTATCTGGTGCTGAGTTCAGTTGCCGAACGGAGCTTTGCTCGGTTGGCGACTAATGCGCTCTGTGACCTCCAAAGTGACCTCTTCAATAATTTACAAAGACTATCTCTCACCTTCTTTGACCGCCAACCCATTGGAGAGCTGATGAGCCGCGTTACCAACGACACGGAAACAGTATCTCTGTTCTATGAAGATGCTGTCAGCCAAATCATTCGGGCACTGTTCACGATCTTGGCAGTTGTCATCTTGATGTTTGTGTTTAACTGGCAGCTAACTCTAGTAACACTCTTATTCGTGCCCGTTATGCTCGTTTCGACCGCCGTGACTGAGCGAATCTCGTCGCCTGCCTTCGAGCGGTTACAGGAAGAGCTGTCGAATCTGAGTGGCTTTCAGGAAGAGACGATTTCGAGTCACAAAGTCATCATCAGCAGCCGACGACATGAGTGGGCAACAGCCCATAGTGAAGAACTCGCTGATGGCGTTTTTGACGTTGGCAGCAAAGCGTACTTTGCATCCCTGGTGCAGTTCCCGATTATGCAGATGCTAACCATGATGCAGCTCGCCATCGTGTTTTTGGTGGGTTCGTTGCTCGTTTTGGATGGTAAACTTCAGTTGGGGACTGTTATTGCGTTTACGAACTATGCTGTACTCCTGTCAGCTCCCTTGTCTGAAATTGCTAACATGATGAGCACTATGTTAAGAGGCTTAGCAGGAGGGCGACGTATTTTCAGCATTATTGATGAACAACCTAGCGTGGTCGATCCACCGAATGCTGCAGCATTTGCGTTTAAGACCGGGCATGTCGTTTTTGAAAACGTTGATTTCAGCTATGTTCCTGGGCGTAAAATTCTCAGACACAATACCTTCGAAGCCAAGCCAGGGGAAACGATTGGTATTTGCGGACCAACGGGTGCGGGCAAAAGCACCATTATCAACATTTTGACCCGCTATTACAACATTGATAGTGGTACCATCTGGATTGATGGTCAGAATATTGCCACATTAACCCAAGAAAGTTTGCGGAAGCAGATTGGTGCTGTCTTACAAGAGGCCTTCTTATTTTCAGACACGGTCATGAACAACCTCAAGTATGCTCGGGAGGGGGCTACAGAGGAGGAATGCATTGCAGCCGCCAAGCAAGCCAACGCTCACGAGTTCATCATCAATTTGCCTCAGGGCTACGACACCATGATGACGGAGCGCGGCGCCAATCTAAGCCAGGGACAGCGCCAAATGATCACCATTGGGCGGGCGATGGTTGCCGACCCCAAAATTTTGATTTTGGATGAGGCCACCAGTAACGTGGATACTCGCACAGAGAAGCTGATTCAGGAAGGATTACAGCGTCTGATGGCCAACAAAACCAGCTTTGTCATTGCCCATAGACTCAGTACCATCCGTAATTCGGCTAAGATAATGGTACTGAATGCAGGCGAAATTGTAGAGATGGATTCCCACGACAATTTGATGGCGCAACGGGGCTTTTATTACGCGCTGTATATGAGCCAATTCAAAGGGAAAGGTCCCGCAGCAGGGTAATTGCAGCTAAATTAGCTTGACATAAGAAGCAAAAGAAGAATGAGAGGATGTATGGAAAGTCAAAAATGCTACGCTAATCTCCTCAGCATAAGTCTCACCATTGCAGCATAGATAAATGCTTCAGCTGTTTCTGGCAGCACTTCGTAATCGATAGTTAACCTCCGATACCTCATCAACCAAGCAAATGTTCTTTCCACTATCGCTCCGCCAAGGTAATACCTTGAAACCCTTTTTCTGAGTACGTTTAACTACTTCTAAATCTAAGCAGTAGTTTTCTTCAATTTGGTCGTGAAAATCAGTTCTTTGATAGCCTCCAGGGCGCAAAAATTTTTTCTAATCGGGGAAATTTACAGTTAATTTCTTCTAAGAGGAGAATTGCTCCTTTTTTCTCTCCTAAATTTGCTGCTGTGACTATTACCGTTAATATTAAGCCCAAGGTATCTACTATAATATGTCGTTTATGACCTTTGACCAGTTTTCCACCATCGTACCCCACTTCTGTCGCTATTTCCGTTGTCCTTCATGAGAAAATAACTCCGCAAAATCACTGTCTTGATAAAATAACCCCAGTTCGTCTCGGAGCCTCATAATCAGATTATCCTCTCCCAGAGCTGCTTTGGCTACTGATACTGTTCTTGCGGGAATCGGTTTCAGGGGTTGAAATCTTATAGACATAATGAGCCTGTTCTTGTCAGAGATGATTCACTAAAGATCTTGGCGCATAATTAGCCTCTTTCTCTCTTTTGTTAAGTTCGTCAACAGTATCGGTTACGAACTCTTTCTATATACATGACTATTATTGTCCCATATTTCTCTTCTACAGTATTTTAAGAAGTGTAACGATTTACATGGCTACAATAACCATTGATAATTTCTCTAACCCTTACTCAGCAAGGGTTTTCGATGGGTGATAGTACTCTTGTATAGGAAGTTCGGATTTATGAAACGGCTAGTTGAATTTGCTCATCGTCACCAACTTCATATCCGATTGGCTTATTACCCTCCCTACCATAGTAAATATAATCCCATTGAAAGAACTTGGGCAATTTTGGAGCATCATTGGAACGGAGCAATTTTGACGAGCGACCCTGGCGAGGTTTCCTCGCCCAAGGAACGCGCGAGTTAGATTCTGTGCAAACAACACTCAATTTTGCTCAAACAATGACTTGGAAGGGAAAATCTCCCCAAGTTAGGTTAATTCAGACCCATTATTCCACAGGAGTTAGACTCACTAAGCAAGAGATGAAAGAGATTGAATCTCAGATTCAACGTTTGCCACACCTTCCTAATTGGTTTGTTGATATTTTTCCTGTTTTTGGATAAGTTTGGACATTTTATTTTCTGGAGTTCCCTAAGCTTAAATCCTGATAATTTCGGTTTCATTTTTCTGAATTCTAAATTTTGTCTCCTTATCAAAACCATTAAATTATGGTTGCCGAACTGATCTTAAATAAGATTATTACTTATCATTGTCTTGCCAACGATCTTCGCACGAACCATTTTTTAATTTCAAATCCCCAAAAGCCCGTTGTACTGAGTAACAAGCAGTACCCTAATTGTGCTTTAGAAAGAGAAACAGTTTCAAAAATGCCCTGTAACCAGGGAACATAAATCAATAGCAGCTGCAACCCAGTTGTCACGATCGCAGCACCTATAAGGGCAGGGTTGGTGAAAGGGTTGATGCTAAAGCAAGATAACTGTTCAAATCGGGCGGTCAAAGCCAGAATGATCTGACTGAGGGTCAGGGTGGTAAAAATCATAGTTTGCCAGGCTGGGTCACCCGCCTGCCAGGAACCATAGCCAGCAATCAAGGAAGCTGAGCCAATCAGCACGCCAATCAGAAAAATATCCTGACCTGTTCCCCTGCCAAACAAATTTTCATTGGGGCGACGGGGCGCACGGCTCATTACATCTTGCTCTGCTGGCTCCAGTCCCAGTGCTAGGGCAGGTAAACCATCGGACACCAGATTAATCCACAATATCTGTAGGGGTAATAGGGGAATAGGCATCACCAAAAATAGGGACATTCCCATAGTCCAAATCTCACCAACATTGCCACTCAGTAGGTAACGAATAAACTTGCGAATATTATCGTAGATCGTCCGACCTTCCTGAACTGCTGCAACTATTGTGGCAAAGTTATCATCCTGCAAAACAATATCAGCAGCCTCCTTAGCCACATCTGTGCCAGTAATCCCCATAGCCACGCCGATATCTGCTTTTTTTAGTGCTGGAGCATCATTTACCCCATCCCCTGTCATGGCGACTATATGACCCTGAGCTTGTAGGGCTTGAATGATGTTGAGCTTATCTTCAGGGGATACCCGCGCATAGACATCAACCGTTTCAGCAGTCTTGCCCAATGCTTCCTCTGAGAGTTGCTTGAGTTCTTGACCAGTCAACAAATGTTGTGCTTGGCGATGAGTTTGGACTTGCTCTGGAGTCTGGGAAATCCCTAACTCGCTGGCAATATGGTGGGCTGTTAAGGGGTGATCCCCTGTAATCATCACCACCCGAATACCAGCTTCTTGACAGGTCTGAACTGCTTTTTTGACCTCTGGCCGAGCGGGATCTAGCATCCCCACCATCCCCACCAGGATAAAGTCATTCTCCAAAGTATTCGGTTGAAAATTGCTCGGAACCTGTTCCCAGGGGCTTAATCCCACCATCAGCACTCGCAGTCCTTTTTGTGCCAGTTGATCGTGAGCAGTTTGAATTCGCGATCGCACTTCTGGGGTGAGTGGCTCAACGCGATCGTTGACCCATACCTGATTGGAAACCGCCAGGAGGCTGTTGATCCCTCCCTTACAAAAGGCGATTGATTCTGGCACCCCATAAACACGGGTCAGTATCCAAGCTGAGTTCAGCCCTTCAGGTATACCCGTCTCGGTCTTGGGGCAGGCATGGAGAGTGGTCATGCGCTTGCGTTCCGAGTCAAAGGGTACTTCTGCCAGTCGAGGAAAAACTCGATCCAATTGTGATTCAAACAGACCAACTTTGGCAGCAGCCACCACCAGAGCAGTTTCGGTGGGATCTCCTAATGCTCGGTAGGTGTTAGGCCGATCTGGTTCTGGTTCCAGAACGGCATCATTACAGAGAGCACTCCCCACAAGTAGCAGCGAAATGGCGGGTTGCTTGGTTAATTCTACCGCTGCTGGTTCAAGCTCACCCAAGACAACGCGTTTGCGGTCTAATCGTTCGCTCAGGTCGATTCGCTGACCAGCAATGTCTAACATGGTTACGGTCATCTGGTTCTCAGTCAAGGTGCCAGTCTTATCTGAACATATGACTGTTACCGATCCCAGGGTCTCAACAGCAGGTAACTTTCGCACTAGAGCATTCCGCTTCAGCATACGCTCGGCCCCCAGGGACAGGGAAATAGTAACCACGGTGGGTAACCCTTCTGGCACGGAAGCCACGGCTAAACCAACTGCCGTTAATAACATCACCCGCAGCTCTTCACCTCGAAGGACTCCCGCTACAAAAACTACCGCAGCCACCACCAGAGCTAACACTCCCAGGGTTCGACCTACCCGATCCAGTCTTTTTTGTAAAGGGGTTGGGTCGCGACCCACACTTTGAATCAAACTCGCAACATGACCTAACTCAGTTGACATGCCTGTTTCAGTAACCACAGCTGTACCGCGTCCATAGGTTACGGTTGTACCTCGATAGACCATATTGACCCGGTCTCCCAAAGGCAGTTCGGTTTCAAAAACTGTGTCAGCCTCTTTCTCAATCGATTCAGCTTCTCCAGTGAGTGCTGCTTCCTGCACCTTAAGACTAGCACTGGCCAGCAGTCTGCAATCGGCAGGTACGAGATTTCCCGCTTCTAGTAATACAATGTCCCCTGGTACCAGACTAGTGGCATTGACTTCATCAACCTGACCATCCCTACGTACCCGAACTAAAGGGGTAGCCATGCGCTTTAAAGCGGACATCGCTTGCTCGGCGCGATATTCTTGTCGGAATCCCAGAAAACCATTGAGAATAACAATCGCCGCAATAGCGATCGCATCTTCGTAATCTCCCAAAACTGCCGAGAGTATTGCTGCTACCAGTAAAATTATCACCAGCACTCCAGTAAATTGCTCGGCAAAAATCTGCCATGCCCCCTTTTGCCCTTGTTCTACTAGTTCATTAGAACCATACTTCTCCAAACGATGCTCAATCTCTGATGAGGTCAGACCAATATCTTCGCTACTTTCCAGAGCCTCGACTACTTCAATAGAACGTTTTTGATACCAATTGCTCACATCAAGTTCCTCAAATGTCTAAACCCTTTATAGGGTTTGGTGACTATATATTTGGGCTAAATTTTGAACCTTAAATTTGAAAGTGAAAATCAAGCTGATCTTGAGTATTGAGACTATCCTCGCCTCCAACTAGGAAATTATCATATTTTTCTAGAAGACGAAAGCCCATGGGAGTAAGATGAATTCTG
>JASJEI010000455.1 GCA_030064795.1 Pleurocapsa sp. MO_226.B13 | reverse complement strand
CCATGCCCAAATCTATTAAATCCAGTCCTTGCTCTCTGGCGCGGGCTTTTAATTCGTCTAAACGAGCAAATACGTAGGGTGGTAATGCACTCAAACGCTGGGCGCGACTAATCCAATCTAAACTCATATCAAAAGCTAACGATTTATGTAGCTTCTTATTCTCTCATCTCAATCCTATTTTGTGTCAATATAATATGCTGAATGTAAATCAGTTTCATTCACAAATTTATTGGTTTTTAGCTATTAGCTTCCAGCTACTACGTAATTACGAAGACTCTGATTGTAGTTGAACCTTATCAGCACTGTTTAACAAAATTTGAGGATTAGCTTGTTCTGTTGAGACTATATTGGCTATACCTTCAGCCTCAATAGTAACTTCAGGATTGATTAGCATATTTCTGCCAGCTATGGCTGTTTCTGCATTTTCATCCCAGATTTTAGCTAGTTTATGCCTAATTTTTTCAAATTCAGCCATATCTTCAAAGTTAATTAAAGTAAAATAACGTTTTATCCCTTGAGTATCGACTTCCATCGCATAGACATCAAATTTTAACTGAGGACTTTGAGGAAATTTGACTAGATTTCCCGTCAGGGTTTGAGGTTGACCATTCCAAGTTGCGATCGCATCTAAAACTTCCAGGGGTTGCTCGACTGTAGTATCTAGCTGTAAATGAATTGGTCTATTAGGATGGGATTGAATTTGATAAGTCAGCTTGACTATATCTCCCCGATATAAACCTTGGGTGTATTCTGTTGCAGTAACGAAAATGGGAATTACACCGTCTTGATATTCTACTACCATAACTTTTCCCTCATCGCCAATGGCGTGTACTTTACCAATCAAACTAGTTTGTTCTTGTAGTTCGTCAGGCAAATCTGCTTGTCTTTGATAGGGTTCAAAACCCTCTGGCTGCTGCCAAGGTTCGATAACCCGAACCGAGCTTAGGGTAATATGTTGCTGTGGACTGGGATTGGCAATTAATTCACCCCGTACACATACTAAATCGTGACGATTCAATTGACTTACTGTCTCCCTAGTTTTTGAATCTTTTGGCAACAAGGAAAATTCGCGATGACTAAAAAAGTTATCTGGTTCGCGTACAGACAGGACATACATTTGAGACTCTGCTGCTGCACCATGAATTCTGCCAATTAAACCCGTATTATTTAATTCCTCCGCTAGTCGAGTCATTTCTAAACCTTGATAGGCTTCTGGACGATAAGTACAGACATCAGGGTTAGAATTAACAGTTTTTGGTACAATTACCGCCACAAGAGATAAACAAATTAATAAGGCGTATAAATATTTCTTAGTCATCAAAAATTTTTAATCGGGTAGAAAATAGCCATAGAATATATATTAAGCACAGAAATCCCCCTCGGACTGTTGCCAATGATTATCTTGAGATAATTTTATTAATTTTTTAGCAAGGTGGAAATTGCAATACAGGTTTGCAGATTTGCATTGGTTTTAATTGCTTGAGGAGCGATATGGGTGGCTGCTGCTTGATAACCTTTATTTTGCAAGGCTTTAATTAAATGCGATCGCTTGGGTAGGTCTAGTTTTCCTCGATTGCCGATTTCGCGTAAGCTATAAAAGTAGGGTGGTAAATCGATTTCTCCCGCCATTGTGGTTAATAATTCGGCTATTTTTTGCCATTGCCATTGTCGAGCCAAGTTAATATAGCGTTTTAGATAATCGCGATCGTGTAAGTTACCCAGCCACATAGCACCAGAAACAGTTACCGCAGGCTCTTTACATTTACAGCCAATTTTATTTAATTCGCGCCAAGATCGAGTTTGGTAATCACCGCAGTTGTGACAATAGGAGAGCCAGCCGTAGTTAAATTCAGTTATTTGGGGTTTAGATACTAAACGCAGCATTAAACGATAAGTTTGTCCCGTAAATAACGAAAATACAGGTTTTATTCCCAATCCTTTAGTCGCAGCCTGTTGTTGTGTAGTGCCAATTAATAACCTTAATGCCTGTTCGTGGCGGGCGGGATGAGAACGGGCGATCGCGCCATAGGTCTGGATGCTCTTTTCGGGGGGATGTCCCGTCAGGGTTCGTCCGTCGGTGCTGGTAAGGTACATCAAGCCGTTGATTTTGCTGGCCCAGAGCATGGTGTTGAGATAGGGTACTGCACTACCAAAACAATCAACATCTACTAGATCGTAGTAGTCACGGCGATTATAACAATCAAAGAAAAGGCGATGGGCATCTTGATGAGTAATGTGACAACAGCCAGCCGCGATCGCGGGTGCTAAGTTTTTCTGTATAATAGAACTATTATCGGGATTGCCTTCATTAATCCAAATATAATCCCCTTGACTTTCTAGCCAATAACGCAAACTGCGAACGCCACAACCTCCCAAAGCATCTAAAACTTTAAGCTTCCCTCGTTCCTGTCGCTCGATAGTCGCAGCCAAAACTCCCAAATCGCGAACAAACTTGCTTTGAGGATTATAAAAAGCATTACCTACCTGAAACTTTGCTTGCCCTTCTTGATGCCAGAGGTTATTATTCACCAGATTAAATTACTAACATTAGATTAATCACTAATTTTTAATTGTTTATCAACTGCTGATAATAATTCATCAATGATGCGGTTGCGGAAATGATGGGGAGGATTCCATTTAATCCATTCTGAGGAACTATGTTCGGTCATGACAATTTCCAATTCCTCACTTACCCAAGCAAAAAAAATCACCAAAGATTTCTCTACCTTTTGCCCATCATAACGTCTATAACGAGGATAATAAATAGTTTTAAAGCGGAAATCCAATTCTAAACAAACTTGCTTGTTGGTAATCCCTGTTTCTTCCGATAACTCTCTCAAAGCACACTGTAGTTCGGTTTCTCCTGGCTCGATATGACCTTTAGGCAGATCGTAACGATGCGATCGCTTCATTAATAGAAATGATGGTTTTTTAGTTCGAGTAAAACAAATGACACCACAGGACTTTACTTTGTGCATGGAGAGCGATCGGATCTTTAGGGCGATCGTAGTTGAGATAGGATTTGGCTACACCATAATTCAAACTTTTAATTCTTCGGGTAGAATAAAGCAACCGTCAGCATTACAGGGGAAAGCAACTGCCTGGACTACTGAATTAATGGGCAATGGACTATAGAGGTGAGGATATAATTCTGTTCCCCCTTCGAGATTTTCCTCAACCAGACTGCTATTTATTGTAGAAGATTCAATTACTAATATTACAAGTCCATTTTGCCCTCGATAAAATCGATGTGCCACTGTTAAAATTTGATGACCATAAGAACAGTGAATAAATCCTTCTTCAGCAAAACCTTGAGGCAAATACTCACCCCGATTTTGAGCAGCCTCCCATTCAGATAAAGATGTGATGTGATAAAAAAATTCAGGCTTCACGATTTGTTATTAAATCAAATATTAAATCTTAAATGTCTAATGCTCAATATTATTCACCACTTACATGAACAATAATTTCTCGTTGATGGCTGCGTTGACGATGTTCCCAAAGATAAATTCCCTGCCAAGTACCCAAAACCAATCTTCCTCCAGAAACAGGAATATGCTCGGAAGTCTGAGTCAGAACAGAGCGAATATGGGCTGGCATATCATCTAAGCCTTCTGTACCGTGAACATAGCGCGTAGCATCCTCTGGAACTAGTTGAGAGAAGAAGTTTTCTAAATCTATCAAGACATCGGGATCGGCATTTTCTTGAATCAATAAAGATGCCGAGGTATGACGAATAAACACGGTACACAAACCAGTATCGACCGAAGATTTTGCCACGGCTTGCGCGACTCGATCGGTAATTTTGTGGAGTGATTTGCCTGTGGTTTTAATTTTTAAAGCTGTCTGATGATGTTTCATTAATTAAGTTAAATGTAAATAAAGCTAAATAAAATTTACAAAAAGCTATTAGCTTTTAGCCATCAGCTTTTAGCTATTTAATTTGGAGCATTTTTTTGTCAATAGATTTTGGGGTTTTTTCTACATTGGGTTGTTCGTTGCGATCGCTAGTATTATTGGCGTTTGGTTTTTTGGGTTGATTGTTGTTTTCTGCTGCTAACTCTTGGGGTGAAGGATTAAAGTTACAACGAGCAAATAAATGTTTAATTACTTTTTGCTCTTCCTCTGGTAAAGCAAACCACCAAGGAAGATGTCCGACTGGTGCTTGAGCGGGATCGAAACTTAGCTGATCGTATAATAAATAACCACTTCCGCTATCTACTTCACCTGTTTTCCAACCTACTTCTGTAGCGAAACGTCGCCAAGTTTGAGTAGAAAAATCACCTTTTTGATTGACGCTTTGCCATACTTCCTGCTGCGAACTAAAGCCAAATTTATTGCCAGTATATTTTTTCCAAAGAGAATCAATGGTTCTAATATCGGGACAGGCGAATTCGGCAATGGTTTTTAGTTCGATAAAAACGTGCTTATTTGTTTGTTTGGCAGTTCTAACTATTTTCTCGACTAATTCATAGGTTTGCAGATCGGCTTCCGACCATTTTTCTTCTCTGAGTAAGTTACGTAGTTGAGTGTAGTTGATACCTGTCTTCTGAGAAACTAGAGGTATCTTTCTGGTAGTAGTGGTAGTAGAAACTTCTATTGTTTCCGATTCTACTTCTTCTACTTCTTCTACTTCTTCTACTTCTTCTACTTCTTCTACTTCTTCTGGTTCTGGTTCTGGTTCTGGTTCTGGTTCTTCTGCCGGTTTATCGCTGGTTTCGATCGTCTCGGTTTCTGGTTTATCTGCTTCTGGTTGATTTTCAGGTTTGGGAGTAGCAGTTTCTTTAGGAGGATCGGGGACAAAAGTAGGTACAGAGGAAATATTCTCAGATTGGGCTGGTGTCTCTGGTGCGGGTTCTGACTCGGCTTCTGGTTGAGTTGCTACTTCATTTGTTTGAGGCGATGCTGTTTCTGGAGTATTTGCCGTGGTTTCAGGGGGAGTGGTTTCGGCAGGGGGTTGATTATTAAGATTGGCAATGGCAGTTTGATAAGCATCAATGGGAATAGCATAGTTGGAAGTTCCACCAGACAAAGCATGAATATTAGCTTCGCCATGAATACCAATCATCAAGCCTTCTCGATTAAATACGGGTCCTCCGCTCATTCCTGGGAAGGCTTCACCATTATATACTAGAGAATAGCCATTCTCGGTTGCTTTTGGCAGTATGCCGACTAAATTGGCTGCAAAAAACCGATAATAACGATTATCTTCTCGGCGTAATTCTCCTGGATAGCCAGCAAAATAAACATTTTGTCCTTCGCTTAAACTAGCTGAATTACCTAATTCTGCTATCTGATAATTTTGATTGCTAGTAAATTTAAAGATGGCTAAATCCAATCCTGGTAGTTGTTTGATGCTAGTGGGATCGACTTGATGTTTTCTACCATCAATAGTCCTAACTACATATTCCCCTTGATTCTTGATTACATGCCAATTGGTCAATACGGTATAAACATTATCCGAATGCTCGATTAACGAACCAGAACCAACGCTAGCACCATCTATACGGACAATGATCTGTTTGGCACGAAGATTAATTTCTTCGGGAGAAAGAGTCTGAGCCAGTTGAGCTACCGCAGTTATACGAACAATAATCTGTTTGGCACGAAGATTAATTTCTTCGGGAGAAAGAGTCTGTGTTAGTTGAGCCACCGCAGTCTTAGTTAGGTGTGGCTGTATGTCTGTTTCCCACGCACCCAAAACCACCGTAAAACCTATTGTTCCTACCAACAGTTCGCCAGTCTTGTGCAAAAATTTCATTAACTTAACTCCGATAAATCTTGCTAACAATGTCTACTGGTATTGACGTTGAGATTAATATATGTTCCACCTCAAAATGTTTCGTTAGAATTTACAGACCCCTACAAGATCAAATTTAAAATTAAATGTTAATTTTTTGTTGTTAGTCGAATATTTAATAAGAGTATTTATTGTAACCAAAAAAATTACTGCTAACTTGCATGCAAGCTTATGCAGTATGGTATCATTTCATCATCAAGTTTAATCATTTCAGCTCAACGATCGAGATATTTAAACAGTCGTACCAGCGATCGCCCCCTCATAAAGTCTCAAGCTTGACTTTATTTAAGAAAATTCGCACAGATATTTGATATTAACCTGCTCTGGAGAGTAGACTACACTTTCTTGATTAATAGTACTGGCTGCACCAGGAGCTACATAGGTGCTGTCATAGCCTTTAACAGGATAGCTACGCTGATATCCTTGGGGATGGTATTCTTTGCCCATGGCAAAATCGCAAAGTAACATAAATACCCGTTCTTCATCGTCACCTGAAGAACGCCAATAGTTGGTGGCGTAGTTTAAGGCTTTGGTAGACTGGAGCGAGCCATAGATGCCATCACCAAACATTCTTCCCGTACACTGTGCGGAGTTGGCTGGAGGAATAATTAAACCTTGTTTGAGGATACTTAAGAGGTTACTGGCTTTTGTACCGTGCCAATGTTGTTTGACGTTACCAATGATTTTTGACTTGGCTACAAATGCTTTTCTCATTGAGGGAATATCCAGCTTATATACTCGTCGTAGTTTGTATTTGGCTGCAAGATGATTTTGGTTAACCGTCGATCTATACAGTCGATCAATTTCGCGAAAGGTTTTTTTGCCTTCGCTGGTGCTTCCTGGTACTCTGGCGATCGCACATTCAAATACCTGCTGCTTATCTTTATCTATCATTACCGCAGCCTCAAGAGCGTTTAAGATTTCATATTGACGCTGTATTTCTTGAGCTTGACAAAACTTTGATTCGTCTAGTTTATGTCCCAGATTTTGGGGAACCAGACGCAGATATTTACTGACTAATTGACGCAGCTTATAGCTATTGCTTTTACGGGTAGTCGCAATTTGAATTAAATACTGTCTGGCTTCAGCGATCGCCTTGGGGGTGACTATCCCCAGGGGTGTCCTAAATCCTCCCGTCGCTGAATTATAGGTAATATCGGTTTGCGAGGTGAAGGTGTGGATGTTGCTTTTAACTAGATACCTAATTAGTTCTTTCGAGCGCGGATCTCTACCGTGTTCGATTTGTTTAGAGGCGATCGCTTCTAGTTCTTCTAGTTTAATTGTGCTTGTCTGCTGTTTATAGTCGTCGATAATCTGAGCTGGAGTATAACCCTTTCTTAATTTCTGACGTTTGGTACGTTCAAATTTATTCCGTGCTAGAGTTATCGAACCCAAACAATGATGTTTAGACTGTAGAGTATTACCCACTCTTCCCCACTCTGCTAAAAAAGAACCATCATGCATCAAACTTCCACGCCAAACTTTATTAGAATTTTCGCCCACTTCTACGTATACCAGCGTGCAGCTATCTAGCACGCCAGATGTAATTGTCGTACTCATGATTTTTTAGTTGTATTAAATTTAAAAAATAATAAAAAGGGGAACACAAGCTCAAGTTCCCCAATCAAAGTCGTCTGAAGGAATTGCCAACCCTGTTAGTAATATAGTATTGATTGACTTAAAAGTCAACCAATAAATTAATTTTACTTTACAAGCTCGGTACGACAATGCTTTCAGGCTTTTATTCGGCAAGGATTTGCTCTAATCAAATTTTTATACTAATCTAGTCTAGAGACCAAACGGTCTTAATTATTAATGTCCAAAGCACAACAAACTAAGGCTCGTATAATTCGTCAAGCAGCAGAGTTGTTTAACCGTAAAGGTTATGCAGGTTCTTCTGTTGCGGATATTATGCAAGCGACGGGGTTAAAAAAGGGAGGAATTTACAATCATTTTAAAAGTAAGGATGAACTAGCTTTAGCAGCGTTCGATTATGCGGTTAGCCTGCTTGGTCAAAGAATTTGGAGTGTGGTGAAAACTAAGCGTAATGCAATTGACAGGTTAGATGCTCTCATATCTAACTATTTAATTTATATTGATAATCCGCCCATTGCAGGAGGTTGTCCGATTTTAAATACCGCGATCGAAACTGATGATACAAATTCATTACTACGCGATCGCGTCTTAGCAGCCCTTAGTTCTTGGCGAAACTTAATTGTTCGCATTATCGAGAAGGGAATTAAAAAAGGAGAAGTGCGATCGACTGTCGAACCCGATGCTGTTGCCACAATCATTATCTGCAATATCGAAGGCGCGATGATGATGAGCAAACTAGAACAAAATCCAATTCATCTGATCAGGGCGATCGCTCATCTGCAACAGTATATTCAAGACAATCTCAAACCAACTCAGGACTAATTTAATCCGTGTTTGGAGTGCGCGTTCATCTGCGGACGACATTTAAATCTACAGTTCTATCTCAATACAAGCAAATTTTTTTACTCTTAAAAAGACCGATCGGTTTGTAAATTACCTTCTCAATGATATGAAGCAACAACCTTTTGAAGTAACCCTAGAACTACCAATAAAAACCTATGACATCGATTTTGCGGGAATAGTCAGTAATATCGTCTACATACGTTGGTTAGAAGACTTAAGACTAGAAATTCTTAAATCTCATCTACCGTTAGAACAGTTAATGGCGAAAGGATATTGTCCCGTTATTGATTCGACTCAAATCAAGTACAAAAAAGCTTTGCAGCTATGCGATCGCCCTGTAGGAAAAATGTGGATATCCAAGTTAGGACGTTTGCGCTGTACTTTGCAAGCAGAAATTTATCTCCAGGAAACAATAGTTGCTTCTGCGACTCAGATCGGATTTTTTGTCAATCTCGAAACCATGCGTCCAATGGCCGTTCCTAGAGACTTAGAAGAGATTTATGCCCAGTATTGAGAAGACAGAGGAGAAGGAAGAACGAGAAGGAAGATAGAGAAGATGGGGGCAATAGAGGACTAGGTATTATCGAATAATTTCTAATCC
>JASJEI010000084.1 GCA_030064795.1 Pleurocapsa sp. MO_226.B13 | reverse complement strand
GAAATAAGTCCCCCTATCCACCCCCGCGTCGACACAAAGGCGTAATTCCGCATGTAGGCGCAAGACAAAGGCGTAATTCCGCATGTATGCCCTAAAGGACTCGGCTGCGCCATCGCGCACCGAGAACACGGATGAACACAGATGATTTGTCTGTTCGATTGATACTCTTGGGTTTTTGATATCTATAGTATGACTGATGCCATTGCCACAGTAGTCGGCACGAGCCATGGGGGTACAGGCTTGATGATAGTCTCGTAAAGATACACCTTGTAATCTCTTCCAGGGTTTGTAACCTCAACGAACGCACTTAGTTAATACTCCACTGGTGCAAGCAATAGTCACTTCTTGATTATCAATATGTGTTTTCGTTTCGTCAGCTCAACGGCACTTATACGTCATTCCAATAGATCGGCAAAACAACGAATTATGAACTAAATTAGGAGTTAGTAGGGGCGATATCTCTTTCAGAGACGCTGCTAGATAAGCGAATCGCCCGTACAGTAGTTAGTCGTTAGTTGTACTTCCTACTTCCTCGTTCCTTTTTCCTGCTTCCTCTGCCTCTAATATAGGAACGGAATTAATTTGTTGGTGTTTTTTTGGTACGAATCAAAATCCTTGCCGTACTTTGATGCCAGATAGCGATCGAGTTTGGGGATATTATAAAAAACAAAGAAACAGATCAAAAGCAAAGGAATTATACTGGCATAGAGGTTTCTGCTTATTAGGGTATAAGCCGTTACCCAACACACATCGCCAAAATAATTTATGTGCATCGCATATTGAAATAGTCCTTTGGTATACAGCTTTTCTTGGTTTTCCGTCTGTTTTTTCCAGAAATGTCTCTGCAATTCGGAAAAAGTATTTATGAAAGAACCGATCGCAAATAAGGCAATACCAATAAAGTCAAGAACTTCTAATGGTTTATCTGTGGGTAATACCAGCAGGGCAAAACCGAGATAATAAAGTGCAAAAGCGAAAGATACACTCAAGCTTTCCTCCCAAGGAATCTGACGTTTGAGCAGGTAAATCATCATAAATCCCATCCGTAGGAAAACAATCAGCGAAAAAAGAAAAATAACCAGTCTTCTTGCTACTGGCGCAGAAACTTCACCTAACCCCATCCAACTTAACAAGATGTTTCCTCCAGTCTGAAAAAGTATCCAATAGGAGAGATAAAGGAATACAAGTTCCAAAACTATAATTAGCGTTTTCTGGGGAATACTTTGACTTTTTTGTCCGTATAAATCCATTTTGTTCACCCTGTTAATTCACTAAAATGCTGGGTTAGGGGGCTGAAACTAATTTTCAATACCCAACAAATTAATCTGGATACTCTGCTAGTAGATCGGCGATCGCCTATTCCATCCATGACTCTGGGGGATATACTTTGTCTTCGACGATAAACCACTCCCGATCGATTAGTTCCCATCTCTCGACAAATGGACACCAGATGCCATTATTAACGCAACCTAGTCCTGCTGCTAGATAGGTGGTGTCATTGATTCTTACAGTTGTAAACTCTAGAGACAGGATATATCCAGATGCCATCGTGCCTCGTGCAAAACTCTGTTCGATTTCTTCGCGTCCACAAAAAACCCGATCTGGGATGGCGAAGTGTACTAACTTGGCATTTGGGGCATAACAAGTAGTGACGAGATCGTGCCACTGTGCGTTCTTGACCAACTCGGTAAACTTTTTGTTTTTTTGCCTAATCAGACGTTCGGGATGGGACATTTGGTTAAGGGGTGGTAATATTCAAGAATGATTTTTGCGCACTTGGAGTTATTGTCTCCCAAATGACTGTTGTACCCTGATGAATGATATAACTGTCTCCAGGGGTCATAAGTTGCTCGGTGCAAGTGGCGACATCTGTGACCCGAACCAGACCTCGTAAGAAAGTTGCGTGTTCGGTGAAGGGAAACACCACGCGAGCTTTTCCAGCAGTGGACTCAAAAATACCGCCGCTTACGTTGTAGTTTACGTAGTCTAAGCGGATGAAGATCCGTACATCTCCTTCTAGGATTTCACCCCCCAGGGCAGCTGGATCGACCTCCGTTAACTCCGAACGGGGAACTACAAGCGTTTTAGGATAGTAGATGAAAGTTACAGGATGCGATCGTAGTTTTGTAGTTTGCATGATGAAAATTTCTCCTATGTATGTATGTGTGTTTGTCTCGGTCTTATTCTGAGTAGTTTTGGTCGAGAGAAAACCATGTTCTTTGAGAACATCTAAATTAAGCTTTTGTATCATTGAGATGTTCGGGTTATTCTTATTTTTCGATAGGAGCGATAATGTAGCGATCGCCTAGTAACTTTGAACTTCTTCAGAAGTAATACTAATATTCTTTAAACTAACGCTCCAAAAGCGATCGCGCTTACCCGTCATTACCAGAGGGATTCCATTGCTGGGGGCAACAGTAAGACCGCGACGTTTGGGTTTTACTGGTTTATTATTTGCTAATGTTAGCTGATAGCGAGATAATATTGTCCCTAGCACCAGTTTCATTTCTAACATCGCTAAGGCATAACCCAAACAAAGACGATTGCCTCCACCAAAAGGAAGAAACTCATAAGAGGAGTACTTGCGCTCTAGAAATCTGGCGGGCAAAAATTGTTTTGGGTTTGGGTAAAGATCTTCTCGATGATGGGTTGAATAAATAGAGACAATTAACATTGTGTCAGGCTCAAACTGACGACCCATAATTTCTCTAGTTGAGTTGGTAATGCGCCCAAAGGTAGTCAACGCTACTGGATAAATCCGTAGAGTTTCTTGACAAACAGCAGTTAAATATGGGAGTCGATAAATCTCCATTGGGTCTGGCTTCTCTCCTAAGCTATCTATCTCTTGCAGTAGCTTTTGTTTGACTTCGGGAAGTTTGTGAATCCAGTAAAAAGCCCAAGCCAGTGCCGTAGCAGTAGCTTCGTAACCCATACCCAGAAGTGTAATCATTTCATCGCGCAATTGCTCGTCGGTCATGGGCTGACCATCTTCGTCTACTGCCGATAACATTAAACTGAGAATATCATTACTTTGTAGTTGAGGATTAGCCCGTCTGTCCTCAATTTCAGCCTGAAGAAGCGCGTAAATTTTTCTTTTCAAGCGTACAAATTGCCCCCAAGGACTCCATGCACCCAAATCTTTTTGTAAGAATTTGAAAAAGATCGAAGTCGATCGCACGGGAGAAGCAATTGTCTGCACCAGTTCGATTAGGAGTGGTTTGATTTGTTGATACCTGTCGCCTGCACTTAAACCAAATACTATCTGTAAAATTAGTTCTAAACTAATCTCTTGCATGGCATCTCTAGCAATAAAAGGCTCATTTACCTGCCACTGAGAAGCGACTTGGTCGGCGATTTGACAGATCGACGAACCATAAGATTTGACTTTTTCACCGTGAAAGGGAGGCATGAGCAATTTTTTCTCTCGCTTGTGGCGATCGCCATCTAATAAGACGAGGGAGTTATCGCCAAAAAAAGGACGAAGAATTTCATTGGCACGTCCCACATCAAAAGATCGAGCATCAGCACTGAAAATCTCCTGAATTCCTTGGGGATTAGCGATCGTGACCAATGGGGGAAAGCCAAATAGCCTCAGAGTAAAGATATCTCCGTAGCGTTTCCCACAATCGTCGAAATATTCAAAAGGTTCGGCGATCCATTTAATTAACTGCAATAAGGGCGGAATTTTTGGTCCGTCGGGTAATGTTGCTTGCATAGTACAGATTTCTCCTGATATGTTGCATTGAAAATTGATTTGGGCCCCCTAATACCAATTCACATTAGAACGGCTACTACCAAATCAGCGATCGCTCTACTAGCTACTAAACCTCTGGTATATTCATGCTAGGTGGGTTTTCCTGTAGTTGCTTCATTTGGCCCATTATTTCAGGATTTTTAGCCCACTCAATGCCTTTTTCTTCAGGCTGACCGTAGAGTTCGGGGTGTAGGTAGTAGCCCTTCTCTCGATCGGGCTTTTCCTCCTCTGTTACCACCGAGTTAGCTACCGCCCAGCGATCTTGACGAACACCCGTTACCTGCCAGGAAACTTTCATCCCAGGCTCTCCTCCAGCAATTTTAAAGCGATTATCCGCAATCTCTTCAGCAATGTAGAGACTCGATCCAGGTGCGGCGATCGCCGTAAGCTGGTAGCGAAAATCACAGTTGAGCATCTCAAACCATTCTGTAGGATTGTTAATTGAAAAGGCGACACCACTGCTAGAAGTACTGCTAGAACAGGGAAGAGTTGCACAGTTAACCATAATAATGTATCTCCTTATTTTGTGTTTTTTCAATTGCATACCTTTAGTTTGCAACCGCTGCTAAGTTCGCACCAGGCAAGATGAGCAGTTAAGCAGACAAGTTAAACTCAACAGAAATTAAAATTACCGATGCCAGTTACCAAGCACTTTTGAAGCCTGAGAAAATCTAGGAATCTAATCAAAAGGCAATTTAAGCTTAAATTAGACTTAAGATGAAAGAAACAGGAAAGCTTTAAAGCGATTAGCTGTTAGCCGTTAGCTCTTAGCTGATAATTGGATCGGGATTGTCATCCCAACCAAGTGCTGGCAATCTATAGAAGGTGAAATATTAGACTCAAATTAGCTAAAAACCAAGAGCTAGTCTTCCGAACCGAGCTTTTTCGTCCCAATTTCTGATGCTTACCATGTCTAAGTTCCACCAACGATCGCAGCGCAAACGGGGAGTGATTCTCTCTGCCGTTGGTTGGCAGCGTCTTCAATCCGCTCAAACACAAGCAGAAAGGGAATTAAATAAAAGACATCGCTACACTCTAGAAGACTTGAATGAACTAACAGGGCTGAGTTCCCATACCCTGACTAAGATCCGTCGGCGTAAAGCTCCCGTAGATAAACGTTCTCTAGAAGATTATTTTAGTGCTTTTAATCTTACCCTGACTCCCAGTGACTACACCAAACCAACTTCAGCAACTCAAATTAAAAAGGAAAAAATCATTCCCCTGCAACAAGACTGGGGAGAAGCGATCGATGTCTCGATCTTTTATGGACGCACCTCGGAACTAGCCACTCTCGAAACTTGGATCGAGAGCGCTTGTTGTCGTCTGGTAGCAGTATTAGGCATGGGAGGAATTGGTAAAACTGCTTTAGCGGTAAAAATCGCCCAACAACTGCAAGAGCAGTTTGAGTATATTATTTGGCGCAGCTTGCGGAACGCTCCGCCTCTAGAAACCCTCACGGGCGAACTAATCTCTTTTTTATCAGCAGGAGGAGAAACCAAAACGGAAATTAAGCTACTGCTTCAGTACTTGCGTTCTTCTCGCAGTCTGGTAATTTTAGATAATGTGGAGACAATTTTACTTCCAGGTGAATGCGCGGGACAATACCGCACTGGTTATGAAAACTACGGAGAACTATTCAGGTTGATCGCAGAGACGGCTCATTCTAGCTGTCTGCTGCTGACTAGTCGAGAAAAACCAGTAGAAGTTGCTGCCCTAGAAGGAATAGAGCTATCGGTTCGCTCTCTACAATTGACGGGCTCTTCTGAAGCGGCCGAGAAATTAATTCAAGCCAAGGGACTATCAGGCTCGGAGAAACAGAAACAACAGTTGTGCGCTCGCTATAGCTGCAATCCTTTGGCTCTGAAGATTGTTGCTACTTCGATACAAGACTTATTTGACGGTCAGATTGGAGAATTCCTGGCTCAAGATACAAATGTTTTTAATAGTATTCAAAAACTGCTCGACCAGCAATTTGAACGTCTCTCTCCTTTGGAGAAGACCATCATGTATTGGCTGGCAATTAATCGGGAGTGGACGACTATTGCTGAGTTATTAGAGGATATTGTTCCCAAGGTTGCCAAAGGAAATTTATTAGAAGCACTAGAATCTTTAAGTTGGCGAAGTCTGATTGAAAGGCAAGCGGGTAGTTATACCCAACAGCCAGTAGTCATGGAATACGTCACCGAACGCTCGATCGAGAAAGTAAATTGCGAGATTATACAAGCGAGTTCTCCTCTGCCTTTTTTCTGCACCTATGCCTTAATTAAAGCTACCGCTAAAGACTATGTTAGAGAGAGTCAAATTCGCCTAATTTTAAAACCAATTGCTACTCAACTAGGCAATACTTTCGGTTCTTCAAAAGCGATCGCACGGGAATTCCAGAAACTTCTCAAGTTACTCAGGGTTTCAAAAACTCCAGGCTATGGAGGTGGCAACCTGATTAATCTCGCCCATTACCTTCAGATTGACTTGACTGGCTATGATTTTTCTGGTTTGAGTATCTGGCAAGCGGATTTACAGAAGGTGAATTTGCATCGGGTTAACTTTACTGATTCCGATTTAGCCAAGTCAGTTTTTACCCAGACTTTTGGGAGTATTTTAGCTGTAGCTTTCAGCCCAGATGGTAAGTTCTTAGCTGTGGGAGATACTAAAGGTAAAGTTCGTCTTTGGCAAGTTACTCCCTCGCGATCGCTCTTAACTTTTCAGGGACATAGCAATTGGGTTTTATCAGTAGCCTGGAGTCCCGATGGCAAACTGCTTGCCAGTAGCTCCTACGATCGCAGCATCAGACTGTGGAATCCTTTCACGGGTCAATGCGTGAAAACTTTGACAGGACATAGCAATTGGGTTTTATCAATAGCTTGGAGTCCCGATGGTCAACTGCTTGCTAGTGGAGGTGATGACCAAACAGTAAGGCTTTGGGATATCTGTGAGGGACAATGTCTCAAAATCTTACCAGGACATACTAATTGGGTTATATCAGTAGCTTGGAGTCCCGATGGTCAACTGCTTGCTAGTGGAGGTGATGACCAAACGGTAAGGCTTTGGGATGCTAAACGAGGCAAGTGCCTCAAAACCTTGACAGAACATACCAATTGGGTGAGGTCTGTAGCCTGGAGTCCTGATGGCAAACTGCTTGCCAGTGGCAGCGATGACCAAAAGATAAAAATCTGGAATCCTCACACGGGTAGATGCCTTAAAACCTTGACAGAACATACCTATTGGGTATCATCAGTAGCTTGGAGTCCTGATGGACAATACCTCGCTAGTAGCTCTCACGACCAAACCGTAAAGCTTTGGGATATCAGAACAGGAAAATGTCTCAAAACCTTGCATGGACATATTAAATGGGTCTGGTCATTAACTTGGAGTCCCGACAGTAAAATCCTTGCTAGTGGCTCTTACGACCAAAGTGTGAGACTGTGGAATCCCACCACAGGTCAATGTCTGAAAACTTTGCAAGGCTATACTAACTGGGTTTTTTCAGTTGCCTGGAGTCCAGATGGACAAACCCTTGGTAGTAGCAGTGAGGATCGAACCGTAAAACTCTGGGATGTTAGAAAAGGAAAATGCCTTAAAACTTTGCCTGGACATACTGGTTTAGTTTGGTCAGTGGCAATCAGTCCCAACGGACAAATAATTGCTAGTGGCAGTGATGACCAAACAGTCAGACTCTGGGATATTAGACAAGGAAAATGCCTTAAAACTTTGCCCGGACATACTGGTTTGGTTTGGTCAGTAGCAATCAGTCCCAACGGACAAACAATTGCTAGTGGCAGTAACGATCGAACGATCAAACTCTGGGATCTCAGCACAGGTCAATGTTTGCTTTCTTTAACAGGGCATAGTGATGCAGTTCACTCTGTAGCCTGGAGTCCTAACGGACAAACAATTGCTAGCGGATCTTATGACCAAACCGTAAAGTTGTGGAACCCAAAAACAGGTCAATGTTTACTCTCCTTAGAAGAGCATAAAAATTGGGTGAGGTCTGTAGCCTGGAGTCCCGATGGCAAAATTCTTGCTAGTAGTTCTTACGATCGAACCGTGAGACTCTGGGATACCCAACAGGGTAAGTGTCTCAAAGTCTTGCAGGAACATATCAGTCAGCTAGGGTCAGTGGCTTGGAGTCCTGATGGCAAAATTCTTGCTAGTAGTTCTTCTGACCAAACAGTCAGACTTTGGGATGTCAGCACGGGTCAATGTCTCAAAAGCTTGCAGGGGCATAGCAATCAGTTAGGGTCGGTAGCTTGGAGTCCTGATGGACAAATGATTGCCAGTAGTAGTGCTGATGAAACAATTAAATTATGGGAGGTCAAAACGGGTGAGTGTTTAAAAACCCTGAGAATCAAGCGACCTTACGAAGAAATGAACATCACGGGGGCTACGGGGTTAACGGAAGCTCAGAAAACGACCCTAAAGGCTTTGGGAGCCGTTGAATAATTCTACTGTTCGAGCAATATTAGTAGAATGAATTTTGTCTAAACTGGTCGAGCTATCATCAGAGAATGCCCCTCATTTGTTTGCAGTAAGCTGATTTGTGCATCCCAAAACTTGACCCATATATCGCAATACTCTTGAGTAAGTTTTTCGATTTCACCGTATCTCTGAGGAGTTAATGCCTGAGTAAGTACGTACCACAGATCGTTGGCATGGTCATCGTCTCTAGCATCTGCTTGCAGATCCTCGTTGCTACCATGACAGGCATAATACCCAGAACTTACATCTATCCCAACAGCCCTGGTATTTTCCCGTAGGGGCGCACTAAACAACACCACTTCTTCCTCTGCCACTGCCAATAAGCTCACGACAGAGCATAAATCCCTGAAAGCATTTGCCAAAAACTGTCTGGTGTGCCTGGCAACTTTCGTTGGTGCATAGCTTTTTCGTTGCTGTTGGCTAACTCCTAATCGATCTAGTACCTCCTCAAACAGGGGATAATGTGCTTGAGAGGGATTGCCTAGATAATAGCCATACTTGTCTAAACCTGGTCGAAAACCGAACTCATCTAAATCATTTAGAGTAATCAGGAATCGCGCATACATTTTGCTACCAGGGGGGAGTCGCGGTTCGAGCTGACAAGTTTGGTATTGTGCCATCAGCAGGGCATCGGTGAAAATCTGTACGATCGCCTGACGGTAATCGAGATGGATAGCAACCATCTGTTCTCGGTTAAAAGCTCCACTATTGAGAAGCTCAATGGCAGGATGGGTGGCAACCCGATGATTCCTTACCTTTTGGCTTAATCGAGCCACAAACTCAGAGTTAGCTAACCATAAATCAGCTAGAATTGAGGCTCGGATGGCTTCTTTTGCTTTTTGACGTGGATTATTGAAATTCACCATAACTTTTACCTGAGACAAAAATTGCTACAAACACAAAACAGCTAGGTGCCAAAACAGGGGTCTTTTCGTGGAAGAGGATTAAATTTAATTGTTGTGTCAAAGTATTTCGATCGATTGCGATCGCTCTGGTTGAGGTGTTTTTATTTTCCAGAAATCGAAGATTTTTTTAGTCTTCTTCTCAGCAGTTTTGGTCAAGAAAAAACCATGTTCTTTGAGAAAATCTAAATTAAATTTTTGTACCATACGATGTTCGGGTTGTTCTTGTTTTTCGATATGATCGATGATGTAGCGATCGCCATAATAACTTTGAACTTCTTCGGGAGTAATACTAAATGGCGGTGTCGCCCCTAAATAGGGTTGAAATTCTAAAGTAATCAACAAACATTTAGAACCAACAGGCATAAAGTTATCGATTTTTTGTCGATAAAGCTGACGTAAATCTTCTGGTAATGCCACTAAAGCAGCGCGATCGTAAACCAAATCGACTCTACCGATTTCAGCAGGTGTAATCTCAAAAATATTGCGATTAAAAATGGTTATTCCTTCTGCTTCATATCGTCCATCGGCAGTTTTTCGATAAGCCAGATTATGCTCTCGAAAAAATTGAGCGATCGCCTTAGATGCTAGTTCTATTCCTATTACATGGCTAGCGCGATCGCGAAACCACATTAAAGCATTATCTTTACCACAAAGAGGAACTAATACTCTCTGTCCTCTTAAGAAATAGTCTGGAGTATAAGCTCGCACAAAGGGATGAACATCAGGACGATGAAAACTAGTTTTAGTACCGCCTAATTCCCAAGATTCTAACCAAAATTCTGGTTGCATTGTTTTTCCTCTAATTAAATTACTTCTCGATAAATTTTCAATGATGGTATTAGCCAAGCTGATAGCAGCGAGAGAGTAGTTCTCGATCGCTCTGGTTTTGGTTGCGTTTTTGACGATTTTTAATTAATAAATATTCAGCGCGTTTCCAATTATCGATGGTTCTTTTTTGTGACATAATTTTTCTCCTGAAATGTATTTTTAAAATTTAATTTGTTGTCTTTTTTTTTCCAAGATGTTTGATTATTTCAATCAATAGTTCAGTCAAATTCAGGACTTGGAAAACTTAGTTAAATTCAGGTTTAGACTTTTTGTCCAAAGTCCAATATATGTTGATGAGGAACAAAATTACTTGCTTCCTCAAGCCCAAGTTTTTAGATGTATATTTGTAGTTTGGCAATCTTGCTAAGTTTGCACCAGGCAAGATGAGAAGTTAAGCAGATAACTTAAGTTCAAATGCACTAATAGGTTGTCAATACCAGTTACCAAGCACTTTTGAAGACTGAGAAAATCTAGGAATCTAATCAAAAGGCAATTTAAGCTTAAAATTAGACTTAAAATGAGAGAAACAGGAAAGCTTTAAAGCGATTAGCTGTTAGCCGTTAGCTCTTAGCTGGCAATTGGAGCGGGATTTGAATTCCAACCAAGTGCTGGCAATCTATAGAAAGTGAAATATTCAACCCAAATTAGCTAAAAACTAAGAGCTAGTCTCCCGAACCGAGCTTTTTTGTTCTAAATTCCATTACCATGCCTAAGTTCCACCAACGATCGCAGCGCAAACGGGGAGTGATTCTCTCTGCCGTTGGTTGGCAGCGTCTTCAATCCGCTCAAACACAAGCAGAAAGGGAATTAAATAAAAGACATCGCTACACTCTAGAAGA
>JASJEI010000454.1 GCA_030064795.1 Pleurocapsa sp. MO_226.B13 | reverse complement strand
CTAATTCAATCAAAAGCGTTGTTTGTCCAGGTTTGGGTACAGGAATTGGTCAAGTTGCTTATACCGAAGCTGCTAGACAAATGGCATTAGCCTACGACTATTTTATTTATCCACCAAAATTTATTAATTGTTTTGTAGCAGCATCAAGACAGTTACAAATTTGGGAGGAATAAATACACCAATTCAAATTTAAAACACAACAATTAAAAGTAAAGAAACAATCTTATGCCTCAAATACGTATCCTAAACTGATTTGTCCAGGCGAAAAGGCGATCTCTGTAGATGCGCCAGGCGATTTTAACCTAACTTTTAGTTTGCCATCGGTAGTGACTCCCGTTACTTCCCCAGGGGAGTTATTAATCACTACTTGTTGTCCGAGACTATCAAGAATTGCTAAATAGTTTGATAATAATTGCTCGACTCCTACTGATAGATAATAGTGATATCCCAAGATAATTCCATAGCTAGTAATTGCTGTTAATTCCGCTAAGGAATTAATTTTTATCTTAGTTTTTCGACTATAAGCTTTAAGATTAATTCCTACTTCGGGAACGGGATTACACCAATTAATTCCGACACCGACAACAGCCTTGGTTAGTTTATTTTGATGATTGCGAGTTTCAATTTTTATTCCCCCTAATTTACGTCGAGCTAAAATTAAATCGTTTGACCATTTGATAGTTACGGGCAATTGATAATGTCGTAAAACGGTAGCAATCCCCCAAGCTGTCGCCATTACTAAATGGGAGTTTTTATCGATATCTAAATTAAGATCTAAAGCAACGGAAAGATACAGTCCCCCCTCAGCAGAAACCCAGTTTTTTCCCCATTGTCCTCTGCCTGCGGTTTGTTTTAGAGCAACTGTACCCAAAGGTGTTTCTATTCCGTTGTCGATTAATTCCCAAAGTTTAGTATTGGTTGAAGTTAGGCAGTCGTACACATAAAGAGGAATTGGCGCGATAGATTTTTGTGGTGGGGTAATTATTTTATGGCGATCGAGTTCCTGCCAAACCTGTCGGTACTGTTCTAAATTAAAAGTCAATTCAATTTTGTTAATCTCGTGTCTGCTTTTAATCGATCTTAACAAAGCGATCGCGACGAAGGAAAAATATACCTTAGGACTTACGCATTGACAAAAAATAATTGTTGTACATGTTAAACAGTACAACGATCTGGAAGATTATTGAAAATATATTCACGGATAACTAAAGTAAACAAGTTCCTTTGCAATTGATACCAATTAGAAATTGAGTTAGTCGAACGCATTTTCTCCAAACGAACAAATGCTTGAAGCGCACAAAATATATGTGTTTTAATCGCGTAAGTATTTCGTACCATAAATCGACAAATACCACAGACTTGTTTAACTGCACGATGAAAGGCTTCGATGCCCCAATGAGGATCGTGAATTGTCATAAACTCTTGCCGAGAAATACTCTGAAGTTTTTCTGAATCTGGTAAATATAAAACATAGTGTCGAGAGTCTCCTTTCTTGAAGTCTTTCCTCAACAATTTGACCAACCCAAATTCTTTCAGATGAGTCATTAAACCTTCATCGGCAATCGTCAAACTACTTACTTGCTGGTACTTTTGGGGTTGATTGGAGACAATTCTATTTTTTTCTACACCAAATAAAAAACCTAACTCCTGGTTTCTTAGAAATTTCAGGTTGGCTACTGATGAGTACCAACTATCTCCTGTGACTCTCCTTGGTTTTAAACCCCATGTCATTACTTCCAGCAACATTTATTTAGGGTTTGCTGAAAAAGTAAGGGAAAAAAATTGACAAGAATCAGCTTAGTTAAAAGATAATTTTTTCTGTTAGCAAATAGGGTTTAATATCAGCTTTAATAATAGAATATCCAGAATTGAAGCCGAATTTATAGTTATGAAGAAATAAAAACAAAAAAATCCAGTTAATCTGCCTGAGCCTGGTGGAAAGATTCATGACTAAAAAGATAATTGCGATAGAAGTTTCTGAAGTTTGAGAAAGTTTTGTCATGATACAATCAAGACTATATCTTCTCTTAGCTTGACCAAATTTTCCTTCAATTCCATTACGAAATCTTTCATCGTCCACAGCTTGTTTTTTTATTTCTTTACTAACATTTTTAGGTGGTCTTCCCAAGGGAGGTCCACTAATCCTGATTCCTCTCTCTTTGCACCATGCTCGATTTTCGCGCTTTTCTATAAATTCGGTCAACATGAACGGACGATGGATAGTAGCCAGTGAAGTTTTTATAGGCTTCTACTTGTGTTTTGAAATCCCCCGATTCATTAAAGTTAGACCAACGCCCGATGGTCTAAAAAAACATATTGGTCAAAATAGCTTACTGAAATTTTTGCGCCGAATTCTACAGGTTTTCCTGCTTTTCCTCTTAGAATAGGGCGGATATGTGGTTGGCTTATACTTACAATTCTATCGTCAATTCTGTTAGATTCATTCTCATACATCCACAATTGTTGGCGATACACTTCTGTAATTACCAGCAAGATCTTATATTTTCTTGGACTTAACTTACTTAAGTCTGCCCCTGAATTTATTAGCTTTTCTATCTGAAAGAGATTTCTTTTGATGTATTGTAATTGAAGCAGCGATCGCCACGGTTCTTTCTTGTCGAGATGGACGACGCTTTTTGGCTACTTTTAAATAATCTTTTCTGGCTTTTTTTCTATAAGTTCTTGTTTTTTTTACTCCCTTTGTTTGACAACTTTTATACAGAGAATCTAGGATTTTTTCTGTTTGCACTCTCCCTTGATTTAATAGGCCTAAATCATTGGGATAACTTATATCTCCAGGAGCGCAACTAGCATCTAATATTAACTTCCCTTTCTTTTCTATTTCTTCTCCTTGACCTGATTCGTTTTTTTTTCTGATTCTTGTGACTCTTTTTCTCGGAAATTCTTCACCATTTTTTCATTAACTTCATTAACCAAATTTAAGTCTATTCTTTCTCGAAAATAAACCATCAATGATGCATCAAACGGGGCTTCATTGCTATAAGATGACATCCCCAGGAAATATTGTAGGTATGGGTTTTCTTTAAGAAAGTTCTATAGTTTCTCTATCTGAAATCCCTAACTTTTCTTTAATAATTAATGCTCCCAATGCCATTGCCTTACGGTTTGGCTATTGCCCCCATTTTTTCTGAAAAATTTTGCGCGTATTCCTCTTCAAATTCTGACCAAGGTATTAATTCTGCCATGATTACCCATCGGTTTTCTGATGACAATTTACCCTCAAAAGGTAATTCAAATTTTTCTGGAGTAATGGTCGACTGGTTAGATTTACGGTACATTTGTTCTGGGTGAGGGGATGCAAAGTGCAAGGGTCTTTTACGAATTTTAAGGCTTTTTCGCCCTTTTCTCCTCACTTTTTTCTGCACCAAAAATCCTTGTAACCTTCTTTAGCTCAACTATTCAAACTTATTCAGCAAACCCTATTTAAAATAATTGTTTTTAGTTTTGCCCTCCTTTTTGTCATAAATATAAATTCTGTAATTTACAAAAAATGCGGGAGAAAGAAAGCCTACCTGCTTTTAGCGGTAGGATGAATTTCGACTCGACCACGGGGCTTTTAAACGCCTGGGAAACCACAGGCGACAGCCCCTCCTTTTAAGGGTCGTCAAGCTATACAATTTAGACACAAAATCTTTATATAGAAAGGGTTTGAGCCGTTGTATAATTTTCCTACAGCGCGCCAATTATGGTGAAAAACCCAAGAAAGCTGATACTGAACCATGAAAACTGAGAATACAAGGTTGAGACAAGAAGTGTTGCCTAAAAGCCTTTGTCTCGTAAAATTTTCAAGGTTGGAAGCTCCAAGTAAGCGCAATCTATGTGGTACTTTGTACCAGCATATTTGAGCGTGTAGCTGGTCTTTGACTGCCAGCACTGGGCTATATTGTCCAGTGACAGCTAGTCTTTCGGTGTGTGTAGTGGCAATAATTAGGACGCATAACCAGGGTTAGAATCCAACGCGCTTTCAGCCGTTGGAGAAGTCAATGGTACTGAATTTCCTTGACAATCGCTATAGTAAAGAGTGATTATAGGCTGATTACAATCTGGATCTCGGCGATTGAAATTGGAGTAGTTAGAGGCGATCGCCCTTATACTGAGCGATCGCTTTTTCTAATTGATGACACGCCCTAGCTGACGAAGCAATTTGACAATTTCGTTGTCAATTATCAATTGTCTGCTGTTTATTATTTTGTAACTTTGCATACAGGAGAAATCTGGAACTTGCTTCTCAATAGACTTAGAAGCTAATTTACTTGTTGTCTTGTGCCTGATGTCAAAAACGATCTAATTAATCCGACTCGATTGTTATTTGAACTACAAAACATCGATCGCCTGAATCAAACTCTGGCTGGCTGTCTCGAACCAGAAGCGATCGCTGGCAAAATTACTGCTGGCTTGGTAGATAAGTTTGACTGTTCTTTTGTGCGTATTTGGCTAGTAGAAAAAGATCTGACCGGCTTAAAATTAGTCGCTTCTTCGGGATTATATACTCGCTTGGATGGAGATTTTGCTCTTGTACCGATGGGTGCTTACAAGGTGGGAAAAATTGCCCAGCACTGTATTCCCTTTTTAAGCAATCAACTGGCACAGGAGTCTTGGGTAAAGGATCGTCAATGGGCTATTGACAATCAGATTTGCGGTTTTGCAGGGTTACCCTTAGCTATTGGGGGTAGAGTAATTGGAGTCTTGGCGGTTTTTAGCCATCAGCCGATGAAAGCCGAGTTTTTAGAAGCCTTGAGAATCCTCTGTAGTGCGGTAGCAGTAGCTTTGGATAATGCACGCATCTATCAAGAACAATTCCAGACACGGCTGAATAATTATGACTCTAAATTGTTGACTCACATCCCTCTTTCCGAACAAATATCCCAGATTTTAACTAACGTTCGCTTAACTCTAGTCGGTACGGAAATACCTTTGAATGCTTCTGCTATCTATTTAATCTTAAGAATTGCCGAAATCCTCAAAAATAATCATTGTAATTATTGTCGTCTAACTTATCAAAGCGATCGCTTCTATTTAGAAGCGATGCTCGTCTCAAGTGCAAATTTGGCAACAGAAAATATTTTTGGCAGTCTTACTGTTGTGATTAATCATCTCGGCGGTAAACTAAAAATTAAACATCCCGACAGCAATTTAATTCAGCTCGAATTATCTCTTCCCTATCAAGAATCACCCCAAACCGAAATCAATCTTTCTAGTCGAGAACGACAAATAATTCAACTTTTAGCCGAGGGGATGCGCGATCGCGAAATTGCCCAGAAATTATATATCAGCGATCGTACTGTCAAGTTTCATATCAATAATGTAGTGACTAAACTAAATGCCCGTACTCGCATTCAAGCTATACATCAAGCATATTTACAGGGTTATTTGAGTTAGCTTGAATTCTCTCAATTGGAATCAGAGCAATTACAGCGATCGCATATTCCATGAACTGTTATTTCATAGGTCGTCACCTTTAAACCTGGACGCAACTTACTTAAGTCCAAAGCCTCAAATTGATTTGATGGAATGTCCTCAATTGCACCACAACTAGAGCAGCGAAAATGATGATGATACTCCATATTGGCATCGTAACGGGAGACTCCCTCATCCAACAAAACCTCCTCCACTAATCCAACTTCTCTCAGGACTTGCAAAGAACTATAAATTGTCGCCTGAGAAGAAACAGGAAAATTCTGGTTGAGATCTTCCAAAATTTGCTCTACAGTCGGATTATATTAATTGTGCCTACCTACTCAGATGACAGGCTATAAATACGATGATAAGACCTAGAAACTCTCAGTGTGAACAGTACTGCCGTAAAACGACAGGGTACTGTTCACTTCGTCAAAACACTAATCCTCCTTTTAAAAAATTAAGATTAAACGTCAAACTATCTCAAGAAAAATTAGCCAAAAAGATAGGTGTGGCGGTTTCTACCGTTCGGCGTTGGGAAAAAGGGCAAGCTGAGCCGACGATGACAATTGCTCAATGGAAAAAGTTTTGTCAAGCAGTTGAGAAAGATTTTGAGGATTTACCTAATTTTTTGAGTGTTGCAGAATAGAAAAGCAACTGCCGATCTAGAAAAATAGTTAACTATCTAATCATCTGAGTCTGGGCGATCGCGATATTATATTGTTCGTTGGAATATCGCGCTCGCTCGCTCGATTAAAATTACTGGAGTTTAGCTCGGATTTCTTACTCAAATCTTGCCTACATACTGGGACAACCTCTGTTACCAACTAATTTTAGAGAGAATGCTAGCGATCGGGTCGTTCAGTATCAAATCGCACAAACATAATTGTGGTACTGAGATTAAATCGCTAATGTCGGTAATAACAAATAATTCTGAACGATAAGCCAACAAGATGCAGAGTTCACTTAAAAGAATTGCGACTGGGACGCTACTCTTGATTCTGACCATTATAGTTGCGGTTGCTGGTTATCTCTTTTTTGGTTGGACACTATTAGAAGCAATCTACATGGTAGTGATTACCATTTTTGGAGTCGGCTATGGTGAAGTCAATCCCTTGGAAACTGCACCAGAAAAAATTTTTACCATTTTAGTAATCATTGCTGGTACTTCATCGGCAGTATATATAGTTGGAGGATTTGTACAAATGGTTGCTGAAGGAGAAATCAATCGGGCTTTAGATACTCATCGTAAAACTAAAGAAATTCAAAATTTAGATCGGCATACAATTATCTGCGGTTTTGGACGTATGGGACAAATTTTGGCTCAACAGTTACAAGAAGCCAGACAAAAGTTTGTGATTATCGATCTCAATAGCGATTTGATGACTACCGCCGAACAAATGGGTTATTTAACTCAGGTAGGAAACGCTACGGATGAAAACATACTTAAACTTGTGGGTATCGCTAAAGCGAAGGTGTTGGCGACGGTACTACCAGACGATGCTTTAAATGTATTTATTACCTTAACTGCTCGTGGCTTAAACCCCAAGTTATTAATCTTAGCTCGCGGTGAGTTGCCTACTACCGAAAAAAAATTAAAGCTAGCGGGAGCAAATCGAGTCGTATTACCGGCTACGATCAGTGCGATGCGGATGGCAAATCTCATTACTCGTCCTAGCGCGGTCGAATTTCTGGAAAATAAAGAGGAACGTGATTATCTAGATGAAATTTTAGGTCAAATCAACGTACAACTAGATGAATTATTAATTCCTTCAGGATCGCCGTTAATCGGCAAAACAGTAAGTAAATTAGAAGTACAGGGCAATAGAGCGTTTATTATTGTGGCTTTGCGTCGTCAAGATGGAACTGTGCTTAAAAATCCGTCAGCCAAAGTTATTTTAGAGGCTGGCGATCGCGTTATTGTCATGGGACATCAAGGTGATGCTCCTCGGTTTGCTAGGACTCACGAGTTAAAAAGCAAAATGCGATATCGAGGTTCTAGTATTGGTTAGAGGTGTTTAGACTTAAGTCTAATTGGTATTAGGTGGGGAAGATGGGGGAAGTTGGAGGGAGTGAGGAAGAAGCAAAGATTAATAACTAATATCAAGTTCGGTTGAACAGTTAAATATTTTGGCTTAGGGGATTGGGGGATTGGGGGACAACCTTAATTTTAAGTAATCATTCGTACTTAATATAATAACTAACTACTGTACAGAAAAGGTATGTCTTGTCTCTCCTAACTCCGAATTCCTGTAAGGGCGAACGCCCCTACTAACTGTGTTCTATTGAACTGAAAATCGCTGTAACTTTCTCCTTATGGTTAATGTCTGGTGAGTTCTAAATTGATAACCTACGAGAACAACCAGTGCGAAAATTTCTTTTATGAGCGATCGACAAGACTATCTGGGTAAAGGCTGGAATTTTCCTTTAAAAATCGATTTACAAGGAGGACTTTCCCTCTGTTCGGCCGAGCAAAAAGTCAGACAAGCAATTCCGATCATTTTACGTACTGAATTAGGAGAAAGAAGATACCGTCCTAGTTTTGGTTGTCGTTTGTCCGAGTTAACTTTCGCACCTCTTAATAGTGAAACCTTGTTTTTGATGCGATTGTACGTCACAGAAGCTTTAGAAACTTGGGAACCTCGTATCGATCTAGAAGTAGAGGGTCAGGGAATTTATCGACAAGCCCCAAAGATTGTCGGGATAGACGTTCATCCCCTGGGGGGAACTGTTGCCGTCAAACAAAGCTTTGCAATTCGAGACGAACTTTTAGGCGTTAGTGAGGGTTATTAACTGTTCCCAGTAATCTACTATAATCTTACTTTATCTTAACTAATCTCTCCTGATTTGATACAATATCCAGTATGGAGAAAAGATTTATTAAGATTGGTGAGGCTGCCGAACTCTTAGGAGTGGCAGTGTCAACACTAAGAAAGTGGGAAAAAACAGGGGAATTAGTTCCCCATAGGAAAACTAAGGGCGGGACAAGGTACTATGATCTTCACAAGTTACAAAACAGTGAGCAACATGAGTACCCGACGCTTTGCTATGCCAGAGTAAGTAGCCATGAGCAAAAAGCCGATCTAATTCGTCAACAAGAATTACTCTTAGCTTATTGTGCAGCTAAAGGTTGGCGTTGCCAGGTGATTAAAGATTTAGGTTCAGGGATGAACTACAAGAAACGCGGATTGCAACAGTTACTGAATTTAATCTTGTCCAGAAAGATCAAACGTCTCGTATTAACTAATAAAGATAGATTGTTACGTTTTGGCAGTGAATTAGTCTTTTCCTTGTGTGAGTTACAAGGAATTGAGATAGTACTAATCCATCAAGGGGAACAATCTAGTAATGATGAAGACTTAGCAGCGGATGTTTTGGAAATAATAACCGTATTTAGTGCGAGACTCTATGGTAGTAGAAGTAAAAAGAATAGAAAACTAATGCAAGCACTCCAAGAAGAAGGAGATCGC
>JASJEI010000453.1 GCA_030064795.1 Pleurocapsa sp. MO_226.B13 | reverse complement strand
GCTAGCTCTTTTTGAGTCATTCCCATCGCAATTCTTGCCCTGATCAGAGCTAATGGTAATTCTTTAATTGATGCAATTTTGATTGATGTCTGCTGTTGTTTTAAACTTTCATAATCTGAGAGCTCTTGCTGTAAAGTGCCGATGCTTCTTAACAAACTATTTTTACGCCCTAAAAACTGACGTGGGTGTAAAGTATCTTTGATTTTTTCTAATTCGACTAAGCCTCGTTCTAAATCGAGAAGCTTATTTTGAGTTACTTGATATTGATGTTGATTTTGAATCATAGTAGTTTCCTTTACTAGGGAAGTAATTCTCTGGGATCGATTGCTACAATCCCTCTGGGATTACCATCTCGATCTGTTTGAAAAAAGCCCTGAAAAATCGGATCTGCTAATAGCTCTCCTCCAAATCTATTTTGTTGAGCGGTTGGATCTTCATCAAATATAGGGTCTAGCAAATCGTAATCTATATTTAGATCGTCGTAACAACCATCAAAATCGTTTGGGTATTCTTTATTACTTACAAAACTGCCACCTAAATAAACTCGCTCTACATTAGCTCTCCCTAATAGTTGGAGTACAGACCGCAAACCGACGAGTAAATTTTGTCTGTGAGTATTAAAACCAAAGCGTTGCTTAAATTCAGTCCAAGTTGTTTCATAAATTCCAGGTGGAAGGAAACCCCTTTCATTAAATGGGGGCAGCATATAGAAAACAATCGCTTTATCTTTAATCCTAAATGCACAACATATTTGTTGTGCATTTGCCCATATTACCACAACTATTAGTAGTCGGTGTTTGTATTGTTCAAATGCGACTAATCTCCTTGTTTCCATCTCATGAATAAAATGCACTCACTGCTTAACTCTCGTCCCCTCAGACTCTTCGCGATTGTCACCAACTCCGATAGGATAGTTTTATTGAGCGAGTTTGGCAGCTTAAATGAAGGTAGATCGGCATGGCAAAGCAAAAATACTCACCACAGAAGAAATTAACCTCGTATTTTACGAGGGACTCAAAAACGACCGCGATCGCGCTATTTTTGCTATCTGTCTCTACACTGCCTGTCGGATTAACGAATGCGTGACTCTACGAACAACTGATGTCTACTACCGTCTGGGGCAAGTCAGACCTGAAATTATCTTTCGCAAAGGCAACACCAAGGGAAAATTAGCCACGCGCTGTATACCCGTAATTGAAGATTTACGCAGTATGCTGTTGAACTATTATCCATCCCCCCGCACTTGGTTCTTTTTTCCTGGGGTAGGGCAAACGGGACATTTATGTCCAGATTCTGCTAGCAGAATTTTACGCCAAGCCTGTAATCAAGTTGGAGTGCAAGGAGTTTCTACTCACAGTTTTAGAAGAACTGCGTTAACCTTGATGAGCAATGAAGGAATTCCGCTGCGCATAATACAAGAAGTGAGCGGTCACAAGAGCCTAAGCGAATTACAAAAATACCTAGAGGTCAAGCCCGAGCAAGTCAGGGGAGCAGTTTCATCTCTTTCAATGTTGTCGCCTGTCAAAAAATCGACGTTTAACGACACCCACGATCAAACAGAAAAAACACCCCCAAAAACAAACATCTCTAGCTCAGGCGAACTAGAGAATGATTAAGAAGTTTTTAGTTATAGCCGAAAAGCCAGCTATTTATCGATTTTTGTTAGATAATTTATCCAATTATATTGATGAGGTGAATAGGATAGAAAATGTAGCAAGTTGTTACTTTCTACTCGCCCATACACCAAATCACACCACGAAGGTTGGGGAACTGGAATGGTGTGATTATGTACGGAACGATTTTGAAAGAAACAGCTAGTCATTATAAATATCTAACCGTTGTTTGAGACTAACTATACCGATGACCAGGAACAGGTTTTTTTGGTTTAGTTGATTGAAAACACGCCGTATTCGCGGAAAGAGAATTATGTCTTTTTAAGGACATACGCCTTTTTGCGGAATAGATTAACGTGCTTGTTCACATCATGTGTCAACACATTCAGTGGCATAGCGCTGTGAACGCTGTGCTTGTTCATATTATAGAACAGGTTAGCACAACAATCGTGAAATACGGTTCATCACTTCATCTTTTGCAAACTTTGTAATTGAACATAGAACCGTGACCTATTCTGGGGATGATTCCCACCGCGAAACCTCTCTACTTGACCAGCTAAGAAGGCGAAACAGCCATTTTCTTAACCCTCCCAACTACATTCAGGAGGTAGCTTAAGATGAACTGGATTCGCTACAACCGCCGTAACTGCCCTGTATGTAATGGTGCGAGAAATGATTGCCGAGAAAACCAAACTACCAAGCTAGTTCACTGTCGAGATAACACCACCACTCCTGATGACTGGATATTTCGCGGAAAAGATGCCTGGGGCTTCAATATGTGGGCTTATGCTCCAGATGTGGAAGCACAGAGGGCAGAAAACCTTGCCAAATGGAAGCAATCACCAGAAACTCGTCAAAAAATTAGAGAACAAAAGCTTTTAGAAAAACAGGCTCGTTCTCTGCCCGACCGAGAAAAAGATAAATTGATCAAACAGATATTATCTCAACTTTCTCTGAGCGGAAAACATCGACAACACCTAAGAGATCGGGGACTAACCGACGAGCAAATTGACGACGCTGGTTATCGCAGCGTTGGTAAATGGCAAAAATTAGCTATACCTGTTGATGACAACTTAGCAGGGGTAAGACTCGGAGGAGAATCTTTACTAACTCCAGAATCGGGTATTCTCTGTCCTATCCGTAACCAAGTCGGGCAATATGTTTCCTGGCAATTAAGACAGGATAATAATAGTCAAGCTAAATACATCTGGGCTGCTTCAGAGAGGAAACGACATCACCGACCAACTTCCCATAACAAGCAATATGGCGAACTACCCCTAGGAGTTTGGATACCCAACTCTACTGTCCCTAATGCGACGAGGGGAGTTGTAGGGCTGACTGAAGGAACTACAATTAAGCCCCACATTGCATCACATCTGCTAAAGATCCCTGTCATCGGTGCGAGTGGGGGTAATTTTGCCTCTTCCTCTAAAACTCTTTTTGACACTTTAGAACATTTGTCAGCCCAAGAGATTATCCTTTATCCCGATGCTGGGGCAGTAATAAACCCCAATGTTCTCAATCAGTATAAAAAAGTCTTTGGCTTACTCAAACAGTGGAACTATGACGTTCAAGTAGCTTGGTGGCAGCAGATAACAAAAGAAGATGGGGATATTGATGAAATCTTTGGGGTGACTCTTTCACAAATTACCTATCTTTCACCTGACGCTTTCATTTCTCTAGCTGAAAAACAACAATACATTGCCGGGACAAGAGATTCATGGCGCAAATCAAAACATTTCACCGCCCAAAAACAAATTCATCAACGCCACTTTAAATCAAAATTACCAGCTAGTAATACTGCTACCTTTATCAAAAGCACTACAGGCTCTGGCAAAACTACTAATTTAGTTAAATGGTTAGCAGAGCTTAAAGATATGGGGGCAATCTGTCTCGGTTATCGCAATACCTTATTGCTACAATGGTGCGCTGATTCGGGATTTTATCATCTACACGAACACGATGGACTCAATCTAATTGGTTGGGACTCTTCTCGAATTGCCCTCTGTATAGATTCTCTTTGGCGATTTAAACCCTCAGACTTTGAGGGTAAAGTTCTCATCCTAGATGAAGTTTGTTCTGTAATTCGTCACGGACTATTCTCTCAAACTGTCAAAAACCGCGAACGCATTCTCAATCTATTCGCCGAAGCAATTCGTCGCTGCGAGCGCTTGATCTGTCTCGATGGCATGATGGCAGATTGGGTGGTGGGTTACTTAACTGCACTCTGCCCAGACAAAAAAATTAGCACTATCGAAAATACCTGGAGAAACAATAAAGCCCCAGTTAACTTTTTAATGGGAGTAGAGATTGATGGCAAGCTTAAAGTCAACGATCGCTCTCCCTGGCTAGACGAACTATTAAATTTTGCTCCCGTTCCCGCCATCGGCTTGGATTCTCAAGTATTTGGCGAATCTTTGGATAATTTACTCAGCGAACGAGGCTATGACGTCTTACGCATAGATTCTAAAACCGTCAAGGAAAAATCTGTCAAAGAGTTCTTAGGAGGAGGCGGAACAAAAAAGAAAAATGAGAATCAGAACATCAGTCCCAGCGATTGCGCGAAGCGCACTTCTCAAGCTGATCGCTACCTAACTAAATATAAACCCGATGTTTTAATCTATACCCCATCGGCTGAATCGGGAGTTGATGTTAGTATCACTAACTATTTCAGCCATCACTTCTGCTTTTTCTTTGGCGTATTGCAAGTGGATGCTATTTTACAGTTGATGGCTCGCATTCGCGATGTATCTTGCCCTAAATATTTCTGGTGCAAACAGTGGGTGTCTTTACCTGAATCAGAAACTATTAGAAGCCCCTTGGCTGACAAAATAGCTAAAGTGGTCGACCAAAACCTCGTTCGAGACATTAGGCTCAGTATGGCAGGAGAAGAGGATGAAGAACTGCTAATCTCTCAAATCCGCTCGGTATTCCGTCAAAGTAAAACTCCTCATTACAATACTGCTAATCAACTCACAGCAATTGCCAACTATGAAAAGAGTAATTTACGCGAATGCGTACTCGAATCATTAGAAGCTCACGGATATTCCGTAAATCTAGTTACTGGCAAAGATAGTTGGGAAATTAAGCAGGAAGTTAAAGCAGCAACTAAATTCGTCAAAGAGCATAACTGCCAAGATATTTTTAATTCTGAAGATATTCCCCCAGAATTAGCAGACAAGCCTTTAGCATTCGATGCTGGTTGGGAGGATCGGTGTAAGCTAATTAAAGCTCTGTTAAAACGACGATTGCCAGGAATTGAAGACAGCCAACGATGGAATCCAGAGTTGATTTATAAGCTTCGCTATGCCGAACCTGGATTCATTGAAAAACAAGAATTGTTCTGGTTGCTGAACAACCCCGATGTAGCTAAAACGCTACAACAGGAGAAATATCATTTTCTTTGTCGTAAGTTCATTGAATACGAACAGGTATCTCTTTGGAAAATCAAAACTAGATTGGCAACGATTTCCGCTTTGCGGGAATTGGGAGTTCACGAGCTACTCAATAATCTAGATAATCAATACACCAATGAGTCTCCTGAGATCTTAGCTATCTGGAACAAAGGACACAAGACCAAATACAGGCAAGTTTTAGGGCGTTCTCCTGGTCAACATCCAATTCGCTATGTTGGTAGTTTACTCCGTATGCTCGGTCATGGCTGGCAATCAAAACAAGTTCGAGTAAGCTTGGAGTCTATCAGAATTTATCAGCTTAATCGCCAACTTATTGAAGATGATGACCGACAGGTAATTCTCCAATGTATCGGCAATAAGTACCAAAAATATCTAAGAGATGAAGTAGAACATTTAGACTGGTCATTGACTGATCAAGTCACAGAAAAAATAAAATATATTCAAGAAAAGCAGTCTGAATTAGCAACAAATCGAGCCGAATCAAAACTAGTCGAACGATCTGCTAGATCCATTACTCCACAAGGCTTAGACCCTGTAACAGAACCCCCTAAAAATGTAGATAAACCAGATAGTGTTTCTGTTACAGAAAAAGTAGATAATAAATCGAACGATTTAGATCGTTCGTCTGAGGTAGGAAATACTGTTATTTCTCCATCAAGACCTCAATTAACGGATTACCAAGATAAAGAGATTGTTTGGTTTAAAAGTACCTGGGGCTGGCTCAAGGGATGGATATTTCAACAATTGACAATGAACAATGGACGCACGCAGTGAAGCTGCGAAGTCGTCGCCAAAGGCTTTAGCCGCATGGACGACGAACTGGGCGTACGAGAAAGCACCTCTCCTTAAAAGAAGAGGATTGAAATTAAGGAAAAACTTATTTTTATTTATTTCTTCGTGAACGACAAAGGCGAAGGTTTGCCGCATGTAGGCTTTTAACCTAATTAAATAATTATCAATTGTCAATTATCAATTGTCCATTGGTAAAGTAGCCCATCATTCAGGAGATTTTGTGCGAGTTGGCTTTCACAAGTCAAAAGTTAGAAGTCAAAAGTCACGCATTTTAACCTCTTCAGTCACGTAAGAGGATTCAAGAATTGAAATATATTTTCTTTCTTTTCGTCTTTAAAGACGACAAAGGGCTTGCCCGCATGTGTTCAGACCAACTTCGGACTTCATCTTACTTTTGAATGCGTGACTCTTGACTTTTGACTTAAGCCCGAAGGGCTTGGTGATGAAATTAACTTATGGGGGTATCTGATAGATTCATCTTTAAACATTGCCCCTGGTGAGTGGGTATTACGGGAATAATTCTAAATTAACTATTGGAATAGAACAACTGCCAGCGACGTAGTAAGTACCTGGTAAATTAATCCTTAAAGAGCGGTTAAACAGAGTTTCACTTATGACTCAACACCTTGACCGCTTCAGGATGATTGCTAAGGCTGTCTTCTACTTTGGTACGCAGTGTCTCTTTGGTGATGCCTTTACCCGATACTTTGCCCTCAAAAAAGCCAGCTTCTCTGAGCTTAATAGCGTTTTTTTGGAGTAAGGAAAAATTCATCTGCTTGACTTTTTTGATGGGGTCTGGCTGAGATGGCTTTCGTTTTTTCTTGGTCTTTTTCTTCTTCTTCCTAATGTAATTCGGAACGTTTTCGCTACTCTCCAGTAATGATAGATACTCAAATGTCTGTTGCTGGGGATTTAAGCGAACTAGCAATCGATAAAATCTACGCTTTGGTGGGTTTTCTGATGAATTAATTTCTTGGTAACGATAGGCTGATTCGACAAAACCCCGCACGGGCAGATGATTGGTTCTGACCGACTCGATTTTCTCTCTACCTCTTAGACTATTGCGGTAAATAGACATTACGGGCTGGTCGGGAAGTTGGGGGATATATTGCCAGATTCCAGCTAGGATAAATTGATTGATTTGAGCTAATTCTGGCTTATTACTGTAAACCTTGGTAGCAGTAAACCATAGCTGATGATGCTTATAACTATAGACAGGATAGACTCTTAGATAGACCTCGGTATTAGGATCTTGTTCTAGGCATTCGGTTAGTCTAGTTCTGACTGATTTGGTCGGTTGAAACCCAAATTTTTCTCCTTCTATATCGATGAAGTATTTTTCAGAGGCATCTACTGTTACGCAACCGCAGATGACACCAATACCTTGATAAATTAGTTCTGGTTTTGCTTTTTTGGATTCAATAGCAGCATTCATAGAAGAGAGAGAGGTCTTTTACCTTCAATCTATCTCTTATTTCTCAGAGAATTCTGTCTTTTTAAGAATATTTGCGAATTATGTCCGTTTTTGTCAGCTAGAGGCGATCGCGTCTATTACCGAGTTACGGAATTACCGGAACTTCAACTGAGTTCTACATCGTCAAACCCCAATATCCCACAGCACACTCAATCATTAGGACTAAACCAGTTGCTTAGAAATAAGTTGCAATAGCAAGTTGACCTAAAATAGTAATAATCTGAAGTTAAAGTGCAACTACACAAAATACAGATTTCGTAGAATGAACTGAAGCAGTAGATATTTCAAATAATATCTGGCTTGCGATCGCTTTAATCTAGAGGTGGATTTGCACTTGGGAACGTAGCTCAATTGGCAGAGCAAGCGACTCTTAATCGTTTGGTTGTGGGTTCGAGTCCCACCGTTCTCATATTCAGTTTATGCCAGCCTTATAGTGAGACTGGTTTTTTGCCTAGAGCGATCGCCCTCAAAGATATTTGTATAATTATTCATAACCAAACTATCTATCTGGTAGATGAGCAATTCCAACGGTAAGTCAGATCACAACAATGCTGACCTAATCACAATTCGCCCCGAGTGTCGGGTGATGACGCGCCAAAAGCTCCCTTATTTTGTCGGTATTTCAGGTGCAACCGCAGGGGCAACTGGCTTATCGATGCACTTAGTAGTTATTCCACCTGGTGCGATCGCTGCTCCTCACTTTCACCAAGGCTTTGAAACTGGTATCTATGTTCTCGAAGGACAGGTTGAAACGCGATATGGCACCAAACTGGAAAAATCAAGCATCAATCAGGCGGGAGACTTTCTCTTTATTCCACCAGGGGTTCCTCATACTGCGATTAACTTGAGTCAAACTGAACCAGCCCGCGCCATTGTTTCACGTAACGATCCGAATGAACAGGAAAATGTAGTGCCTTACAACATTCATCCAAATTAGAGCGAGTAAATCATCTTTCTATCTGAGTGTCTGAGTGTTAGATACTTCTAGGCAGCGTTTTGTTCTGTAGTTTCGCTCGGTCTCTCAGCAAAATGTAACAATACTCCAGAAGGGTCCCAAACATAAGTTATCAATAAACCCCATGGCATCAGTTTAGGTGCTGCAACTTTCGTACCTTCAAATTTCTCGGACAACTGTACACTGTTGAAGTGGTCGTACCATTCTTGGGCAGAGTTAACCAGAAAATGTAGCATTAGGCTGTGAGCATAGTTGTTATGGTTCTTTGGCAGTAGCAGGAAGCGATAGCCAAAATTGGTGTCTACTTCGCAAATTTCTCCATCATCCCAATTAATTGTAAAACCAATAGATTCATAGAATGATTTCGATACAGCGTAATCATTAGATGGGACAAACGGTTTGAAATCGTGTATCAAACGCATGACAAAATCTTCCTCATACACATAACTATTTTATTGATAATGAAGAGACTCATCTACCCAGCAGCATTCTGGACAATCAAAATGCACCAGGGGATTATTCATGTCAAACTTCTAAATGACTTTCAGGCAAGAAATTTTCTAGGATTGTAAATTGTTGTTCAAATGCGCTTGACCGTCATTCTTAGCCTCTAAAGGTTTTGGGTGTCATCCCCATTACTTGGCGAAATTGTTTGCTGAGGTTACTG
>JASJEI010000452.1 GCA_030064795.1 Pleurocapsa sp. MO_226.B13 | reverse complement strand
TTTGACCAAGAGCAAATCGGTATAGATTCGATTGAGGATTTTGGCGATGGTATAGATCGGATTCATCTTAATAAAACTACCTTTACGGCTCTTAATTCTCAAGATGGCATGGGAATGAGTATAGAGAGTGAATTTGCCGTGGTTGCACAAGATAGTTTAGCAGCTAGTTCTGAAGCCTTAATTGTTTTTAGCAGCGGTACGGGGAATATGTTCTATAACCAGAATGATGCGGGTTCTGGTTTTGGTAGTGGCGGTCATTTTCTGATCTTAATTGATGTCGATAGTCTTTCGACCGATGACTTTATCGTCAGAGATTAGATTTTCTAGGGAGTTTGTTTTGCTCCCTAGTTGCTAAAGTTGGGGACAAATAGACATTCTCGGTGCGATCGCCTAGAAAAACTCCCAGGGCGATCGCGAACTAAAGAAGAATATTGTTAATTCCAGTTACCAATCAGGGTAAATGCCGACCAAAAATAGGGGTGAGAAAGAGCCAAAGTACCATCGGGAAACTCTGGGGGCAAACTTAAGTTTTGTCCGTTAGATAACTTAACTTGTTTGTTACTAACCTTGACATTCCCTTCCAGCATTTCTAATTGAGTCTGACGCAAAGCCTCGGCTTTAATCAGGGTATCACTCAGGCGATCGTAAAATTCTCCCATCAAAGCCAGCGTACCAACATCACTAACATACCAAAGACTTGCTAGTGCTGATTTTACACCCGCCTGTACTGCTAATCCCGCAAAACCTAGTTCTGCATTTTCGTCACCTAAAGCCGTTTCGCAAGCACTCAAAACCAAAAGTTCGACTGGAGTAGCATCACTATTCCAACCTAATTCATTAGATAAATCTTGTAATTGAGGTATTTTTAATTTGTCATCGTAAAACTGGATGTAAGAATCATTTAAGTGACCAGCTTTAAATTCGGCGTGCGTTCCTAGATGAACGATGGGAAAGGGAGTTTGGCGACTATTTTGGGCTTTAAAGTTAGAAATAGTAAATTGCTCGTTAATAAAGATTTCTCCCTGACGAGGTTGACTAACAATTGCTTCTAATTCGATAGGCATGGTGGGTAAAGCGGCCTGTTCTGTAAATTCTGATGCTCCCATGGCTAAAATAGAACTTCGATCTAGGTTTACATAGCGAGTATCTGTCAAACCAAAGCTAGGTACTAGTGCCACCGCATACTTTTCAATCAAAAATTGTTCGCCATCATGGAGTGCTGCCAAAGGCAACAGACGCAGTCCAGAATCCATTGAAAATACCAAAATATCGATATTGTTGGCTTCTAGTTCGTCTTCAATCGGCTCAATTAAAACTTGATACAGTTGTTGAGCCGATTCCAAGTAGCTGCTTTGGCTTAGCTTGCTCGAATCACTAACTTCTTCCCGAAATTGAGTGGCGATCGCCATTAAGTCTTTGCGGGAAGTATCTTTTACGGTTTCGCGCACTGTTACTGCTTGAGGTGTGGCGGATGAATCTATTTTGTTGAGATTTCTCGATGCTAATAAAGATTCTTCACTCTGAGAGGATTTGGTTTCGTCAGGCAGCACGACAAATGCTTCTAATTGATTAGACTGAAGAGATATATTAATAAACGCCGGATTTTTGCCTGTTTGCTCGCCGAGTTCGGCCAGTCTACGAGAAATATCTTTGACAGAAGGGACTTGACCATAAAGCTGCAATCCAGAAGTATCCATCAGTTGGGTTAGCTGGAGTTCTTCTTGCATCTGTATTGCTAAATGGGTAGGTGATTCTTGTACCAGTGCTTCATAAGCAATACGATCTACTTCTTGTCCCAGATCTTGAGGATTGTTATCGTCTTCTGCTACTTTTTCTTCCTCTTCGCTTTCTTCAGTTGTTTCAGTCTCTTCGGTTTCCTCTTCTGTTTCTTGACTTACCTCTGCTTCTTCGGTTTCTTCTGACACTCCTTCGGCTGTTTCAGTTTCTTCGGTTTCTTCAGTGGCTGTAGTGTCATTTTCTTCAGCTTCTTCAGCTAATTCGTCTGTTAATTTTTCTTTAGTAGCTTCTTTGGCTTCTGAGGTATCTTCAGCAACAACATCTGCTTCGGTAGTATCTTCGGCAACTTCATTACTATCACTAGTTGTCTCTTCAGTAGTTTCTACTTCTGTAGAATCTTCTGTAACAGTATTTGTCTCAGTAACTTCAGTACTGTCGGTAGTGGTTTCCTCGGCAATTTCTACTTCTGTAGAATCTTCTGTAACAGTATTTGTCTCAGTAACTTCAGTACTGTCGGTAGTGGTTTCCTCGGCAATTTCTACTTCTGTAGAATCTTCTGTAACAGTACCTGTCTCGGTGACTTCAGTACTGTCGGTAGTGGTTTCCTCAGTGACTTCAGTGCTATCGCTAGTGGTTTCTTGGCTAGTTTCTACTTCTAAAGAGTCTTCGGCAACGGGATCTGTCTCAAGGCTGTCGCTAGTTGTCTCTTCAGTAGTTTCAGGAGTTGATTGAGACGTATTATTTTCGCTCTCGGTATTTAAATTAGAATCTGCTTCAACTGTTGACTCTGATGGAGTTTCTGCCACATCGGGAACGGCATTATCTTCTGTGGTGATTCCTGAATCGCCTGCGGTATTTTCGCTTAAATTAACTCCAGAATTATCTTCATCGGGAGATGGACTTTCCTCAGCAACTACTTCGGTTTCAGGAGTATCATCGCCATCAGCGATCGCATCCCTTACATTCTCGTCAGCAGTTTTTCCCTCGGCAATTCCATCATCAACAACATCACCACCATCGACGTTTACATCTTCTCCTGAAGTTTCTCCATCACCCGCTACCGCTTCTTCCGTAGGTGTTTCACTGGCGGGATCGGTTTCTTCTGCCGCACCGACTTCGCTATCTGGTGTTTGACCTTCTTCGGCAGCAACATCAGTTTCAGGAGTATCTGTCTCTTCTCCCGTACTAACTTGACCGTCAGAGGTGTCTAGATCTTCTCCTGAAGTATCTGGAGTCACTTCACCAGGATTGGGCAGAGTAATATCAGACATATTGCCCGATTGAGAGCGAACCTGATTGACTGCAACCAAAAACCAAATCAGTACTAAAGCTATTTTGAGGGGTAATTGAAATAATTTCATCTCGATATTTCCTTTAAATGTATTTTTAGTATTTTTAGAATGAAAAACTATAGCCAACGCCGACAACAAATCTCGTTCCATCTCCTGCCGTACCAGTAACGTCGGTAACAGCAGGTACGATTACTAAAGGTTGGCTTCTAAACAAAACAATCGGAAGACCAATAGTTAAGTCTTGACCAGTCCATTCACTTACAAAGCCGAGAGGTTCGATAATTTTGATTGCAACACTACCAAATACGCCAACGGTTTCGTTGCCGTTATCAATATCTGACTCGGAACGAAATTGTCCACCGCCTAATCCTAATGTCGTGTATAGTTCGCTAAAAGGTTTGGTTCTATCTCTACGTAGCTTGAACCTTTTGGTAGTCACGCCGTACACAGAAGAACCTCCATCTGTATTGCCCCAGGTAGTAATACCTTGAACCCCAAAAGCGACCGCAAAATCTTGTGGCAATCGGCGATGTAATTTAAGATTTACTGCACCATCGCTAAAGGGAGAACTGACATCAACTAAACTAATTCCAATTTGCGCTCCTAGATTTTTTTGGGGATTTCCCAAACCAAAACCCAAACCAATCACCCCATCACCTTCGTTTGTAAAACGCGCCCGCTCTTGAAAACCAAAACCAATCCCAAAGGTTCTCCAGGATGCGCCATAAGCAGAAGGATTGATAATGGTAATACTAGGAGAAGCCCGATAAGGTCGTTTGGGCATGGGAATGCGTAACGGTATTCTTTTTGGTTCAAATCTTTCTCCTCCTGTAGGTTGACGGCGTAGAGAAGGAGTGCCACTTTCTGACGAATTTGAACTAGAAGGATCGAGCGCCATGTCAAAAGTTGATTCTAATTGCGATCGCCCTGTAGGGATGATTTTATTCGGTAACTTATCAGACGCGATCGCTTTGATTGCTGTATTTGTCGGTCGTAAATGGGACGATCTGCTATTAACAGGTTCTGCTTTTACTTGACGAACAAGAGAAAAAAAGAAGCTATTGATTGAGATTAAGCCGATTGACAGCACTAATAGGGGCTTGGTTACAAATTTCATTTACGCGCTGAAGTAGGTTATTGCTTCGATCTTGAATTAGCTTCTCAAACAAATTATTTTTAGGTGTTTATTTTTCTACTATTTTCCCAGTTTTGCCCTGAAAACTGTCCAACCGATTCATTGAAATTAACTAAATACTTTTACTTAGTTTTTCTTACTTAATTAATTTTAAATCTTGGCGTGAGAGCATTAAGTTTTATTTACCTGTAGCTGCTTGATGAGCCGACTTAAATAGACTACCAAGGCCACCATAGTGGCTGGTATGGTTTGTCCTCAAAACTATAGACTCCCCTGACGTTTAGAGCCATGCATTCTATGGGCTTTTTGTTCTCTAAGACGCAGCCAGCATTATAGTTGGGGTTGACACTAAATAGCTGTTCGCTGGCTTCGCTGGTACAAGTTCCATCTTCTTCTGTAACCAAACACACTGAATTAGTTTCTTTGGGTGTATCTGTTTTTAAGTATTTTCTCTCTTGTTGCTCGATGGAAGCCTGTAGTTTGGTTGCAGTTTCTTGGCAAATTTCTGCACCTGATTGTTCTGGTAGTAAATATTCTGCGTGCCAAGTCATCAAGGGCGTTAAGTTGATTTCTCCTGGAGTATAGGCATACATTGTCGGTGCATCTTGTTGAGTCGCACAGACAAAGATGCTCTCAGCAGCCTTAGCTTGAGAATTTTCTTCTGCTCGTAGGGGAGAGGTGCTTAAAGCGATCGCACAACCGAGTAACGCTATGGTATAAATGTTTTTTCTATTCATCGTAGCTAGTTTATATTTATGTTTGTTACAAAACTATGGCAAGTATCCCATCAGTAATATTCTAAATATATTTAACCACTTAAACTTGTATATTTTAAATTATTTCACTAAATATACTGTCACAATATACTGTCACAAGCATAAATTTTTAATAAAGATTATCTAAAGTAAATATACTTTTTATCACAACATAAATACTACTCGTTCGAGATGGAGATTGTGGCGATCGCCATGATTACCACCTAGAACAGAAGCGCGAAAACTAGGCAAAGTGAATATATTCTCAAAAATTTGAGAATTCTGGCTTCGAGCGGCGCTATCGATCGTATTTGCAGGCAAAGCTAATTGACGGAGCGATCGTCATTTAGACGATTGAATAATTCCCTCGGCTAGGAAATTCTTTTTTCTTGGGCAATCATTTTCGCGGCGATCGCACCACCAATAAAGCCAAATAAATGTCCTTGCCACGAGATTCCCATTTGTGAGGGAAATACGCCCCAAATTAAGCCACCGTAAACTATAGCTACAAATATGGAAAGAGCGATCGAGGGAAAATTCTTTTGAAAATAGCCCCTGAGCAGCAAAAATCCCAAATAGCCATAAATAAGAATACTTGCACCGATATGAACTGAATTAGGCGCGCCAAATAGCCAGACACCAATACCACCTACCAGTGCGCTGATTAGAGAAACAATATAAAAATCGCGTTCTCGTTGCAGCATAGTTAACCATCCCAAACTAATAAAGGGGATGGTGTTTGCCATCAGATGAGCAAATCCTCCATGGAGAAAAGGAGCAAATAAAATTCCTAACAGCCCTGCTGTTTCACGGGGTTGGATGCCATATCGATCCAAGCTGCCTTGAAAAACAGCGTAATCGAAAATTTCTATACCCCAAAAGATGACAATTGAAGTAATTAAAACTTTAAACTCTTTCAAAACTGGTTTCTTTTTTGTTGACTTGCGATAATAGCTACTCATTGTTAAGTATATGTTATTTGTCCGTAGAATTGCTGACAAAATGGCACGACATCTCCATTTTATCGATAGTTTAATGTAGTGAATCTATTGCTTTGTCTCAGTAAACAATCAAGAGAAATAGAGGGCATCACAATTCCCTTGAGGAAAACTCAGCTAATAAACAGCTTAATTATGTCTATTAGTCACTGATTTTGTCGAGTCCAAATCTAGAACTAGAACTTTAGTATTTCAAAAATGGGATGAAAGAATTATTATATAGATCGAAGCTATCCGTTTAAAAGTTCCATCTGCCTAGCAGGCATAGGAACTACAGGAAAAAACAATAGAAAACAAAACTTAATATTTATAGAGAAAATAAAACATTTCTCTGTGAGTAAAGCATCTTCAGATTAGGAGGAATTGAAATTGATGAAGAGAGTGGTAAGCATTTTAGCAGCCTTGTTATTGGTTGTGGGTTCGGTGGGGTTTGCCAGCGCGGCCCAGGCTAGTGAAATGGGAGTGTTCAACTTAGAGTCTCCCGTGCTTTTGGCCCGTGTAAATACTGCTGATGCCAAACGTAGAGAATTAGTCAAAGGCAAACTAGACTTAAACAATAGCGATGTCCGAGAATTTCGTCAGCTAAGAGGATTTTATCCAACTCTAGCTAGCAAAATTATTCAAAATGCACCCTACGAAAATGTAGAGGATGTCTTGGATATTCCTGGCTTGAGCGATACTCAACTCGAACGCTTGCAGGCAAACTTAGATAAATTTGTCGTTACAGACGTTGCAGCTTCTATGAATGCTGGAGGCGATCGCTATAACCCTGGACTATACTAAAAATTAATAATCAAATTAATTTTGACCGCGTTTGCTAGATAAACGTGGTTTTTTTGTCGCTATGTGGCATGATAAATCCCAATCAAGATCTGTCAAAGTAATTTAAATTGAATTATCCTAAGTTTGATGTCGTAGTAGTAGGTTCGGGTGCAGCAGGACTTTATGGAGCATTGTGTTTGCCTCCTAAATACAAAGTGGTTCTGATTACCAAAGAAAAGCTTAACACAGGTGCAAGTGATTGGGCGCAAGGGGGAATTGCAGCAGCAATAAGTCCCGACGATTCTCCTCAGTTGCATCTAGAAGACACTTTAAAAGCTGGGGCGGGTTTGTGCGATCGCAACTCAGTCGAGTTTTTAGTAGAAAATGCTGCCGAATCAATTAAATCCTTAGTCGAGATGGGAGTTGCCTTCGATCGCCATCAGAATCAGCTATCGATGACCCTAGAAGCTGCCCATTCTCGTCCACGGGTACTTCATGCTGCGGATACTACGGGTAGGGCGATTGTGGCGACTTTAGCCCAACAAGTGTTGCAACGGGATAATATTCAAGTCATTTCTCAAGCCTTCGCCCTGCAATTGTGGCTCAACAAGGAGACGGGAAACTGTCAGGGACTGAGTATCTTGCAAGGGGGCAAGATCGGCTGGATTGGTGCTTCGGCGGTTATTTTAGCTACAGGAGGAGGGGGACAGGTGTTTTCTCAGACAACTAATCCCGCCGTCAGTACGGGAGATGGCGTAGCGATCGCTTGGCGGAGTGGTGCAGTAATCAGAGATCCAGAGTTTGTCCAGTTTCATCCTACAGCCCTAACCGTGCCTGGCGCACCGCGCTTTTTGATCAGCGAAGCAGTTAGAGGGGAAGGAGCGCATTTGGTAGATAAAACAGGACGACGCTTTGCTTTTGACTATCATCCCCAAGGAGAATTAGCCCCCAGAGACGTAGTGAGTCGGGCTATTTTTACTCATCTACAAAAGACTGGGGAAGATAATGTATTTCTCGATCTCAGACCGATTCCTGAAGATCGGATTCGTTATCGTTTCCCCAATATTATTCGCGTCTGCCAACATTGGAATGTAGATTTATTTACCAAGCCCATTCCCGTCGCCCCTGCTGCTCATTATTGGATGGGAGGTATTCAAGTAGATACGATGAATCGAACTTCTATTCCTGGATTGTATGCGGTAGGAGAAACTGCTAGTACGGGGGTACATGGGGCAAACCGTCTTGCTAGTAATTCTCTGCTCGAATGTGTGGTTTATGCTTCCCAACTTGCCAAACTAGAACTCAACACCCCAGAGATCGATTATGCTCCAGAAATAACAGTAGTTGACACGGATTGGTCGCGAGCAATTGAATTGGTAGATAAAATTAGAAACCAACTACCCGATTTAATTTGGCAGAGTGCGGGAATTTGTCGCCAAGCAGAAATAATGCAAAAAGCGATCGCGACGGTGGAGTTATGGCGATCGCAGTTGGTCGATCTACCTTTATCTCAATACGCGATCGATTTATCTCCTCAACAAGAAATCAAATTTAACTCTCCTCAAGCCGAATCACGGCTCAAACTTTATGCCGAAACCCTAAATTTGCTCGATATTAGTCATCTAATCCTAAAGAGTGCTATTTTCCGCACGGAGAGTAGAGGAGGACATTATCGTCTCGACTATCCTCAGACCTTAAAAGAGTGGGAAGCACACACCATTATTGAGAAAGAATCAATCAATCGTCTTTAATCAAAGTTCCAATAACAATATAATAATTTAGCCTATTAGTAACTATGTGAAAACAAGTCAAGAACTAGATATAATATAAATATCAATAAGGGTAAATTGAGATTAAATAAACACCGATGTAGGCGATCTATTCAACATTGACAGCATCGATCGATCTGATGTTTCCACTATTGCTCTCAAGCTGATGCAGGAAGCGAGCGCATTTTTGTACCTGAAAACAACGATCTATTGTTCGGTGGAGTCGGTAACGGCATTATTACAGAATTATTTGGTGAGGAGCCATTAGCAGGAAATGAGGGACGAGATCGCTTTATTATCTCAATAGAAGCAACATTGATTAAAGCTACCAGAAGATAATGTAGACAGACATAAATAACCTGAAGTATGTAACAAAATGTAAATTCGCTTCAACTTAATATCAATCAAAGGATTAAATCTACTTGACAAAAGTAAACATAGTTGAGTTTAATTATCCCGACCTACTTTCCAATCTTG